>JAJVID010000060.1 GCA_022072205.1 Acidobacteriota bacterium
TCAAGTTGGAACAGACCAGGCAACGGTTGTTGTCGCAATCGGGCGCGGCGATGAACGAGTTGCGCCACCGGCGCAGGCTCACTACCTGGCAGGATCGCAACGTCGTTTCGCCGAACAACGACACGGTTTATTCCAACGCGTGGCTCGACCTGACGCGCGAACCGGTGATGCTGCATACGCCCGCCGCCCGTGGACGCTATTGCAGTTATGCGTTCTACGACGCCTGGACCAACAATTTCAGAGTCGTCAGCGCGCGCACGAGCCGAGACGCCGACGCGGATTACGCCATCACAGGCCCGCAATGGAAAGGCGTGTTGCCGAAGGGCGTGACGCGAATCGAATCGCCCACCAACACGGTCTGGCTGTTGATTCGCACGCTGATCGTGGATGAGCAGGACTGGCCGGGCGTGATCGCCTTGCAGGATGGAATGAAGCTGGCGCCGCTCAGCGAGTGGAGAAGCAAAGCGACCGCCGTCAAGGCGCAGACCGTCGCCAATGCGCAGACCACCGCCGCAACCAAACCACCGGCGGCCAATTCCGATCCACTGGCGTTCTTCGAGCAGATGGGCGCGCTGCTGCGGCGCGATCCGCCGCCCGTATCCGACGCCGCATTTCTCGATCAATTCGCGCTGATCGGCCTGAGCGTGAAAGACGGTTTCGCCGCCGAGCGGCTCGACGCGGCGACCAGAGCCGGATTGCTGCGCGCGATTCCGGCGGCGCGAAAGATGCTGGCGACGATGAAAGGCGACCAGGCGCTGCGCCGCGCGGGCGGCTGGCTGCTGGTGACAAGGGGCGGCGCGTTTGGCGACGAATACCTGTTCCGCGCGCTGGTCGCGGAAAAAGGCCTCGCCCAACTCGTCCCGGAAGAAGCCTCCTATCTGACGACGGACATGGACGGTGACGGCCAGCCGCTGAACGGAGCGAACAAATACATTCTGCGCTTTCCGAAAGGGCAGGCGCCGCCAGCGCACTCATTCTGGTCGCTGACGCTTTATGCGGCGGATTTTTTCTTCGTCGAAAATCCGATCAATCGTTACGCGCTCGGCGACCGCACGCGCGGTTTGAAATACGACGCGGACGGTGGATTGACGATCTATTTGCAACACGAAGCGCCGCCGGGCAATGAATCGAACTGGCTGCCCGCGCCGCGCGGCGATTTCAACCTGAATCTGCGCGCCTATCTGCCCAAACCGGAACTGCTCAACAACAGCTATCAACCGCCTGCCGTGCAGCGCGTGAAGTAAGGAGACGCATGAAGACCGCTCGAATTCTGAAGCTTCTGTTATTGACCGCATTGATCGCGGGAATGATCGCTCCCGCCGTCCCGCGCCCGCAATCGGCTCAGGCGGCGCGCAAACCGAACGTCGTTTTCATACTCGGCGACGACCTCGGTTATTGCGACGTGAGCCTGTACGGGCTCCACGAGATTCCGACACCGAACATTGATTCCATCGCCGCCGCCGGCGTGAAGTTCACCAACGGCTACGCCTCGGCGCCGGTGTGCAGCCCGTCGCGCGCCGGCCTGATAACCGGGCGCAACCAGCAACGCTTCGGTTTTGAATTCAACGCCGGGCCGTTGACGCGCGCGCTGGCCGAACCGGAGATAGGCTTGCCGACTTCGGAAATCACGCTGGCCGAATTGATGAAGAAAGCAGGCTACGCGACCGGGATGGTCGGCAAGTGGCATCTGGGAATGCACGAGAAATTTCATCCTCTCAACCGTGGCTTCGATGAATTCTTCGGTTTTCTGTTCGGCGCGAATATGTACATTGATCCAGATCAGCCGGGCGTGAAATCAATTGATCCCGAAGGCACAGGCGTGAAAATTCGCACCGCGCGCAATCCGATCGTGCGCGGCCACACGGTTGTCGAAGAGAAGGAATATCTGACCGACGCCTTCGCGCGCGAAGCCACGGCTTACATCGAACGCCATCGCAACGAACCGTTCTTTCTTTACGCGCCCTTCAACGCGCCGCACACGCCGTTGCAGGCGACCGCGAAGTATTACGACCGCTTCCCGAACATCAAGGACGAGCGACATCGGATTTATGCCGCGATGGTCAGCGCGCTCGACGACGCCGTTGGCGCGATTCTCAAAAAGCTGCGCGAGACCGGGCTGGAGAAAAACACGCTGGTTGTTTTTATCAGCGACAACGGCTGCGCGACTTACACCAAAGCCTGCTCGAACGATCCGCTGCGGCTGGGCAAGCTGACGCCCTTCGATGGCGGTTCCCGCGTGCCGTTCACCATGAAATTGCCTGGCAGGATCAAGGCCGGAATGGTTTACGAACGACCGGCTAGTTCGCTCGATCTGTTTCCGACAGCGCTGGCGCTCGCCGGAGGCAAACTGCCGACGGATCGCGCCTATGACGGCGTTGACCTGATGCCGTATCTGAGCGGCAAGAAGAAAGCGGCGCCGCACGACGTGTTGTGCTGGCGCAATGGCGAGAACGGCGGCGTGCGCAAAGGAAACTGGAAACTCCTCAAAGGCGGCGATCATTACTGGCTCTACGATCTGTCAAAAGACATCGGCGAAGAGCAGAACCTGGCTGACAAATACCCGGCCATCGTCGAGCAATTGAAAAAAGAACTCGCCGATTGGGAAACGCGGATGAAGCCGCCAAGCTGGCCGTGCCGCAAAGTGGGCGACGCGTTTCCGGTTGTGATTGACGGCGTAAAACTGAACATCTGCATTTGAGAGAGGGCGCGCTATGACAACCGGCGTCAACACATCTGTTTTTTCGCGGCGTGAACTGTTTGGCCTGGCGGGCGGCGCGCTCGGCCTGAGCCTGCTGCCGTCCAACCTTTGGGCGAGCGCTGGGCAGACGGCGGCTTCAACGCTCACGGCAAATCCGAAACTCGCCGATCCGAAACAGACCTTGCCGCGCACCGTCGCGCTGCTGGAAAAATTACAGCAGGACAAAACGCAAATCGGCAGCCAGCTTTACCTTTCGCGGAGCGGCAAAGCGCTCGCCGATTTCGCCCTGGGCTGGTCGCGCGAAAACGTCGCCATGACGCCGGAGACGATGATGATCTGGTTTTCTTCGACGAAAGCCGTCACAGCCGTCGCCGTGGCGCAGCAATGGGAGCGCGGCAAATTCGATCTGGACGATCCGGTCGCCAAATACATCCCCGAATTCGGCAATCGCGGCAAAGAGGCCATCACCATTCGCCACGTCCTGACGCATCGCGGCGGCTTTCGCATGGCCGATGGCGGCAACCGGTCGTTGTCGCGGACGATGGCCGAGAACCTGAAAGAGATTTATCAGGCGGAACTGGAACCCGGCTGGCTGCCCGGCAAGAAGGCCGGGTATCACCCGACTTCCGGCTGGTTCATCCTCGGCGAACTGGTGCAGCGCGCCAGCGGAAAGCCGTTTTCCCGTTACGTCCGCGAAGAGATTTTCCTGCCGCTGGGCATGCAGGATTGCTGGATCGGCATGCCTGTCGAACGCTTCCGCGCTTACGGCTCCCGCATCGGCTGGATGCACGCGACGCCGCGCGGCGGCGAAATACGCCCATCGGCAATTCCGAACTCCGAAGCCTTCAACACTGATTGCAGCCCGGGCGCGGGCGGGCGCGGGCCAATGCGCGAACTGGGACGCTTTTACGAAATGCTGCTCAATCGCGGGCAGCTTGGAGGCAAACGCATCCTCTCGCCGCAAACCGTCGAAGCGATCACCGCGCGCCATCGCACCGGCATGCTCGATCAGACCTTCGGGATTACGCTGGACTGGGGGCTGGGCTTCATCGTGGATGCGTTTCTTTATGGCAATCATTGTTCTGACCGCGCGTTCGGTCACGCAGGCGCGCAATCTTCGGTCGGGTTTTGCGATCCCGAATACGGACTGGTCGTGGCGATGGTTCTCAACGGCATGCCGGGGCGAGCGCTGCACAACCAGCGTATGCTCGATCTGGCCAACGCCATTTACTTTGATCTGGGGCTGGCCAAAGAAGGCGACCCGGGTAAGCCGCGCGAGTTCCCCAAATCAGGCTGACCCGAACGCCGCGCAGAGAGGCAATCGTTTATGCGACGTTCACGACGTCGTCGGAGGTTATTTATGACAACTCGATCAATCGCGCCTCGCGTCTGGCTCATCGCGCTGCTGGCTGTCGTTGTGGCGAGCGGCGTTCAGCCCGGCGTGGCATTGCGCGCCACCGCGCAAAACGGGGCGAAAAAACCATCGGCTGCGAATTATGATTTCACGCCGGTGGCGGAATTCGCCGAACAGACTTATAAAAAAGCCGCATTGCCCGGGGCGGGGCTGCTCGTTTACAAAGACGGGCAGGTGATCTACAAAAAATTCTTTGGCGCCTACGACGAGACCACGCAGGTTGCCATCGCCTCGGCCAGCAAGTGGCTGGCGGCGGCGGTGATGATGTCGCTGGTGGATGAAGGCAAGCTCGACCTGGATGCGCCGGTATCGAAATACCTGCCCAACTTCACCGGCAAAAAAGGGACGATCACCGTGCGGCAGATGTTCTCTCACACTTCGGGGCTGAGCGAACTCCCCGGCCAGTGGGATCACCGCATCACCATCGCCGAATACGCCGACCGGGTGGCGAGCGAGGGCGTGCTGAAGGCTGATCCCGGCACAGAAGCTCGCTACGGCAGCGCTTCCATGCAGGTCGGCGCGCGCGTGGCTGAAGTCGTTTCCGGCAAAGGCTGGAATCAGTTGTTCAAAGAACGCATCGCCGACAAGTGCGAGATGCCGAACACGACCTTTGCCCGCGTAGAGTTGAATCGCAATCCGAGGGTGGCGGGCGGCGCATCTTCGACACTGACGGATTACGCCCACTTTCTGGAGATGATCATCAACAATGGCGTGTACAAAGGCCGCCGCGTTTTGTCGGAAAAATCGGTGCGCGAAATGCAGAAGGATCAAACCGGAAAATTGCCGCTGGTGATCGCCTCGAACGACCGCCTGGGCCGGCGGTCGCATTACGGGCTGGGTGAATGGATTGACGAACAGGATGCGAAGGGCGCGACATTGCAGGTGAGCAGCCCCGGCGCATTCGGTTTTCTCCCGTGGATCAATCACCCGCGCCATTTGTTCGGCGTCTGGATGGTGCGAAGCGAGCAGCGGTTGGGACAACAAGCCGATCCGTCGCTGGCGCGCGATTCGTGGAAACTGGTTGACCTGATTCACCAGGCGGTAGATCGAGCGGCGCCGGCGCAAAAAGCGAAAAAAGAATGACGCAACTTTCCCGCAAGGAATTTCTCGGCTGGCTCGGCGCGTCGGCGTTCGGGTTGGCCGCGCGCGCGGATGTGATGGAACAGCGCGCCGCTCGTCTCATTCGGGAATACGACCGGCAAGGCGTTCATCGCACCGGCGCGCAGGCTGATGAGCAATCGGCGCGATGGCTGGCGGCGCAGGCCAGACGCTGCGGCGGCGCCATCGCGCTCGAAAGCTTCACGCTCGACCGCGTTGACCCGCAAGCCTGCTTTGTCGCCGCCGACGACAAACGCGTCGAAGGCATGCCGATCTTCGATGCGCCGTTCACTTCGGCTGCCGGCGTTCGCGGAACGCTCGGCCCGTTCGGAGGCGACGCGGACATCGGCTGGATTGAATTGCCGCCGAACGCCGAATACGGCGCGAGCTACGAACCCACACGCCGCAACAGCCGCCACCAGGCCATCATCGTTTTGACCAAAGGCGGGCGCCCCGGCTTATGCCCGATCAACGCGCCGCAGTTTCAGCATCCTTACGGCTCGCCGATCCTGCAAATCAGCGGCGAACACCGCGAATGGCTGCGGCGGCAAACCAGCGCGCATTTCGTCGCGCAGGTCAAACGAACAAAAACGCGCGCCATTAATGTCACGGCCTCGATCAAAGGCGGGAACGGGCGGCTTGAACCTCTGGTCGTGATGACGCCGCGCAGCGGTTGGTGGCGTTCGACCAGCGAGCGCGGCGGCGGGTTGGTTTGCTGGCTGGAAGCGATGCGCGCGCTGTCGGCCAGGCGTCCTGCGCGCGACGTATATTTTCTCGCTTCGAGCGGGCACGAGCTGGGACATCTGGGCCTGAAGGATTTTCTCGCGCGACGCCCACAGCTTGCCGCCGGCGCGCGCGCGTGGATTCATTTCGGAGCCAACATCGGCGCGGCGGGCGCGCCCAATCGCATTCAGGCGTCAAGCGATGAACTCGAAGCCATCGCCGTCAACGCTCTGACCAGCAAGGGCGTCGCGATCAATGACAAAGCGAAGCGCGGCGTCGCGCCGTTCGGCGAAGCGGGCGAGATTCATCGCAACGGCGGGCGTTATCTGTCGTTGCTGTGCCTGGCCAATCCGCTCTTTCATCATCCGGCGGATCGCTGGCCCGGCGTGGTGGACATCCAGGCCGTGTCCCGATACGCGACCGCCTTCGCTGAGGTCGCGCAAACGCTCGCGCAGTCCTGATTTTTATAGCGCAGCCACTTATTTCACCGGCCGATTGATCGTGTATGAATCAATCAATTTCCCGTCGGCGCTGATCGCCTCAACCTTCATCTCGTTTTCGCTCACCTGAACGATCAGAAACGAATTGACGCCGTCTTCGCCAGCGGCGAAGAGGGGATTGCGACGATCCAGCGTTTTGCGCTTGATTTCGCCGCTCGCGCCTTCGGTGAAATAGTGAACGCCTTTTTGCGGCTTGACGCGTTCGTAACAGTGCGAATGGCCTGAGAAAACGGCGCTGACGCCGTGCTTGACGTAGAGTGGTTCGAGTTGCGCGCGCAGTTTGACGTAAGGGCTGTGCATCCGCGCCGACGAGTAAATTGAATGATGGGAGAAAGCGATTTTCCAGCGCGCCTTTGACGCGCTCAAACTTTCGTCCAGCCATTTCAACTGCTCGGATGTCATCAAGTTCGAATCGAGCGCGAAAAATTCGAGCAGGTTCTCGTTATTCTCGTTGGGGGCTTTGGTGAAGTTGTAATAACGCCGCCCTCCCATGTTGAAGTTGGGGTAGTTGGTTTGGAATTTTAGCCCTTTGATGATGTCGTGATTGCCGAGCGCGGCGTAGAACTTGACGCCAGCGGCGAGCAGGTCTTTGTAAGGCTCCTCGAAGCGCGGTTTGATAAGTCTCTCGTCGCCTGTTTCGTAGATGTTGTCGCCGAGCATGATCACGAAATCGAAGGGAGTCTGTTCGCGCTGCCTGACCATCTGGCGGGCGACGGCCAGTTGGGCTTCGTCGCCGGTGCCCGTGTCGCCGATGACGGCGAAAGTGATAATTGAATTTGGGTTGTTGCCGGTTTGCGCTGTCGCGATTATGGGCAACGCCAGCAGCAGCAGCGCGAGGATGAACGATCTGAGAATTGAGATTCGAGAAAATCCGACTTCCATTTTTGCCTTTTGGTTTTTGATTTTTGATTTCTCAAGTGATGATGTCGCCCCAATCCATTTCAAAAATGATCAGGAAGCTTTGCACGGCGTCCGCGTCATCGGTGATCAGGCCGACCTCGCGTCGCTGATCCAGTTCGACCTTGCGCAGGCTCTGGCTTCCGAAGAAAGCTTCCTTGCCGTCGCGGATGATCGCCTGGGCGTGCAGCCGGATGAGCGGGATTTCGCGGACTTCGACGCCTTTCACGCGCTTGTTCATCGCCCCGATGACTTTGATCTCGATGCCCGCCTTCGCGCGGTTTTCCAGCAATTTGACCATCTGCGGATCGGTGAGCTTGCCGTCGTAAATCAGCAGTTGTTTTTCAGCGCCCAGGATGAATTCAGTAAGCTTTTGCCTCGAATTGACGGGGCTGATGACGAAATGGGCGGCCTCGACTCTGTGAGCCTGCCTTTCGACATCGGCCTCGAACAACTGTACGGCTTCGGAGATGAGATGGGGCTGGCCGGTGATCACTCCGAAACTGCGGCTGTGGTGGATGTCCAGGAACGTGAAGTTGAATGTGAGGAGATAAAGCGCGCGCCGGTCAATGATCATCATCTTGCTGTGATAACGAACCAGGTCTTCGGCGGTGCGCGTGACTTTCACGCCGCGTCCGGCCAGCCGTTTTTCCAGCTTCTTGATTTCTTTCAGGTCTTCTTTGTTGGTATAAGTGATCAGCGCGTGGACGTGAACGCCGCGCCCGGCGGCTTCAACCAGTTCCTGCTCGATCTCCAGCCGATCCAGGCGATAAAGGATGACCTCGATGCTTTCTTTCGCTTGCCTGATTCCTTTGAGAAACGGCTCGATGCCGTCGCGTGGTTGAATGATGACCTGCATCGTAATGGGGATGTTTTGGTTTGTGGAGGCGGGACACAGCCAAATTGTCCCGCCTCCACAATCGCAAACCGATCTAAAAAGCGGTTGACCGGGGGTTATCTGGCGGCGGCCTGAAGTTCGCTGATGCGTTTGCGAATCTGGGCGGTGAAGCCTTCGGTTTCGGCCTGTGTCGCGCCCGCCGCGCGGAACGCGTCGCGGATCTGGTTGTCGCTCAGCTTACCGAGAATGCCGAGGAACCATTGCGCATGCTCGCGCGGAACCGAACGCAGGGCGCTCATCTTGCCGGAGTAGTGGAAACTGATCGTGTTGCCTCTCGACCCGGAAATGAATTGCTGTTTGGAATAATCGGCAAGGTCCCATTTCGTATGCGACATGAATCCGCCGGTTTTGCCGAACGTCCCGCCCCAATCGGCGACCAGATACCAGTCTTTGACGCTGCCGTCATCGTCGAACATTCCGAGCACGTTGTTGTTGGTCGGTTTGGCGTCCCAGTTGCTGAGCAGGCAATTCAGAATCGCAAGTCCTGAAAGCTCTTTGGTGCCGACGAAAGGATTCTTGTCCCAGTCCCAGTTGATGGCCCGGCGCGCGATGTTGTCGGGCCGTTTCTCGAACATCCCGTTGGTGAACGATCCGTCGCTGCCGACGAATTTTTTGGCGCGGCCCAGCCCCGTCACGCCGTCTACTTTGCCGGACGGCATGAAGTAGCTCTCTTCGACCATGTAACCGCAGGCCCAGGCGATGCGGCTGGCGGCGACCTCGGCGTGCACCTCTTCGTCGAACTTGAGGTTCCACTTCACGCCGTTGGCGTCAATGACCTTGATCTTCGGATTGGTGCCGGTCACGTCTTCCTTGTCGAACTGGAAAGGCGGTTTGGGCATGCCCTCTTCGCTGCCGATGCCCATGATCAGGTTCAGCTTTGAAACGTCGCCGCGATCTTCCCACATCGCAGGTGTGCCGGGTTCGGCGGGCGCGTTGGGAGATTTCTTGGATTTCTTTCCCTTCTTCGATTCTTTGTCTTTCTTCTGCGGTTCAGCGCCGCCGCTCGCGCTCGCGGACGATGGCGTAGAAACGGACGCCGCGACAAAGCAAATCAGGAGCGCAAAAGCGAACAGCGCTGACGAGAAGGAACGAGATATTTTCAAACGAAACATAGTATTACCTCCGATGTTTGGGCTTTCTTGTTTGAGAGGGCACTCTAGCGGTTTGTGCGTTTAAGCAGGCGGGCGAAATATCTGATGTGCGATCGCCGGTTATATCTCATATTTCATATGCAATATTTGATATGAAATATCGCTTCATCGCCGCTTCAGGCGCGGCTGATTGGCCGAACAACACACCACGATACTTTGCCAAATCGTTTACTTGTAATCGAGTCTCAAATAGCTCCCGGCGTCGCCGACCACGAAGATGTAGCTGCGGCCATTGATCGTGACGCTGGTGATGCCTTCAGGCTTCATCTTGTCTTCGAGCGTCATCATTCTGACCGGCTTCGCGTCCGGCTGTCCGTTCCACTCCCACAATCCGAAGTCCGTCTTCGGCGAAGTTTCGGGCGCGCCGGAAATGATCAGGAAGCTTCTCAAATGCGAATCGTAAGTGATGTCGCGCACGCCGTGACCGTCGAGCGACAGGACAATCACATTCGGCTCGTCAATCTTCAGGTTTTCGCGAGTGAACGGCCCGCGCGGATCGCGCAGTTTGACCGGCACAATCACGGCCTGGGTTCCGATCTGCGGCCCGCGCAATCCGAGCAGCAATCTCTCGTTGTTCGGATCCCACGCGATGCCTTCGATATTCAATCCGCCCTTTATCCCATCCGGCGCGCCGATGGCGGAAATCGCCGTCACGTTTTGAAGCAGGAAAGAGCGGAAATCGGTAATGATTTCGGGCTGGCCGCGCAGCGTCTGCGTTTCGGGGCTGATGTCAAAGCGGACGATCGCGTTCTTCACGCCGTCCCTGGAGTCTGACTGAGAGGTGACCATGTAGAAGAACGAATTGCCGTAGGTGAGCGCTTCGGGGTCCCTGAAAGTTACGCCGAGCGGAATCTTCTTGATCGAGCCGACTTGTTTGCCGTTCTCGTCAAGCTGCATCCAGTGCGCTTCGCCTTCGCTGCTGTCAACCATGAAGAGCACGCCGTTCAAACCGGGAGCGAATGCGACGCCCGAAGCCTCGACGGTTTTCCCGAAAGACAGGAATCCAGTGCTGAATTTCTCCCACGACGTGTTGCTGGTGAGTTTGGCGGCTTGCGTGACATTTGAGCCGTTACCGCCGCTCTTGGCTCCATCGCTTTCTTTCATTCCCGATTTGATCAGATAGATGGTTACTAACCCCGTCGCCAATGCGCCGAGCACCTGAGCGACAATGCGGCTCAAGGCGTTTGCGCTGAACCAACTGTTCTTGTCTTTGTTCTTCTTCTTTTTCTTCTCGCTTCTGTCGTCGTCGCCATTTGGCACAGCGGGGGAAGCGACCTGAGCGGGAGCCACTGGCGCGGCCCACGCGCTCTGATCGGTTCGCACGCCGGGTTGCGCCGCAGGCGGCAGGCCCGGCGTCATCGCGCGGCGGCGAATCTCTTCGAGAGCTTCGGGCGAGAGCCGCGCGGTTTTACTCTCGACCGTTTCAGCCGGATTGCGAAAAGTCAGCAAGGCCTGGCCTAATTGAATCTTGTCGCCGTGCTGCAAGGTATGCGATTCGGCTCCGAGCCTGCGTCCATTGATGAACGTGCCGTTGCTGCTGCCCAGATCAACGATGTTGTAACCGCCGCCCTGCGCCAGCACGATGGCGTGCGTGCTGCTGACCGTCGGGTCCGAAAGCACAATGCGGTTATGCGGCGCCTTACCGATTTCGATTTCGTGATGGTTGAGCGCCGCCTCGATCTTCTCGCCAGACGGCAGGACTCCGACCAGTCGCGGCGTGAAAAATTTGTCGAGTTGCGCGACGATTTCACCTGGAACCGTCAGGCGCAGCGAAGCTTTTTTGCGTGTGACGCGCTCGGCTTCGTCAATCGTGGCTTTGTCGGTCGGATCAGCGACGGCGAGCGTCAGTCGGTCAGGCTGCGTGATAACCGGGCAAATCATCCGCTCGCGCAGGAATTGCGGGCGCAACGCTGAGGCCGCCGCCGAATCAATCTCCATAGTTTTCAGATCGACCGGAGGAAGGTTGAACGTACGGCTCATCAGATCGCGCAGGCCGATTTCGGTCGCCAGTTTTTCTTCGATCAACGCGCGGTAAAGGCGGCGTCCGCGCGCATCCTGTCCGCGCAAACGTTCGACCGCGTTTTGCGCGACCAGCCCTGAAGAGACCAGCGCGGCGGCCAGCGCGTCTTCGTTGAGCGCAGCAGGCTTGGGCGCTGGCGGCGCCGGTGGAGGCGGTGGAGTTTCTCCTGCGCCGAGTATCTGTGTGCGCTGCACTGACAGCGTATCGCCGGCTTCTTTCAGCCTGAAGGTCAGCGTGCAATGCCCCATTTTTATCAGGTCACCATGCTGGAGCGCGCGCGGTTCGGTGATTCGCGCGTCGTTGAGCGACGTGCCGTTTTTGCTGCCAAGATCGCTGATCCTGTAGGCGCCGCCTTCAAAGCTGATCATCGCGTGCGAGCCGGAAACCGAGGCGTCGTCCAGGATGATGTCGTTTTGCGGCAGCTTGCCGATCTTTACAGCGCCATCTTTCAAATCGCGCTCGATCACGCTGCCATCGCGCAACAGGATGTGCAGCGTGGCTTCCGGTTGCTGGGGCTTTGCTTCGTTATGTGGAGCTACCATAATTTTTTGCTGGGGAGATTGTCCGAGAGGCGCGTTGTTCGGGGCTACGGGCCTCCCCGTCGTTATGGGGATTCCAGTGTTCGACAACTCCGGCGAAGTTCCTATCTGGCTTATATCAACCTGTCCCAATGACGCGGATACAGGGGGCAAAACCGCGCCGCATTGATTGCAAAACCGGCTTACATCGCGCGGGATTGGGGCTTTGCATTGAGGGCATGTGTTAGTCATTCCGAATTGTTTAGTAATTTCAATTTCACACCTATAAACAGGGCACAGAACTCAATTTATGACTTCAAACCGAGCACGGATGCTAAATCAGTTTGCGGCCTAAATCAATGTGAGAGTGAGAGTGGGGAGTAGGGAATAGGGAGTGGGAACACGTTGTTCATCCACATCCACCACAATCCTCATCCCCTACTCCCACTTCTTTTCGGAACCTTCGCTCACGGGGTTCGTAAGGTATAATCGCTCGCGCCTTGTACCCGGCGGCTCCATTCAAATGCATTCTTTATAAAACGGGGAACAGTTGATGAGTAAAAGACTGATTTTAGCGGCGGCGTTTGTGTTGGCCGCATCTCTCTTTTCCGGTCTCTTCGGCGGAGTGCGGGCGCAGGCTCAGCAGCCGGCGCAATCGCCGGTGGTGGCCGGCGCCGTTCCATCCGGCGAAAAATCCGGCGATATTCGACAGCAGACTTTCGACATCGTCTGGCGGACGGTGAAAGAGAAGCATTTCGATCCGGCGATGGGCGGAGTTGATTGGGACAAAGCTCGCGAGACTTACGCGCCCAGGGTTGCCGCCGTCAAAAACGACCAGGAACTTTATCGTGTGTTGCAGGAAATGCTCGGCGAACTTCATCAATCGCATTTCAATATTATCCCTCCCGAATCGGTCATTCCCGAAGATCAAAAGGATCCGTCGAATGGAGGCGTCGGCGTTGACCTGCGCCTGATCAAAGGCGCGGCGACAATCACACGCGTCGAGCCAGGGTCGAGCGCGGCGAAGGCCGGATTGCGTCCGGGCTTTTTGATCGAAGAAGTTGACGGCAAAACCGTCGAGCGGATTGTCGGCGCCTTTGCGAAAAGCGCCGAACGGGTGGAACTGAAAAACCTCCGCATCAATCGCCGCATTCTGGCTGCGATAGGCGGCGATCCGGGCACGGCGGTGAAGATCGTTTATCTGGACGACAAAGACCAGCGGCGCGAAACAACCCTTACGCGAGAGAGGCTGCAGGGCGAGCTATCGCCGAAGTTCGGAAACTTCCCACCGCAATACACCGAGTTCGAGGCGAAGCGGATGTCGAATGGATCGGGTTACATCGGCTACATTCGGTTCAACATCTTCACGATGCCGGTGGTGGAAAAACTAAAAGCGGCTATCGCTGAATTCAACAGCGCGGACGGAATGATCTTCGACCTGCGCGGAAATCCGGGAGGGGTCGGCGGCATCGCCTCGACCATCGCCGGCAGGATTTGCGACAAGCCGGGTTCGCTCGGCGCGATGAAGATGCGCAGCGGAGAATTGAAATTCGCGATTATCCCGCAATCGAATCCGTACACCGGGCCGGTCGTCGTTTTGATTGACGGGATGAGCGCTTCGACCAGCGAAGTCTTTTCAAGCGGGATTCAGGAGATGGGCCGCGCCGTCATTGTCGGCGAACGCAGCGTTGGCGCCGCGCTGCCCTCGATTTTCCAGAAGCTTCCCACTGGCGCGCTCTTTCAATTCGCCATCGCCGATTTTAAAACGCCGAAGGGCGTTCTGGTCGAAGGGCGCGGCGTGATTCCTGATGTCGAAGTGAAATATGACCGCGCGGCGCTGCTCGCGGGGCGCGACGCGCAACTGGATGCGGCTGTCGAACAAATTCGGAAATCGCAAGCAAAGGCGCAGCGGAAATCGCCCGCTGTCAAATAACGCAGACTGAAACATCAACTTTCAACATTCAACTCAGAAAGGGAGAATTTTATGAAACGAATTGCTCTGATCCTGGCCTTCTCGATGCTGGCGGCTATCGCCGTCGCCGCTCAAGACAAGCCGAAGGCCGACACGCCGAAAGCGGACGCCGCCAAGTCCGACGCGAAACCGGCGGCGCTGCCGACGGTTGATGAAGTTCTCGACAAATTCGTCAAAGCCCTCGGCGGCAGGGAAGCCGTCGAGAAGATCACGTCGCGCTCGGTCAAAGGCTCGTTCGAGATCGAAGCGATGAACATGACCGGCACGCTCGAAATGGCGGCGAAGGCTCCGAATAAGAGCGCGACGAAGGTAGACATTCCCGGCTTCGGCGTGGTCAATAACGTCTTCGACGGCGCGAAAGCCTGGGCGACCGATCCGATGCAGGGATTGCGCGAATTGAGCGGCGGCGAACTGGCCGCGATGAAGCGCAGGTCGGATTTTTACGCCGAGATCAACTACAAGAAGATTTATCCGAAGATGGAAATGAAGGGCAAGGAGAAGGTCGGCTCGTATGAAACTTACGTCATCGAAGCCACGCCCGCCGAAGGCGGCCCCGAAAAGCTCTACTTCGATGTCAACACCGGGTTGCTTGTGCGCCAGGATATGGAAGTCGAAGGCCCGCAAGGGAAGATGGCGACCGAATCTTACATGGACGATTACAAGGTCGTGGACGGCGTCAAAGTCGCCCACACCATGAAGCAGGTCAATCCGATGTTCGCGATGACCATGAAATTCACCGAGGTCAAAACCAACGTCCCGATTGACGACGCGAAATTCAACAAGCCGTCGAACTAAAACCGAATCGGCGGGAATAGATGCGAAAGGGGCGAGGTCATCTCGCCCCTTGATTTTTTTGCGCTATCTAGAAATTGAGCTTGAGCGCCAACTGGATAATGCGCGGGTCGTGCGCTGAGATGAACCCTCTGAATGAACTCGCCGGAATGGCGGCGTCGCCTTCGACGCGAACATCGCTCAGCCCCAAATCTTTCAAAAATAGCGCGCCGTTGGTGTTTCCGTTCACCTCTCTGAAATTCGCGCGGTTGAAAAGATTGAACGAGTCGAAGATCACCTCCATCGAACGATGGCTGTCTTTGCCGAATCCGAATCGCCGCGCCAGCCGCAAATCCATCGTGAAATAATTCGGCCCGCGCCCCGTGTTGCGCCCCATCGCGAACGGGCGGTCGTTGTTATTGCTGTCCTGGTTGATGTCAATTCCGGTCGTGACGTTGAAAGGGAAGCCGCTGCGCGCCGTGATGATCGGCGCAACAATGATATTGGCCAGCGCCGGGTTTCTGAACGGACTTTCGATGACCGCTGAAACCGATAGCCGCTGGCGCAAATCGAAAGTCGAGAGGCTGCGCTCCTGCCCCGGATTGGTCGGGTCTTGCGGGCCGAGTGGCAGATCGAAATCCGACACGTCGTCAATCACCTTGCCGTAGGTGTAAGACGCCAGCGTTTGAAAGCGCCGGCTGAATCGTTTGGTCAAACTGACGGTCATTCCGTGATAGATCGCGCTGCTTGCCGTCTCGAACAGAAATTTGGCCAGCACCGCCGGGTCAGCCCTTCGCGTCAGCGTCGGTCTGCCGAACGGATCGAGCAGTTGCGGATTCGGCAGCGCGTTGACCTGCCGCGTGCGCAGCGCGTGCAGTCCGTGATTGAGCAGATAGTTCAACGACAGATTCCAATCGCGCCCAAGTTGGCGATCAACGCCGAGGCTGCCCTGAATGCTGTATGGGTTGACGGCGTTGTCTTCCAGATCAATTGTGACCTTGTTGACGCTGGTCGCAGGCGTCAGCCCCAGCAGCGTCGCGTAGGCCGATTCGGGAATCGTCTGCCTCGGCGGGAAGGTCAGAACGCCGCGCGTGATCAGTTGCTGCATGAAGCAGAACGACGGCGGAATATCAGGCGTCGCGCCGCAAACGGAATTGGCCGCAATCGGCGTGATGCGCGCTTCGGGCGTGACCAGCAGGTTGGTGATCTTGCGCCGCTTGCCCAGCGCCGAGGCGATGAATGAAGCCGCCGAAACCAGCGATTGGTAATACATCCCCGCGCCGCCGCGAACGACCGTGCGCTCGTTTTTGAACGGTTGCCAGGCGAAGCTGAAACGCGGCGCGATGTTGTCGTAATCGCGGTTGATCTCGCCGGGTTGCAGATCGAGATCGTAGCGGACGCCGTAATTGATGTTCAGCGATTGCGTGACGCGAAAACTGTCCTGCCAATACCACCCGGTCAGATAGCCTTTCAATTCGGCCTTCGGATCGCCGAAGCCCTGATTGAAGAAAACCGCGAAGCCGAGATTGAATTGTTGAACGGTGGTCAGCGGCTCAGTCGTGATCGCCGGAATCAGATCGCTGCGGCCCAGCGCGCCGAGCAGCGTGACAAGTTGCTGTGAGTTCGCTTCGCCGAAGACCAGCGACAGCGGGACCGGCAGCCGCGAGAATGTCAGATCGCCGCCGCGAAAGATGCCCAGGAACGCGTCGAACGTGAACCGATTGAAATCGCCACCCATCTTGAAACTGTGCCTGCCGAGTTGATAGCTGAAATTGTCAACGAGTTGAATCCGATGTTGCGTGCGGTCGGTCGGGTTGTTGAAATCGCGCCCGAATCTGCCGATGCCTGAAAGCGTGATGCGCGGCCCGAACGGATCGCTCGTGTCAACGTTGAAGACATTGCGCGCGAACTGGAACCGGAATTCGTTGAACGCGCGTTCGTTGAACGTGTGGTTTTCGCCGAAGACGAAAGCGTGATCGTGCAGCGCGATGTCGAACCCCGTTGAAGGCGCGTTGAGTCCGCCGACGCCGACGCCGTGTTGCGAATCGTTCGTCAGGTTGTAACGGAAGAGTATCTGGTCGCGCTGGCTGATTGAGTGATCCAAACGGAAGCTGCCCGCGCTCTGCGTGTCCTGCGATGGAAACGCGCCCTGCGAGTTTGTCAGCAGATCGTAGGTCAGCCGGTTGTACGGAATCGGATTCGCCGCGTTCGGAAATGCGCTGCTGGCCGAGGTGGTCAACAGGTCTTCAATCTGCTGGCCCGCCGAAGCGAGCGCCGGAAGGCTTTTGAAGAAGTTGATCAGGTTCTGCTGTCCCGGCGTAGGCTTCAGGATTGAAGGATCGTTGAGGATTGTGGTGAAAGACGACTCGCGCCGGAACAGGCCTTCGTAAGCCGCGAAGAAGAACGCGCGCTCTTTGACCACAGGGCCGCCGAGCGCGAACCCCGGCTGGTTGCGTTTGAACGGCGGGTCTTGTTTCAGGTACGTGGCGAACGTGTTGCGCGCGTCCAGCTTCTCGTTGCGAAAATAGTTGTAGACGCTGCCGCGAAACTGATTCGCGCCGCTTTTCGAGACGATGTTGATAGCGCCGCCGCCCGCGCGCCCGAACTCGGCGTTGAAGTTGCTGCGGTTGATCTGGAATTCCTGCACGGCTTCCTGGCTGATGGTCGGGCGCACGCCGTTGACCGCGATGTCGTTGTTGTCAACGCCGTCAACCGTGACGCTGTTGGCGCGCCCGTTCTGACCGGCGAAATAGAGACGCGAGGTTTGAATCTGTGGCAGCAGGTTTGAGGTGAAAGCCGGGTTCTCTTCGGCGACGCCGGGCACGAGCAGCGCGAAGCTCAGAAAGTTGCGTCCGTTGATCGGCAGGTTCTGAATCGGCTTTTGCGTCAGCGTGTCGGCCTGTTGCGTGCGCTCGGTTTCGATCACGGGAGTTTCGCCGCTGACCACTTCAATCTGAGTGGCGACCTGACCGACTTGAAGGTCGAAATCAACGACCGCCGTCTGGCCGACAGTCAGCGTGACGCCGCGCCTGATCTGTGCGGTGAAGCCTTTTATCTCCACTTTGATGTCGTAATCGCCGGGAGGCAACAGCGGGATGCGGTAATCGCCGGTTGCGCTGGTGGTCGTTGCGCGCGAGATGTTGGTGGCCGTGTGAGTCGCCGTCACCGTCGCGCTGCGGATCACGGCTTTCGCGGGATCGCGCACGACGCCTTTCAAATCAGCCGAAGACATCTGCGCCTGCGCCAGAGCTTTGGCCGGGCAGAAGAACGAAGCGCAGAGAGCCGCGATTACCCACATCCACTTCTTCATGGTTTTTCCTCCCGTGATTGATGGGGACTGGCCAGAAAGTGATTGAACCTGATTGTTGAGATAAAACGCTGTGAATCTGAAGGCGAAAGACGAACAGCGAATCGCCAGTGACGCGTGAGAGCTTAGCAAGCCGGCCAAATTTCGCCAAGCTCCCGCAACAGCGCGCCCATCAAATAAATCGCAGCCGCTCGTAGCCACGCGCCGACGCTTTGATCTACAATGTCGCCTCCGAAGATAATCTCATTCAACATCGAAAGGTTTTTATGGAAGCTCTGGGAATGGTCGAATGCCGAGGTTTGGTGGCGATGATCGAAGCGGCGGACACGATGGTCAAAACCGCGAATGTGCGGCTGGTCGGCTTTGAGAAGGTTGACGCGGGACTCGTGACCGCTATCGTGCGCGGCGAAGTCGGCGCGGTGAAAGCGGCTGTGGACGCGGGCGCGGCGGCGGCTCGCAGAATCGGCGAGGTCGTTTCAGTCCACGTCATACCGCGACCGCACGATGAAGTTGACGACGGCGTCCCTGTGCTTAACACCGGCGAAACCACCCGGAAGCCGATCAGCGGCTCAGTACCGACGCGGAAGTAATCAGCGCCGTGAATCTGTTCCGTAACCGGGCTGTAATGGTTGATTCGAGCAGGCGCGGCGATTAGAGTTATTGCGACAAATCGCTCCCCGTATCACAACACATTTAAGGCTTCATCCCATCGGAAAGGCCGGCAGAAAGGATTGAATATGAACCAGGAATTTGAATCCAAGCTGGTTGATTTAATGAACGATGCGAAACAGAAGGGAATGCCCGCCGCGCACGTGGTTTTGCACATGCTGCTCGGAGCGCACACCACGGGGACGCAAGGCGAGTTCGCGAAATGGTGCTGTAAGTTCTCTCCTGTTCAGATCGAATTTAAGGCCGATGATCCGGAAATCAAGGATGATTTTCCGACTGAGCTGGATGCGGCTTAGCCCGGATGGACGGCGATGCGGCAGGCGCCGGGTCTCAGTATATTTGCAGCAATCCGCCTCCGATATTGATCGAACTGAGCTGGCGGGCCGGCGGGTTGAACGTAACGGTCGCGCTTAGCAGATAGGAGCCTGGTTGCAGGCTCGTTCCCTTCATCGTGATAATCGCCTCTCCCGCCCCTTCGATTTTTCCACTTTCATTGAAGAGCGTTTGCGAGCTTCTGTTCATCAGATCGCGCGCCTGAATGACGGCGGCGTAATTGAGCGGGAACCGTTGCGATGATGGCAAGCCGGTCAGATCGAGCAGAAGGCGAACGCCGAATGGTTGATTGTGCCGCAGCACTCTCGACGGCTGGCCGGATTCCACTGATATGATTTCGAATCTTGGCTGGCCGAACTCTTCCACGAATTCCTCAACATTCTTTTCAACAGCTTCTTCAACGGCCTCTTTACCGATTTGACGCTTTTCAACTCCCCGACCGGTTTTCGCCAGCGGTTGATCGGACGCTTCGGTGTCCGTGTCGCTCTTTTCAACTTCAACCGCCGGTTGTGATTGAAAGTTACCGACTCTCGCGCTTGAAACGAAGAAATTGATGAAGCGTTTTTCGTCCCACCCGCTCCACGCCTCCGCGTCTCCGGTCTGCAAATAGCTCACGCGAGTCTCGATCACCTCGCCGTTTTCAATTCGCAGATCAGCCGAGAACCGGGCATTGCGGCGTTCGGTCAATTCGGTGGAGACCTCTGCGACCGGCTCTTCCGGCGCGGATTTGAGCGCCAATTCGCGCGCCTGCTCAATCCATCGCTGCTTTTCTATCTTCTCTTTCGTCAGTCCCGACAGACTGCCGAGGATGGTGATGAGATCGTCGGATGAAAGCGAGGCGAATTGCGCGTAGGTGAGAATGCCTGCCTGATGCAGTCGTGATTCGATTGACGCGCCGACGCCCGTGATCAGTTTGAAATTATCGCCCTTCGTTGACGAACCTTCGCTCGCGGGATGTGAACGTTTGTTGCTCATCGCTTTTCACCTCGAATTGATCTCTGGTTGGCGAGACTTTGGCTGAGTTTCATTCGCCGGCTGCTAATCGCTGTGGCGCTGAAATGTCGGGTTGTAAATTGGCCCCATCGTCGCGGTTGGCGCGGCGATGGGGCCGTGTGTTGTAGTTTCTTCGGTTCGCTTCGACGCCGTTGAATTACGGGTTGTAGAACTGAAGAATCGGGCCTTCGACATAGCCTGCCATCGGCCCCGGCGTGCCGTACTGCGTCTCATAAGTGATCGCCGCCACGAGTTTGTAAGGCGTCGAGCCGTGAGTCGCAGGCACTCTTCCCGCCGGAACGTGGAAGTGGTGAGCGTAGTGACCGGAAATCTGGTTGACGGGGATTTTGATCTCCGGCGCCGGATCGGGCAGCTTCAATTCGGCTCCCGGACCGATGGATTCGAGATAGATATGAACGACCCACATGCCGGAGATCATCGGCACGAGCGCGCCGTGCAGATCCCAGTGGAGGTCAACCGCCCAGGCCTGATCGGCGCGGATAATCGTCGTCGGCGTTGTCCCGCCGTGTTCCATAACGGTGGCTTCGATGTGGCCGTGCAAAAGATTGGGAGCCGGGCCTCCGGAAACTTCAAATTCACCTGATGCCATTGCTATTCTCCTTTTTGAATGAAAGTTGGTTTTATGGCCGACGATAACAACTTTGTTACCGATCAACCGATTCGGTGATCACGATTCATGCTGCTGGCTGAGGTTCCGTTTCCCACAGCGTCGTTCGGTTGACCGATAACGCGCAGGTCGCTTCGACCTCACATCACCTTTTCCTGCAATCACCGCAATGTCTTTTACAATCGCCGTGCCACGCGAAAACCCGCGTAAATGGCTGTGTTTTCGTTGCCCATCGCCTTGCGTCAAGCTCCGGCAGTGATCATTTCATCCTAGCTTGCGGCGCGGTGTTTTTAATAAAGCGATTCAACGCCGGAGCTTATTGCTCGGACAAATTTGTCCTACATCGGAGCTACCAGGATTGAGGCATTAGCCACAGAGAACACAGAGAACACAGAGAGAAGAGCCGATCATTCTTACCTCGGTGCCCTCTGTGTTCTCTGTGGCTAAATTTTGCGCATCAATCTTTGCCGTTTCGATTTAGCCAAGTCATCACTCGTTCGATCCGTCGTAGCCTTTGGGCCTGTAATCGTCCGGATCAATGCCGAGTTTGCGAATTCGTTCGCGCATCACGCGCGGATCCATCATCGCCGAGGCCGCTGCGCGGCACACATTGCCGTCGTGCGCCACGAGCAGCGCGATGACCTCGCGCCGCTCCCATTCCCTGACGAAATCGTCCTTCCGCTCCTGATAGGATTTTGGGCTGAGTTCGGGCAGCGAAAGATCGTGAGTGCGAATCAGCGCCTGCTCTGAGAGCGTGACCGCGCGTGTCACAACGCTTTCAAGCTCGCGCACGTTGCCCGGCCAATCGTAAAGGCAGAGTTTGAGCAGCGCGTCCGAGGAAAAACCATTCACGTGTTTGCGCAGCTTGTTCGCCGTACGCGCCAGAAAATGCGCCGCCAGCACGCGAATGTCTTCTGTGCGCTCGCGCAATGGCGGCAGATTCACCTCGAACGTCGTGAGCCGGTAATAAAGATCGCGGCGGATTCTGCCCTGCTGAAGAGCTTCGTTGAGATTGATGTTGGTCGCTGCGATGACGCGGACGTCGGCGATGCGAGTCCTGGTCGAGCCGACAGGCCGGTATTCTTTTTCCTGAAGGAACCGAAGCAATTTGCTCTGAGCGGGAAGCGGCAGGCTGTCGAGTTCGTCCAGAAAAAGCGTGCCGCCTTCGGCTTCGCGGATGAGGCCGATGTTTGACGCGACGGCGCCGGTGAACGCGCCCCGTTCGTGTCCGAAGAGTTCGCTTTCAAGCAGATGTTCGGGAAAGGCGCCGCAGTTGACCGGGACAAAGCCGCTGGCGGCGCGGGGGCTGACTTTATGGATGAACCTGGCGCAGACCTCCTTACCCGTGCCGGTTTCTCCGCTGATGAGCACAGTGTCGTCGCTGATCGCGATGTTCGGAAGTTTGCGAACGGCGGCCAGGAAGGATTCGCTGCGTCCGATCAGCGGTTTGGCGTGGTTCTCTCTCAAAGATGATTTCTCGTCGAGCCTCGCCTGAAGGTTGTGGGCGAGCGTTTCCCCGCCGCAGGTTTGATCGAGCAGCTTTTGCAGGCGCAGATGTATCTCGACCGGGTCGAGAGGCGGAGTGATGAAATCATCCGCGCCCTGTTTGATCGCCTCCATCAACTCGTCGCGCGAACCTGTGTCGGAGACGGGAACGACCGGCGGGCGCGGCAGCCAGCGGTTCAAGGATTCAAACAGCGACGCGACGGGCCTCAAAACGTTGCCCGGCGAGACCACGAAGATCACCGCGGGCTTGACGATTGAAACAATACGCGTCATCGCGTCGGCCCAACGGCTGTTTGTGTCGCTGGTTTTTACAGATTCTTTCTGGTGATGGATGTTGATGTCCGAGGACGATTCCAGAATCCCGCGCAACTTCGGGCCGAGGTCGCAAGCCGGGTTCAAGTCGAGTAAAAGCACATTGGTTGGTTTCATGGCGCTCCCGCATTCGCGGCGCGGCGCGTTGAAGCTCATGAGCGAAAGTCCGCCGCTTCATTTTCAACCGCCGTTTCGCGTTTTTTGTGTGCAACTGCCTTTTGGCTGTTCAATCAGGCAAATGACAAATGGCGAGTCATGCGTGAAATTTTCCTGCAGATTCAACATAGGCATTTGGCTGAGACGGGCGGAGAATATGCCTATCCTTACGGCGAATCAAGAATTTTTTCAGGCAGGCCAATTATATTGAGCTTAATCAAGCCAGCGGTTGACGCTTTGCGGTTTGAGAAGTTCGAGCACGGTGATTTCCGGCGGGCAGCCGTAACGCAGCGGCACGACGACGGTTCCCAGACCACGATTGACGTAAAGCTGGGTCGAGCCGAGTTGGACGTGGCCTCGCGTCAGGCGGCGGCTGGGACGGCGCAACCATCGCGCGGTCTTGCGGTCTTTGCGCCCGATCAATAGTCGCCAGTTGATCTGTCCGCCGTGAGTGTGGCCTGACAACACCAGATCAACGCCCGCGCGCGCAGCTTCGCGGATGATGGCGGGGTTGTGCGAGAGCAGGATTCGCGCCTCGCTCCAGATGGTTTCCTCCAGAGCTTTCGGCAAGTCGTCGAGCCTGACCATCATATCATCAACGCCGGCCAGCCGGATGTGAGACCCGTTTTTTTCAATCCTCTCCGATTCGTTGCGAAGCACGCGAACGCCCTGCTCGGTCAGCGCATCGCGCATCATCGCGCCGTCTGTCCAGTGGTCGTGATTGCCCAGAACCGCGAAGACGCCATGCCTGGCGCGGAGCCTGCCCAGCGCGCGAGCGCAACCCGCGATGTAATCACGCGAATGCGAGATGTAATCTCCTGTCAGCGCGACCAGATCAGGTTGCAGATCGTTTGCGCGGCGCACAGCTTCATTGATTCGCTCTTCGTCCAGAAACGGGCTGTGGTGGATGTCGGAAAGCTGGACGATGCGGAAGCCGTGAAATTCAGCGGGCAGTTTTTCAATGACGATTCGCTGATGAGTGATTTCGATTTGATGAGGTTCGATCAGCGCCGACCGCAGGATCGCGGCGAAACTTTGCCGCCACTGTCTGCGGCGGTCGCGGCGTTCGATCATGCGCGATAAAACATATTTTTTCATCCAGCTTCGCTCCCGGATTATTATGCCACAGAAGTAGAATAGAGGGTGTGAGCGCCGGAGTTTCGGCCCAGCTTCAGGTGGATCGCTTTTGAAGCTCGCTTCACAAACGCGGGGGATTATACGCGCCGCCCGCCGAAAGCCGCAATCTGCATCAGAGAGGTTCTAATTGTCCGATCCGCAACAATTGTCGCTGGCGTTAGCGCCGCCAATCAGTGTCATTATTCCCGCGCTCGATGAAGAGGCTCAAATCGCCGCAGCGCTCGGCGCGTTGCGGCCAGCGGCGATCAATCACGGCGCTGAAATCATAGTCGTTGACGGCGGGAGCGTGGACCGTACTCTCGAAATCGTGAGCCGGTTCGATTTTGCGCAGGTCATCAGATTCGACATTGCCAATCGCGGCCTGCAAATGAATGAAGGCGCGCGCGTGGCGCGCGGCAGCGCGCTGTTGTTCCTGCACGCCGACGCCAGGTTGCCGCAAGGCGCATTGGATGCGCTCAACAAAGCTCTTTCTGATGGACGGGCGCCCGGCGGATGCTTCCAGCTTCGTTTCCCGAAAGACGCTCCCGTTTCGCTTAAAGTCGTAGCCTGGGGAATCAACCTGCGCACTCGGCTGTTTCGCACGGCGACTGGCGATCAGGCGATCTTCGTGCGCCGGAGCGTGTTTGAAGAAATCGGCGGGTATGAACGCATCCCGCTAATGGAAGACATCGCATTATTCAACCGGATGAAACGACGCGGGAAGGTTGCGGTTCTCAACGAACGAGTTGAAATTTCGCCTCGCAGATGGTTGAAATATGGCGTCTGGCGCACTGTGCTGCTGATGTACGCGCTGAGGCTCGGCTATTGGATCGGCGTCTCGCCCGCGACGCTCAAACAATTCTT
>JAJVID010000154.1:0-12281 GCA_022072205.1 Acidobacteriota bacterium
TCGCGCTGTACAACGGCAGCGTGTAATCAATGCGCGGTTTGTCCGATTCGCCGAAACCCAGATGGTCAGTGGCGATGACGCGATGCGTTGAGGCGAAATGCGCAAGCTGATAATCCCAGATGCGATGATCGTTGCCGCCGTTGTGCAAAAACACCAGCGGCTCGCCCTGCCCGGCTTCGACGTAATGAACGTTGTAGCCTTGAAACGAAAATTCGGGCATACATTCCTCCTCCGAAACCCCACGTAGTAACGAATTTATTCGTTACGTGACGTAACGAATAAATTCGTTACTACGTGGCGCTTCCATCATTTCAGGGCGTCGCGACGCAACATGCGCGACTCCTCAGATTTTGCGGCGTTCGAGCAGTCCGAGCACATACGGCGCGGCGAAGTAATGCAGCTTGCCCGCCGCGACTTCATACAAATGCGAATAGAGCATCAGACCGATTTGCGGCAGCCACGATGCCGGAGCGAACTGCCCGTCGGCGCTGCGCGCCGCGACGTAGCGCGCGCCGAGCAAATGCAGCGGCTCGAAGGTCAGCGCGATGTACACCAGCAGACCCGCATAAAACCAGCCCAGCGCGCGCCAACCCGCGCGACCTTTGAACGAAATCAGCAGCAGCGAAATCGCCAGCGTCACGGCTGACAGCAGCAGCGGCAATCGCGCAAACATCGGGCGCGGCGACGTGATCGGCGCCCCACGCGCCATGATCCCAACCAGTGAAGCCAGCGCGACGATGACGAAACAAACCGCATAAAACGCGCGGCGAGTGTGCGCGGATTGCTCTCTGGAAAAAGAGAACAGATCAGCCAGCCAGAACGCCATCAAACTGAGAATGCCGCCTTCGACCAGCCCTTGCCAGAGAATCGCCGCCGCCGCCGGAAGCGTCACGCCGAACACCGACAGGCTGTAGCCTTTGCCGCGCAATCCCAACGCCGCCAGACTCCATTCCAGCAAACCCTGAAACAACACGCCGCTGGCAAAGATCACCAGATACCGATGATCGCGTTGGCGCAGGGAAAAATAAGCCACGACCGCCAGACCGACGAACAACAGCAGGAGGCGCGTTTCGTAGTAGCCGGCGTGATCGAAGGAGCGGACAATGAAATAGTCCATCAGGAAGCTCCGGGATTGAGCTTAAAAATACAGCTTGAGCGCAAACTGCAACTGCCGCGCGTCTTCGGCGTTGATGAGTTGCCCGAAATTGACCGCGCCCAGCGTCGTTGACGGAGCGGTGAAATTCGTGCGGTTGAGCAGATTGAAAGCCTCGGCGCGGAATTGCAGCCGGCTCGTTTCAGTCAGTTTGAAATTGCGCTGCAACGACAGATTCACGCCGAAATATGCCGGGCCGCGCAGATTCGAAAACGTGCGCGGCGAATTGCCGAAAGTGAACTGCGGCGGCGCCTGGAACGCGGCGGTGTTGAACCACGTCAGCGTCCGTTTGCGATCGGAATCATCGGGCAATCGCGGATCGGCGATCAGATTCGGGCGCAATCCCTGACCGCTGCTGCCGACATAAGCCAGCCCCTGCAAGCCGTTGTTGGCCGCCGCGATGTTGAGCGGGAAACCGCTCTGCGCCTGCACAATCGCATTGACGCCCCAGCCGCCGACGATTTGTCCCAGCGCGCCTTCTTTCAAATACCGCCCGGCGTAACCGAACGGCAGTTTCCAGGTCACATTGCCGATGAAGCGATGGCGCGCGTCGAAGGTTGAGAGCGATTTGTTCGAGCGCCGGTCGTAATAATTTTGATAGTTCGGAACCTGAATCGTCGTGCCGGTCGAAACGCCGGAGATGTCGTCAATCGTCTTTGAGAACGTGTAGCCGGCAGTGAAAAGCAGGCCGTCGCTGAAACGCCGTTCCAGACGGAACTGAGCGGAATGATAGGTCGAGTGCGACTCGTTCATGTTGTATGAAACGACGGAGCCGTATTGCGGGTAAGGACGCAGCAGTTGCGCCACCGTCACCGTCGCGCGCCCCAGAATCGAAGACGCCGCCGGACGCTGCTCAACCGGCAAGGTGAGAAAAGGATTGGTGACCTGCGTATTCAACACTGCCGCGCCCAGCGCCAGCGATTCCGGCGTCAGTTGATTGAGGTCAGTCGGGCCGCTGAGCAGCGCGATGCCCACGCTCCCGGCGTAAGCGACCTGCGCTTTCAAATGGCCGGGCAATTCGCGTTGCAGGCTCAAATTCCATTGCCCGATCTTGGGCTGGCGAATGTTGCGCACTTTGACGGGCAGAAGCTGTTGCCCGTAGCCGTACAGCGGGCCGGGAAAACCGGTTGGCGCCGGCGTGATGCCGTTCGGGAAAGGATTGCTCAGATCAGTGCCGGGCGTCGGCGTCAGGTTGTTATTGAGCGAGGCGATAAATGGCGTCTCGGCCAGATCGGAGATTGCCAGCGTCGAAGTGGAAAAACCTCCCGCCGTGGTCGAAGAGTAATAGATCGCCCCGCCCGCGCGCAGCACAGTCTTGTCATCCAGTTTCAACGCCACTCCGATGCGCGGCCCCCAGTTGTTCAGGTCGCGGTCGTATTGCTCGCGGTTGGCGACGCCGCTTCGACCGACCGCCGAAACGACACCGCGAATCGGAATCGTGCGCGCGCCCAGATTCGTCGCCGCCGGAAAAGCGACCGTCAGGCTGCTGACCGGAAACGCGCCCTGCGGATCGAACGTCGTCAACCGGTTGTAGCGTTCGGTGTTGCCCAGATCAACTTCCCAACGCAAGCCCAGATTCAAGGTCAAACGACGATTGATCGTCCAATCGTCCTGCGCGAAGAACGAGTAATAGAGATTCTGCACCGCAGGCTCCGGCGTAATCGCCAGCCGTCCCGAAGCCGGATTGCCCAGCAGGAACGAAGCCATGGCGTCGCCCGAAAGCGTATCGTTGACCGTGCGCGCCGTGAATGCGCGCGTGAACGTGAAGTTGCCCGCCGGATCGTCCGTGCGCGCGCTGTAGATGCGATAGGCGCGCTCGGCGCCGCCGAATTTGAACGAATGCGCGCCGCGCAACCAGCTTACGTCCTGATTGAAGCTGAACGTGTCCTGAAAATTTATGACATTGCCGAAATTGCGCAGAGGGCCAAGCGTCGTGTATCCCGTCGGCCCAAACGATGGAAAGACGCGCGAGTCGCCGGAAGCGTTCGCCAGATAGGCCGGGAAACCAAGCGTCGTCGGATCGAAGCCGTCCGAGAAGGTCAGCGCCCGATTGCCGAAGCGCGTTCCGCCGCCGTTCAGATGGACGATCACGCGCGGCGACACCGTCCAGACGTAATCCAGCACGAGCGAGCCGGGTCGCTGCGTCTGACTCGGATTGGGCTGCGTTCCGGCAATCGAGCCGGGGAAAGGCCCGGCGTTCGCGCTGTTGTTGAAATCCTGAATCAGGCGCCCGTAAATCAGATGCTTTTGCGAAAGGTTGTAATCCATCCGCAGGATCAATTGATTCTCGCTGTTGTTGTTCGGCGAATTGACGACGTAGTTGTTCGTGCGCCCGGCGCGATTCGGCAATGGATAATACGCGATGGCGTTTTTGCCGACCGGGTTGATGCGATTGGCCGGAATGATGTTTCCGGCGAACACGACGCGCGAGCCTGCGCCCGGCTGTCCCGCGGCGACCAGCGCGCCCGGAACGTAGATCATTCCCTGCCGCGCGGGAATCACGTTGCCGTTCGTGTCGCGCACCGAGACGTTCGGGATCGCCGCGCCGAGCAGTTCGGAGAAATCGCCATTGCGCATCTTTTCGCTCGGGACAGTGGATTGGCGCAGCGTAGCGCGTCTGATGCGCAGCCCTTCGTAGTTGACGAAGAAGAAAAGCTTATCGAGCTTGAGCGCTGGCGCGCCGCCTTCGCCGAAGCGGGGCAGGTAGACCGGGCCGCCCAGATTGCCGCCGAATTGGTTGAAGCGCAGTTTCTCTTTGCCCGCGCCCGTCGCGTTGGCGAAGAAGTTCGCGGCGTCAAGCGCATCGTTGCGCAGGAATTCAAACAGCGTCCCGCGCACTTGAGCGCCGCCTGAACGGATCGAAAAATTCAGCGCGCCGCCGCCCGTGCGCCCCAGTTCCGCCGAATAGGAGTTGGTCACGATGCGGAATTCCTGGATCGCTTCCGCCGAAGGTTTGAGCGAAGGCAGGTTGTCGCCTTTGTTGGTGATCGGAATCCCGTCCACCACGATTTCGTTGGTCACTGCGCGCCCGCCGTTGATCGAAAGCTCGGCCACGCCGCCCGCGCCCAGATTGGGCGTGGCGCCGCGCGAACCGGGCGAAGTGCTGACTCCGGCTTCGAGCTGAGCGAGTTGAAAGACATTGCGACCGTTGAGCGGCAGATCGTCAATCTGCGTCCGCTGCACCACGCCGCCGAGCGAGCCGCTGCCGGTGTCGAGTTGCAGCGCGGTTTCGCTCGCTGAGACGGTGACGGTATCGGTGATGCTACCCGGTTCGAGCGTCACGTTGAGTTCAGCGTTTTGCGCCACAGCCAGTTCGATGCGCTCCTGCCGGTACAGCTTGAAGCCCTGCGCCTGCGCTTCCAGCGTGTAGCCGCCCGGTTCGAGGAAGGTGAAGGCGTACTGCCCATCACCTTTGACTGTGAACGTGCGCTTCAGGCCAGTCGAGGTCTGCGTCAACGTCATCGTCGCGCCCGGCGTGATCTGGCCGCCGCTGTCCGTCACGCTGCCTTTGAGCGTGGCGGTGGCGGTTTGCGCATTGGCCAGGGCGACGAACATCGCGCAGAGCAGCGATGCGGCGATCAGGAGATTGATTCGATTTCGCATGATGATTAAACCTCCATTTACTTCCGGCGACGTGAAGATGATCGTGAAGATGATTTGGATGAAGCGGGTTTGGTGGCTGCGGGCTTCGCTCTGGCGCGCAAACCCGATCCGGAGCGGAGCAAGGCCCCGAGCGCGGCCTTGCTGAACTCCTCGATCACCTCGTCACGCGTCAGCCGCCCGCCGGGGATGTACCAGCGCGGCAGCCATTGCAGTTGCCCGGCCAGACTGTGCGTGGCGATAGTCACATCCAGATCGCGCAGCTTGCCCTCTTCCTTGAGTTGCTGAATGATCGCGCGCAGGAATTTGTAATACTCCATGCGGCGTCGCGTAATCAGGCGCAAATGCTCAGGCATCAACCCGGCGATTTCATCGAGCAGAATCGTCAGCTCGATGCCTTTATCTATGATGAGTTGCGTATGCAGCCGAATGGCTGCGCGCAACTGCTGTTCGGCGTCGTCCATCGCCGCCACAGGCGCGACGACTTCTTGATCGAGCGCATCCAGGGCGTAGCTCATGATTTTGAAGAGCAGGCTCTGTTTGCCGTCAATGTAATGATAGAGGCCGCCTTTGGTGACGCCGACTTCGTCCGCAATATCGTTGAGCGACGTCGCGTCGTAGCCCTTCGCGTGAATGACTTTCGCCGCCGCCTGATAGATCAGCAGCAAACGATCGTCCTCTCCGAGTCTGGAAAGTTTGGTCCGGGGCGGCGCAACGGTTTTTGTGGCGGATCCCTGCAAAACGTTCCCTCCGAGGCGAAAACTACTTCGCTTGAGACTTTCGATTTTGTTTCGACTGTTTGGTAGAAAATTCCGACCGGTCGGTAGAAATAGCTCAGAAGAAATCGGCTGTCAAGGTTTTCAGGCCCCATCCGCAGGGCTTTTGCAATCAGTCGTGATGACTAAAACCTATGACCGACCGCCTAATACCTAAAAACCTTTCCTTCGAACCATCACGTGATAAAGCTCTCGAAGGAAAAATTTATAGGGTTTAGATTTTAGGTCTTGGGTTTTAGGTTCTCCCTGAAGACTTTGCAAAAGCCCTGGACGCCATCCGTCTGTTTGACGTGTAGAGGCGGAAGGACTCATCTCTCATCAGAGTCATCTCCGGCTGATGAAGGTCAATGGCGAGACGCAGGCGGAGATCAACCGGAACTCGCGCGCGATTGCCGGCTCAGGGGCGACAAGCTCCCGCCTTCTCCGCCAGATTCAACCCGATGCTGCCCAGCAATTGATCAAGGTTGTAGAACTCGGCGTGCCGCCCGCCGCTGTGATCGGGGTCGCTGTGCGCGACGAACAGGCCGCGCGGGTAATCGGGCAACGCCAGTTCAGTCAGCGCGACACCGTCGGTCACCCGCAGCGATGTCTTGATCGTGCCCAGATGCTGAAATGTCGCGCGGTCGAAGACTTCAAATTCAGTCACGCCCTTTTGATCGGTGGCGATGATGAATCCGCTCTTGCCGCAACCCGCGAGCGCGATGCCTTCGACCTGCGCCGAGAAATGGCCCTTGCCGAAAGTCGAGACGAGTTTGCCGTCGAGATCGTAAACCTTCACTTCGTGGCGGTTCTCGTCCGCGATGTACAAAAGCTCGCGGTCGGGGTCGACGACTATCGTCTCCTGATTGGTCAGCAATTCCCTGCCGAAATTGATTTCGCGCGAGCCGCTGATGCGCCCCTGCTGTTCGGTGATGCGGAACCGGATCACTTTTTCATCTTCTCTTCCGAATTTGCGCACGACATAGGCGAAGACGGCGTTGTCGCTCTTGCGATGATAGAGCGAGATGCCCATCGGTTCTTTGATCTTTTCGGCGAAAGTCCCGACGGGTTCAAAGTCGGGAATGGAGTAAACGTGAACGACGTCGCCGTCGCGATCGGTGATGAAGGCTAGGTCTTTTTTGATCGAGCCGATGGCGGCGTTCTGCAAAATCGCAATGCCGTTCGGGCGTTTCATCTTGCCAAAGCGGCGAACGAAGGTGGCCTTCGCGTCAGCTTTGAAAACCATCACCTGCCCAGCGCCTTTTTCCGAAAGCAACACCAGGCTGTCTTCCGGCTTGGGCGCAACCCAGATGGCGGGCGAATCAACGTTCTTGCCGGGGATTGTTACAGCCACAGGCTTGGGAACATCGGAAACTGAGGCGGCCATTACAGACAAACTCAAAATACAAAATGCGATTTGAAACAGCATTACATCTCCTCAAAACAAAAATTGCGGCGCAGGAGAAACCCCGGTCACGCGCCGTTCAGCTTAAACAACGGTGAAGCCTGATGGCAACCGGCGCGGCCTTAAAGACGCGCTGAGTCGTAAGCCAAAAATAACAGGTGGTTCACGCCAACTTAACCTCGACTTAAACCGTCTTGTCTAAAATCCGCGTTCACAAGAGGCGACATCGGCTTTTCACTTTTCAGGGTTGCGCTTGTTTTTCGATAAATCGGATGGCAGATTTCCACATCACCAATGACCAGGAAAGCAGATCGCCGCAATTGGCGGCGCAACAATTTTTCCCAGAGGAAACTATGCGGAATTTGCCGGAATCGGCGTTGAATCAACTGCGCGATCACGTGCTTCTGATGGGCGGCGAAGTCGAGAACGCGATTGACCGCGCTACGCGGGCTTTGATCGAGCGCGATTCGGACCTGGCCGAACAGGTGTTGCGCGATGACGACCGCGTTGACGCGCTGGAACTGGAGGCCGATCAACTCTGCGTCCGGATGCTGTCAATGCATTCATCGGAGGCCAGCGATCTGCGGCTGGTGGTGACCGCAATCAAGATCACGCCAATCCTGGAACGCATCGCCGATCACGCCTGCAACATAGCTCGCGCGGCGATCTATCTGAATGACGAACCCCAGCTCAAACCTTATTTCGATCTGCCGAAGATGAGCTGGCTGGTGTGCGAGATGCTGCGATTGTCGCTCGACGCGTTCGCCGCTTCGGACGCCGCCGCCGCGCGCGCGGTGATCGAACGCGACGACGAAATTGACCGGCTCTACGACCGCATCTTCCATGATTTGCTCGACCGAATGTCGCGCGACACGTCCGCTGCGGGACGCGCCGCACGTTTGCTGCTTGTCGCCAAGCATCTGGAACGCATGGGCGATTACGTTACGGACATCTGCGAGTTGATCGTTTACATGGCTGATGCCTTGGTGATCAAGCACAGTCAGATCGCAAGGTAGATTGCGGATTGCGGATTGCGGATTGCGGATTCTCCGATTGCAGATTGGAGACGGCAGTTCAAATCTTCAATCCGCAATCCGCAATCCGCAATCCGCAATCGAATATGAAGCCTTTCATTCTGATAATCGAAGACGATCCGGACATCGCCGAAAGCATTCGCTACAACCTCGAACGCGAGGGGGCGTTTGCCACACAGATTGCGCTCACCGGCGAAGAAGGTTTGAACATTGCGCTCGGCAAGGGGATCATCAGGCGCACCGGTGATCTGAACAACTCGGGGCCGGATCTGATCGTGCTCGACCTGAATCTGCCGGGGATGGATGGGTTCGAGTTGTGTCGCCGTTTTCGCACCGAAGAACAGACGCGGCGCACGCCGATCATTATGCTCACCGCGCGCACCGAGGAGCGGGACAAAGTGCGCGGGCTGGACCTCGGCGCCGACGATTACATCACGAAGCCGTTCAGCGTGCGCGAGCTTGTCGCGCGTGTGCGCGCCGCATTGCGCCGTTCGGGTTACGAAGAGAAAGCGCCGAAGTTTTACGATGACGGCCAGCTCAAGATTGATTACGCCGATTTTTCAGTCACCTGCCAGGGACAAAGCGTCAAGCTGACCCGTAAAGAATTCGCTCTGCTCACAATCCTGACGCGCAACAAAGGCCGAGTGGCGCCGCGCGAACAACTGCTCGATCAGGTTTGGGGTTTGGAATATTACGGCGAAGCTCGCACGCTCGACGTTCACATCAGCGGTCTCAGGAAAAAACTGGGCGCGTGCGGCGGTTGCATTGAAACGGTGATCGGCATTGGCTATCGTTTCCGTCCGTGCGTAGATAGCGCCGGCCCTGCCGCCTGAAATGACGACTCAAACGAAAAAAATTGTTTTCGCCACAATCGCGGTGGTCACATTCTTCGCGGCTTACGAGATCGCAAAGACCGTGATCTTTCCGCAGTTGGGGATTAGCGCCTCGCACATCATTTCAACCATCGTCGTCGGCGTCACTACAATCTTTATCGCGCGCTACGTCTTCAGCCAGCAACAGAACCTGCTCAACGAACGGGAACAGGCCAATCAGCGGTTGCAGGAGGCGTTGGAGAAATCAGAACGCGACGAAAACTTGCTGCGCTCGATTGTGGCTTCGGTCGCCGAAGGGCTGGTCATCACGGGCCGCGACTCGGACGTGCTGATCATCAACGATGCGGCGCGAAACCTGTTGAACACAGGGCAACGCCCGGTGACTCGCTTAACCAACATCAGCCGCGATCCGCAACTGCACAAGGTCTTCTCGAACGTGCTGGCGACAGGCGAGCGCGTCGAAGCCCGCATCGAAACGCGTGCGAACGAAGCCGGATCGCAGAATCGCCGCATCCTGCGGCTGCACGCGGCGCCGCTGCGTTTATCCGAAAATCAGATTGACGGCGTGGTCTGCGCATTCATTGACGTCACCAAACTGGAAATGCTCGAACGCGTTCGGCAGGAGTTCCTCTCGAATGTCTCACACGAGCTGAGGACGCCGCTGGCCGCGATCACCGCTTACACCGAAACGCTGCTCGACGGCGGCATTGACGATCCCGAAAACAGTTTGCGCTTCCTGCACACGATCCAGCGCAACGCCGAGCGGATGAGGGCTTTGGTCAACGACATCTCCGAACTCTCGGCGATCGAATCGGGCGCGGCCCGGTTGATGATCGAACGATTGCCGCTGCGCCAGATAACCGCCGATGTTTTCAACGGCCTTTCACCTCGCGCAACCAAACACAACGTCACACTTCACAATCAGGTCGCCGAAGACTTCCACGTCAACGCCGACCGGCGGCGGCTCGAACAAATTCTGATCAACCTTGTGGACAACGCGATCAAATTCAACCGCCCGGGTGGAGCCGTCACCGTCGAGTCGCAGGACGCCGACGACGGCCAGACGATCAAGGTGCGCGACACGGGAACCGGCATTCCGTCTGAACACCTGCCGCGTGTCTTCGAGCGCTTTTACCGCGTGGATCGCGCCCGTTCGCGCGAGGCCGGTGGCACCGGGCTGGGATTGGCCATCGTCAAACATCTGGCGCGCGCGCACGGCGGCGAAGCTTACGTCACGAGCGAAGCCGGTGTGGGCAGCGAATTTTCGATCAAATTGCCGCTGCGCGCCGGGGCTTCCATTGATCAACCGCAATCTGTGACAGAATCAGCGAGTTATGCAGCAAAACCCTGAAAAATCCATGCTCGAATCCGGTTTTAACATCAAGGTCAAAAGACTTCGACCGGCGGCGAAATTGCCCGCGCGCGGATCACTTCACGCCGCAGGCGCAGACCTTTTTTGCGTTGAGGATTTCACGCTACTGCCCGGCGAGCGGAAAGCCGCGCCAACGGGGCTGGCTGTCGAAATTCCCCCGGGATGGTATGGCCGCGTCGCGCCGCGTTCAGGATTGGCCGCGCGTCACGGAGTTGACACGCTGGCCGGAGTCGTGGATTCCGATTATCGCAATGAGTTGCTGGTTCTGCTCATCAATCTGGGCGATGAGCCGGCGAATTTCAATGCCGGTGATCGGATCGCGCAGTTGATCATCGAACGCGCCGCCGCCTGCGATTACGCCTGGGCCGAAGAATTGAGCGAGACCGAACGTGGCGGCGGATTCGGCTCGACGGGAAAATAACTCCTCAAATTCCCCACTTGCATTTGGGCTTCATCAGCTACAAGATCGTCAGGCGGTAATTGCCTTACACAATCTCAAGGAGAACGCGCGATATGATCAAACGCAGAATAGCGTTGTCGTTGTTGGTGATTTCATCGCTCATCGGCCAGTTAAGTTGTAGCGGGGCACGGCAAGGCGGAGGACAGGCGCCGCCGGGTTCGCATTCGCAGCCTCGATTCAAACCCGGTTTCAACCTCTTCAGCCCGGAGCAGGATGTCGAGATGGGCCGCCAATCGGCTCAGCAGATTCTGGCCGAAACGCCGATGCTCGACGATCCGCAGATTGACGGTTACGTCAAACATCTCGGCGCAAAGCTGGCGTCGAAGGCCGCTGGCGAAAGATTCCCGTATCAATTCCGAGTCGTCGCAACGCGCGAGATCAACGCGTTCGCCCTGCCCGGCGGATTTCTGTTCGTCAACGCGGGCGCAATCGCAGCCGCGCGCAACGAAGGCGAACTGGCCGGCGTGATGGCGCACGAGATCGCGCATGCGGCTTTGCGTCACGGCACCAATCAGGCGACGAAAGCGCAACTGGCGGAGATGGGACTGGGCATTCTCGGCGCCGTCGCGGGCAGCGGTGAAAATCCGGACCTCGGCCAGGCCGTCAGCGCAATCGGCGGGCTTGGCGCCAACATGCTTTTTTTGAAATACGGACGCGCGGCGGAAAAAGAAGCCGACCTGGAAGGCGCGCGTATTCTGGCTGAGGCGGGTTACGATCCGCGAGACATGGCCAATTTTTTCAAAACGCTGGAGGCGGAAGGCGGACAGCAGTTGCCTGAAATGCTGAGCGACCACCCCGATCCCGGCAACCGGATCAAATACATCCTGGACGAAATTCCGAAGCTGCCCGTCGCCTCGAATCCTGTTCACACGACGCCGGAATTTGAAGCCGTCAAAGCGCGTTTGACTGGACGCGAGTCTTCGCTGAGCGAAGATAGCCAACTGCATCGCATCGGGCCTGAAGACCCGACAGACCTCGAACTCGGAAATCGCCCCCAACGCCCGGCGGCGCAATTTAACGGCTACCAGCCGAACGACGGAGCGTTCGCCGTTCAAGTTCCCGCGAATTGGGACGCGCTCAGCGCTGGCGGTTCGGAGATGATCTTCGCGCCCAAGGGAGCTTACGGAAACGCCAATGGCAATCTGATGGTCACGCATGGGATCTTCATCGGCGCGCGCAGCGTCGAGCAGCGCGATCTGCGGACGGCCACCGAAGCTTTCATCCAGCAGCAGGTCGAAAGCAATCCAGATTTTCAGGTTGCGCGCCAGCCGCAACAGATAAATTTCGGCGGGCAGGAAGGCTATTTAGCGGCAGTCTCAGGTCCTTCGGCGATCAATGGTGTAGTCGAGGTTGACGTGACATACACGACAGTTACAGCCGATGGCCGGATGTTTTACATCATCACGATTGCGCCGGAGGATGAAGCCAGCGTTTATAAACCAGCGTTCGAGAAGATCATCCGTAGTTTGCGGCTGGCGAGGTAGGCTGTTCAATGGGTAGAAAGGCAGAAATGAGGCTGAGAGGATGGCCAAAATGATCACACTGACGAGGGCTGAGAAAATTTTCCTTACCAATCTGTAGAATTTTCATACGGCCATCTAGACAAATTAGAACGGAAGATTATAATGCGAACTCTCCCCCATCACTGCTCTGCATTGTAGTTTAAGAC
>JAJVID010000154.1:12381-24501 GCA_022072205.1 Acidobacteriota bacterium
CTGACGAGGGCTGAGAAAATTTTCCTTACCAATCTGTAGAATTTTCATACGGCCATCTAGACAAATTAGAACGGAAGATTATAATGCGAACTCTCCCCCATCACTGCTCTGCATTGTAGTTTAAGACCCCAAAATTGATCGGAGGACATGTCCCGATGCAGTGTAAGAATTGCAACTACCCCATATTCGCCTACTCTCGTTGCTGCCCAAATTGCGGACGCGCAGTGCCTGTTCAGAATCCCACACCAACCACCAACAAAACGCCACAGACACGTTTGGATTTCTGGATCAAGAATTTGCGTAAAACGGTTACACCTTCACGCGTACGCCGCCCAGCTTAGCGTCAAAGCGCTGGCCGATGTCTATAGCTCACAAAATCATTTAGTGAAGCGCGCCCAGAAAATGGGCTTGAGCGCAGTGTCATCAAGGCCCGCCGATACCGGAGAAATCAAAAGGCAAAGAGGAAAGTCATCGCGCGAGCGCCAGGACTTCTCCCTTTGCCTTTTGTTCTTCGGATTTTGATCCGCCTCAGTTTTTAACGTCCTTCAGGAATTGCTGGTAAAGAGCTTCGGTCTGCTCCTTCGTCAACTTGCCCGAATGGATCAGGATGCGGAAGCGGAATGTCGCTTTTTGTCCCGGTTCGAGCGTGTAATTGAGCGTCGTCGCGCCATTGGTGAATTCTTTCGCGCCGAACGGATTGGCCGCGAACAGACCGTAGCCGCGCGCGTGCCAGTAAGTCGGATACGTCGGATTCTTCGGATGATCGAAGATGCCGACTACCACGTCTTCGCCTTTGACTGTGCCGGAAAGCGTCATCCACTTCGCGCGTTTGCCCCACGCTTCCTTCTCGCCGACTTTGCCTTCGCTGCTCAGGTAAACGCCGGCGACGCCGGTGTTGTCCATCACGGGCACTTTGGTTGGATTGCCGTTGGCGTCGGTGAAGACTTCGGGTTTGGTCGAAGGCTCTTCGAGCGCGCGCGTGACACGGATGCCAAGCGCGCCTTCTTTGCTGTCGTTGAAGACGACCTTCTTGTCCTGGGCGGTGAGCGTGATGATGCGGTCAATGATGCGAACGTCTTTCGCCGCGCGAAAGACGATCTGGTCGTCCTCCTGCATAATCTTCGAGCCGTCAGGCATGATCCAATCCATCGTCGTGTCGAGTTGCGCCGCACCTTTGCCGCTTTTGACGATTTTAGCTGCGCGGTGTTTGATGACGCCGAATTTTTCGATCACGCCTCTGTCGCGCCTCACGCCGTCGGGCGGTGTGTTCCAGAAATCAACGCCGTTGATGTTGCCGTAATTGAACCACGACGAGATGTGGTGCGGGTGATCGGTGCGTTCGCCGGCGACTTTCTCCAGCGGGTAACCGCGCGTGACGACCGTGCCTCTCGATGTGCGCAGCGGATATAGGATCGGCTTCTTCTGATCGTCCCAGAAGACGTAGGAAGTGAAGGGCTGGCCGTCAACGGTCACGTCAATCTGCTTCTTCTCCTTGTTTTCTGTAATCTTGACGTTCTGGGCGGCGGCGGAAAGCGAAGCCATAGAGATAAAACAGAGTGTCAGAAGAAAAGCGCTTATTTGCTTCATGATTTTCTCTCGTGTGAATTAGCGAGCGGAGAAGGCGGAAGGATGAAGGATCGCATTCATCCCTCCGCCTTCATCAATGTCAGGCCGTCACGACTTCCTGCTTCTTGTCGTCGAACGTAACCTTCTTACCGCTCTGAATAGCGGCGATTGTCATGCAGAGCGCGACCGAATGGTTGTAGGCCGCGTGGATGTCGGCGTTGGTCTTCTGGTTGCGGTCACGGACACACTGCATCCAGTTACGCACGTGCGCGACGGTCTGTTTGTCCACGCCGGTGTTGGCGGCAGTTTCCATCCCGCCTTCGTCCGAGAGCGTGAACGGTTCAAGCAGATTGGCATGCTTGCCCATCTCTTTCGCGTATCTCTCTCTCAGCCCGCCTTCAGACGTGACCTTGTTCTTGTCGAGGTCGAGTTTGCCGCCGTTCGAGAAGTAAAACTCCTTCACATCGCCCGCTTCATTGGTCTGGCGTGACGCGTAGATCACCTGGAACGCTTTGTCCGTCTTCGGATTGTGATAATCGAAGACCGCAGTCATCGTATCCCAGTTCGTGCGCCCGTCTTTCCACAGATACAGCCCGCCATTGGCCACGACGCTGCGCGGATGCGGAATGCCTGTGAACCAATGCACGGTGTCAATCTGGTGAACCATCCACTGATCCGGAATGCCGGAAGAGAACGGCCAGAAGAGGCGGAACTCAAGGTGATGGCGCGGATTGAACGGCAGCTTCGGATCGCGATTGATCAGGAAGCGTTTCCAATCGGTGTCTTCCTGCTTCATCAGCGGCACGACGTTCGGGCGGCGCCAGCGTCCCGGCTGATTCACGTTCCAGGTCATCTCAGCCATGATGATGTCGCCGAATTTGCCGGAATCCAGGTACTCTTTGGCGCGCATGTAACTCTCAGTCGAGCGGCGTTGAGTGCCGACCTGAAAGACATGCTTCGACCCGCCGATCACCTTCAACGCCTCGCGCGCGTCGGGCATGATGTTGGCGAACGGCTTTTCGGCGTAAACGTCCTTGCCAGCCCTGACGGCTTCGATGGCATGATAAGCGTGCTGGAAGTCGGCGGTGGCGATGATCACCGCGTCAATATCCTTCATCGCATAAAGCTCGTCAGTGTTGCGAGCCAAAGCGATCTTCTGGGCTTTGCTCTTATACTTCTCGTTGTTTTGAATCTTCGCGCTGTTGGTTTCGCGGTGATGCTTCCAGATATCGCAGACCGCGACGAGTTCAAAGTTGAGTTCCTCGGATTGCGTGAAAAACGCCGGAACAAGCGAACTCATCATCCGGTCGCCTGCGCCGACAATCGCCACGCGCACGCGGCCGTTCGAGCCGAGCACGCGCTCAGGCCGGAGAACATTCAGATTGGTCAGTCCGGCGCCTGCCGCCGCGGCTGAAGAGGTTCGGATGAAATCTCTGCGTGTGGTCTTGCTCATAACGTCTCCTCTGTTGGTGGTTGGTGGTTGGTGGTTGGCGGTTGGCGGGCGGTATTAATTTTCAACCGGCCCCAACCACCAATCACCAACCACCATTACTTCAGATACCGGTCGAACCATTCCCAGATCGCCGGGTAATTTTTTTCAATCCCCAGCCAATAAGTGTGCGGAGCGCCGGGTTGAATTATCAATTGCACGGGCCGCTTCATTTCTTCGCACTTCGCTTTGAGAATCTGTGACTGCTGCACCGGCACGGTTTTATCGGCGTCGCCGTGAATCATCAGCAGCGGCGGCGCGTCAGCGTTGACGAAATTGATCGGAGAGATTGATTTCAGTTGCGATTCAAGATCTGTCACCTTGCCGAACATTTCCTGGAAGAGCGTGGGCCGCAACTTTTCGGCGAGCTTGTATCCGTTTTCGCCGCCGAAATTGAGCAGGTCGGTCGGCGGGAACCACGCGACGACGGCCTGAACGCGGCTGCTCACTCGCTCGACCGGGTCTTTCGCGTCCGCCTTGCCGTCGTCGGCGGTCAGCGCGGCCATCAACGCCAGATGCGCGCCCGATGAAGCTCCCGAAATGCCGATGTGATTCGGATCAATGCCGTAATCTTTCGCGTGCGCGCGAACGAATCTGACCGCGCGCCGAACTTCAGGAATCATCTCCGGGATGAAATAACGCGGCGAACTGCTGTGACGAACCAAAAACAGTGTGTAGCCGCCGTTGAGCAAACCCTGCGCCCAATGCTGGCGGCGCTGTCTCTCCTCGTCTTCGGGAACTGAATTTTTGCGCGATTTCCAACTGCCGCTGACAATGAATATGACGCCGATCTTTTTGGGTTTGGTTTCAGGAATCATCACGTCCATCGTCAAACCCATCCCATCCTTCTGGCCGTAAACCACGTCTTCGACCGCGCGGTATTTGATCGTTTCCCATTTGTGGTCCTGCGCCGCAGCGCCGCCCAAAAGGCAGAGCGCCAGCAACAGACAGACGCTGAGCCGGTACTGCTTCATTACTTCTTCTCCTGAACTGATCCTGATGTTTCTCAAAGAAGACCTGAGTCTTCCTCCGAAATGACGCTCAATTCGACAGCAAAGTAATCAATGATGAAGGAATTTATTGTCAGTGAAGGTTGCCAGCGTGATCGCTCGACGGGCGAGATTATATGCTGTGAGGCGGCGTCTGTCAGCCCCGACCAGCAGGCTTAGCCCAACAATTGTCATCCATTGAATCCGCATCCTGATATCAGCGCCTTGATACAGCCGCCTTACTGGTCTTTGAGTTCGTTGCGTCCGAGTCAGTGATCCTGCTTATCGTGACCGATCAACGGCTTGATCGCGTCTCGCCGTTTGCAATACTTCTCCAATCCGCCTCTGGCTTTGCGCTGGCCAGTAATACGGACTTTGACATCTTCCGGATGATGATCTCTGCCGCGATAGCCGCGAGCTACGAAACTATCCGTAGCCGCAGATGGTATTGACAGGCGTAATCCTAGCGCTCGATCTCAGGGGAAAATTCCCAATTCGGCGTAAGACCGCGCGACCTTCTCAATCGCATCGAAGAACGCGGCGGTGCGCAAATCAGCTATTCTCGAATCGCCCTTCCAAATTTCGCGCAGCCGCTGATAAGCGATGACCATCGTGTCTTCCAGGCCGGAGTTGACGAAGTCCTGTTCATCCGGCCCGCGAACCACTACCTCGCGTTCAGTCTCGGTGAATTTCTTGCCGGTGGCCACTTCTATCGCGTGCAGCATGCGCAGTTCCGAGGACTGCTCGTAGCGCTTGCCCATTCGTCCGATGCGGACGTGCGAGAGATTTTTCAACCACTCGAAATACGACACGGTCACACCGCCGGCGTTGGCGTAAACGTCCGGGACAACAAGCACGCCTTTTTTGATCAGGATGTCTTCGGCTTCGGGTGTGGTCGGGCCGTTCGCGCCTTCGACGATGATGCGCGCCTTGATGCGGGCGGCGTTCTCGTCGGTGATCTGGTTTTCGAGCGCGGCGGGGATCAGCGCATCGCATTCGAGTTCGAGCGCGTCTTTGCTGTTGAGTATGTTAGTCGCGCCCGGAAAGTTGAGGATCGAACCGGTCTCCTTGCGATGCCGGAAGACATCGGCTTCGTTCAACCCGTTCGGGTTCATGATCGCGCCTTCCTGTTCGGCGATGGCGATGATGATAGCCCCGCCTTCTTCGCGGCAATATTTCGCCGCGTGGTATCCGACGTTGCCCAGCCCCTGAACGACCACCGTCTTGCCCGCGATGCCGGGATCAAGACCCAGAGCCTTCATATCTTCCGCATGCGCGCAGGCTTCGCGCAGAGCATAATAGACGCCGCGCCCCGTAGCCTCCTTGCGCCCGCGCACGCCGCCTTGCGACAACGGCTTGCCGGTGACGCAGGCGAGAGAGTCAATCACCCCGGGATTCATCGCCGAATAAGTGTCGGCGATCCAGGCCATCTCGCGTTCGCCCGTGCCGTAATCGGGCGCGGGAACGTCAACGCCGGGGCCGATGAAGTTCTTCTTCGCAAGTTCGTGAGTGTAACGGCGCGTGATGCGTTCGAGTTGGTCGAGCGAATACTTGCGAGGGTCAATCTGGATGGCGCCTTTCGCGCCGCCGAACGGCACGTCAACGATGGCGCATTTGTAAGTCATCAACGCGGCCAGCGCCATCACTTCATCTTCGTTAACTTCTGGCGCATAACGAATGCCGCCTTTCGTGGGCAGTTTGTGATGGCTGTGTTCGACGCGCCACGCTTTGATCACCTCGACGCTGCCGTCGGGCTGGCGGATCGGGAATTCAAAACTGTAAACACTGTTGCAATGTTTGATCTGATCGAGCAAACCCTTCGGGTGATTGGTCAACGCGGCGGCTCGATCAACGTAGCGGATGACGTTTTCAAAGAAACTGGTGTGAGTGGTCATGCGTTCTTCCTTTCGTTAAATCGTTTGTGGTGGAAACGAGGAGAGAATACGGAAAAATCCGAAATAACGGAACAAACAGAGAGGCTTTACCCAATCTTTTTTCCGTTTGTTTCGTTACTTCCGTTTTTTCCGTATTCCCTCCAGGCTTTCCTATTCAAACTTCCAGCCCGACGCTTCGCATCAGTTCCAACGCGTTGCTGCGCTCGACCACGCCGGGCCGCATCCTGTAATCGAAGATCATCCGGCCATCTTCCAGGTGATCCTCGAAATGCACGTTCGCGGCGCGCTCGCCTAGCGTCTCGACGATCCGCGTCAGCGCCAGATCGTGCGTCGTGACGATGCCGATGGCGCCGCGTTCGACCAGACCTTTGACGACCGCTTCGGCGCCGATCAGCCGGTCGTGCGAATTCGTCCCGCTCAGAATTTCATCGAGCAGAAACAGCAGCGGCAATTCGTCTCTGGTCAACTCGACGATTTGCCGCAGCCGCGTGATCTCGGCGTAAAAACGCGACGCGCCGGTTTGCAGCGAATCCAGAATGTGAATCGAAGCGCCGATGGCGAGCGGCGACAATCGCAAGCGCCTGGCTCGCACAGGCGCGCCCGCCAGAGCCAGGACTACGTTCGTCCCGGCGGTTCGCATCAGCGTGCTCTTGCCCGACATGTTCGACCCGCTGACGATCAGCGCGCGCGGCGCATCTCCCAATCGCACGTCGTTCCTCACCGAACGCGATTCCGCGATCAACGGATGGCCCAGCGATTCGCCGTCGAAAACGACCTCGCCTTCGACCAATTCTGGAAACGGGTCTTGCGGATGTTCGTAAGCGTAACCGGCGAGCGACGAGAACGCCTCGATCTCCGCGACGGCGTCGAGCCAGCGCGGGATCTTTGCGCCCGCATGCTGACGCCATCGTTCAATCGCCAGCGCGAGTTGCGCGGGCACAAGCAGCACGAACGCAATCGGCGCGAAGAACTGATTCCTTACTGAATCGAGAATCTGAATCAGCCGGCCGAGCCGCGCGATCTGTTTTGACGGCGCCATCCCGTCGGCTTCGAGTTCGCTGCGAAGCGCCGCGAGCCTCGCCGACGCGAACCGCTCTTGCTCCAACCGGCCCAGAATCTCAGCCAGCAGCGGCAATTCACGCCCAGGCCGTTCAACTTCAGCGATCACGCGCCCGATCTGCGCTCGATAAAGAAACAGAAAAATCGCTTCGATCATCAGCGCGATCATCGCCGTTTTGCGGTATCCAAACCCCAGCCACATCACAACCGTGACGGCTGAAAAAACCCCGATCAGTAACGCCGCCAGTTGCAGCCATCGCGTCTGCGCGGCAGTGAAGATCGGCGGCTTGCCAGCCCACGCTGCAAGCTCTTCGGGATGCGCGCCCGCGCCGACTTCATCGCCAAGAAGCGCCACGTCCTCGCGTAAATCCAGTCGCGGGCGAAGCTCCTCGACGCTCCGCTGGCGCGCAAGAATTTCGGAAACCTGCGCGGGAGCGAGCAACCACGACGCCAGCTTCTCTTCACCAGCCTTCGTCCGAGCCGTCGAGATCAATTCAAATAACGATCCTCTGCCGAACAAGTCGAGGTCTTCGGAATACGGATGAGATTTGTCCGCGAACCTTTCACCCGTTTCACCGCTGCCGCTCCATCGGTCATCAAGCCGCGCGATGCCGCGCTCGTAAAATTTCACCGCGCGCTCAAACCGCGCGACCGACGCGAAGATGCGCTGATGAGCCGCCATCAATGCGATGAAGACGCCGACCGGCAAAACAAGCAGCCACCACGGAACGAGTTTTTCAAAAGCCAGCACGATCATCACCGCGATGACCGCAAAAACGACGCGCCGCCAGAACCAGATCGCGCGGCTGCGCCGCTGCTCGCTGCTCAGCGCGTCGCGCCGTGATTCCAGGCGGCGTTCATATTCGGAGCGAGGCCCATCCGGTCGCGCCGTTAAAACTTCACCTGCCATCTTTCCTCAACGCTTCTTTTTTCAAAGCAAACGCGACATAGCTGCCGCCCGGCGCGTCTTTCGATTTACCGCCGCCCGCCGCAATCACCACGAATTGCCGGCCATTCACTTCGTACATCGCTGGCGTGGCGTTGCCCGCCGCCGGCAGTGTCGTCTCCCACAACAGCTTGCCCGTCAGCTTGTCAAACACGCGAAACTTCTTGTCGTAATTGGTCGCGCCGATGAAGAGCAATCCGTTCTTCGTGACAATCGGCCCGCCATAATTTTCGCTGCCGGTGTCGCGCATTCCCTTCGCCGCAAGCTCAGGGTATTCACCGAACGGAATCTTCCAGACGATTTTGCCCGTGTTCAGATCAATCGCGTTGAGCGTGCCCCAGGGCGGCGCAATCGCCGGATAGCCTTCGGGATCGAGAAACTTGTTGTAGCCATCCATCGTGTATTTCAAATCCATAGGCGAAGGCTTCGATTCGGCGGAGGAAGCCTTCGTATCCTCGCCGGTCAAAATGTACGTGGCGATCGCGCGGATCGCGTCGCCGCCGATTCGCGCGAATGCAGGCATACGTCCAATTCCCTGTCGAATGACCGTGCGGACTTCCGAATCGGTGTATTTTTTGCCCAGGCTGACCAGCGCCGGAAATTCGGGCGGAGAGCCACGCAGATCGCCGCCGTGACAACTCGCGCAATTCGATTCGTACAAATTCCTACCGCTCAGTTCGGATGGTTTCGGCGCGGGCTTTTCAATCAACCGCAGAATCCACGCCATCTCGTTCGAGTTGACGTAAAGCAATCCCGTTTCGGGATCGAACGCCGCGCCGCCCCATTCGCCTCCGCCATCAAAGCCGGGAAAGATCACCGTGCCTTCAAAACTCGGCGGCTCGAACTGGCCGTTGCTGCGAATTTTTCGGAAGAGTTCGAGCGCGGCCTTGCTTGCTTCGGGCGTGCGCGTGGTCAACATCTCTGCGGTCAAAATCTGCCGCGCGAATGGCGGAGGCAATGCGGGAAGCGGCTGCGTTTCGGCGAGCTTCTCTCCATCAACGCCGTCGGTCGGGACTTTGCGATATTCAATCGGGAAGAGCGATTTTCCCGTCGCGCGCTCGAAAACAAACACGTGGCCGGATTTTGTGATCTGCGCGACGGCGTCAATCGTCCGGCCATCACGTTTGACCGTGACCAGCGCGGGCGCCGACGGGAAATCGCGATCCCACACGTCGTGTTTGATCGCCTGAAAATGCCACACGCGCTTTCCCGTGTTCGCGTCCAGACAAAGCAGCGTGTTGGCGAACAGATTGTCGCCGTGCCGGTTCGCGCCGTAAAAATCAAAAGCTGCGGAACCGGTCGGAGCGAAGACCAGCCCGCGTCGTTGATCAACCACTATGCCTGCCCAATTGTTCGCGCCGCCGATGTATTGCCACGCGTCCTTCGGCCAGGTCTCGTAACCGAACTCGCCCGGATGCGGGATCGTGTGAAACGCCCATCGCTGCTTACCCGTGCGAACGTCGAACGCGCGGATATCGCCCGGCGCGGCTGGCAACCCCTCGCTGGTCAATGCGCCGATGATCAGCATGTCTTTGTAAAAAGCTCCTGGCGTGGTGTTGCTGATCATGAAGCCTTGCGGATCGCGCCCCAAGCCTTCGCGCAAATCAATGCGCCCACCTTCGCCGAAGCTCTTCACCGGTTGCCCCGTCTTCGCGTCGAGCGCAATGAGCCAATGCCGGAACCCGAAAAAGATTCGTTTCTCCGCGCCGTCTTCCCAATACATCACACCGCGATTGCGCATCTTGCCCATCGGCTTCCGGCCTTCGTTCGGATCGAAGCTCCAGATCAGCTTCCCGTTTTCGGCGTTGAGCGCGACGACGCGCAGCTTCGGCGTGGTCGCGTACATCACGCCGTCAACGATGATCGGATTGCACTGCATCTCGGAGCCGGGAAACTCATCGCCCGAATCGAAGCGCCACGCGGCTTCGAGCTGATGCGCGTTGTCGCGCGTGATCTGATCGAGCGTCGAATAATGAATGTTTTCAGGCCCGCCACCGAACATCCGCCATTCGCGGTATTGCTGACCGGATTGTTTATTCGATTTTTTGCCGCCCTGAGCGCGCGCGCTGTAAATGAACACGCTGACAGAAAGCGACAGCGCGATTGCGATTCCGAGTTTCAGTCGTTTTTTCATTTTGGCGAATCCCCCGGCCACAGCCCGCCTTTCATTTCGCGCAAGCTGAGTTTGCGCGGATCAACGACCACGTGTTTCACCTTCTTCCGATTCCAGGTGTAGGTGATGTGAACCAATCCGTCGCCGGTTTGAATCACCGCCGGATATGAATACTCCGCTTCGGGCGGGCCGGGTTCCAACACGAGAGCAGCTTTCCACGTCTTGCCGTCTTCGCTAATGGCCACGTTGAGCGGAGCGCGGTCGCCCCATTTGCCCGACGGTGTGACGACGTGGTTGTAAACCAGCAAATGTCGCCCGTCTTTCAACGTCACGCCATCAATGCCCGAATTCGGATTGGGCAAAGTTGTCGCCGCGAGCTTGCCCCAGGTCTTGCCGTTGTCGTCCGACCACGATTCAACAATCTTTCCCTGACGGCTGCGAAACAGCGCCTGAAGTTTTCCATCTTTGTGAAAGAAGACCGTCGGTTGAATCACGCCGAACTCTTTGCCGTCGTTTATCGCATCGGTGCGCTGCCACGTCTTGCCAAGATCAGCGGTGCGCTCGAAATGAACGCGCCAGCCTTTGTCTTCAGTGCTCGAAGGACACAGCAATTCGCCATTGCTCAACTCAACCGGTTTGTTCTTGATCGGCCCGGCGATGCCGTCCGGCAGCCGTCGCGGCTTGCTCCACGTTTTTCCGCCGTCATCTGAAGTCATCATCATCCCCCACCACGTGGACGGGCTGGGGCCGACTTTGTAAAACAACAGCAGCGGCCCTGTTTTCGGCTGATGCAAAACCGGGTTCCAGGTCGGATAGCGTTTTTCAGGCGATTCGACGCCGTTGGCCACTTCAACCGGCGCAGTCCATTTCCCATTCTCAAACCGCGACACCCAGATGCCTACATCCGGATGCTTCTCCTTCGTCCCGCCGAACCACGCGGCGACCAAACTGCCTTTCGATTCGGCGATGGTCGAAGCGTGACATTCAGGGAACGGCGCCGTTTCGTAAATGAATTCGCTTTTGATGACGCCGGGCGCGGAGTTTTGCGCTAGCGTCGAAAAAGCCAGAGCCGCGATCAGCGCAATCAAAGACACTTTTCTCGGAATCCGCATTGAGTTGTGGTTCTCCTTGTTTGTTAATGGTGTGGATTGTAGCCGGGAGGGGATTGCTTGTCAGCAGGATGAAGAAATTGAACTCAGAACCTGACGGCGCGGTCGGGGCATTAGCTCAACTCCTCAATCATCTTCTCAATAGTCGTTTGCAACTGTGGTATCTCGTCGCGGCAGATCAGAAAGATCGCGTCGGCATCCAGATTGAAGTAGTTATGGCTCAAAACATCGCGCAGCCCCTTGGCTCCTTTCTAGTCCACCTCCGGGTACCGCTGCAACAAGTCTGCTGCAAGCTTGTCCAGTTTCTTCAAGCTCTCGCCGATTGTGATGAGCATCATCCCGATGCCATCCAGGCGATCAAGCCCATCGTCTGATGCCAGAAAGTCGGAGGGCTGCTGAATTGTCGCAAACCGGCGCGCGACCCTGCGGGTTGCAACGAGTATTTGCCCGAGGATTTCCTTGACCAATTCGGCGTCAAACATAAACAGCCTCCCGGTCAATTCGTTGCTTGAGAAATTGGTTCATTTTCTCCCGATAATGAACAATATCCACAGGACGGTGCAACGCCTCTTCAAGCGCGTCTTTGATGTGCGCCATGGAAAAAAGATGAGGTTCGCGCATAGTGATCACCACATCCACATCGCTTTCCTCGCGCGCTTCATCACGCGCTACTGAGCCGAACACACCCAATCCGGTGACACCGTAACGAGCCGCGAACTCGGCCTTGTGCTGACGCAAAACCTCCAGAATTTCATCTCGCCGTGGAACACTCATATCCTTACCTCCACAATTCCGGTGAATGACTTTTCGTGCCAGAAAACGAAGTATAACGAAGTATACGAATGAAGCGCGCCTTTGCCCAGCATTAGACTGCCAGGGTCGTTTGAATAAATCTGCGAGAGCGGGCTTCTTACTGTGCGAAGTTGCCCCGCTGATTGCGCGCCGCGCTGATAA
>JAJVID010000001.1 GCA_022072205.1 Acidobacteriota bacterium
CCGGCCCCGGTGTTTTGCCCAAAACGTAACGAGCCGCCAGCGCAAGCGTGTAGTCTTCGCCAATCGGCGCGCCGTTTTCGGCGACGACCGCCAAACGATCGGCGTCCATATCCTGAGCGAACCCGACATCAGCGCCAGTCTTCCTGACCAGTTCGCAAAGCGCGGTCAGGTTTTCAGGCGTCGGTTCGGCCCCGCGCGGGAACGAGCCATCGGGCGTGATATTGATCGTTACGACTTCGGCGCCCAACGCTTCGATCAATCGCGGAGCGATGATTGACCCCGCGCCGTTGCACGAATCGAGCGCGACCTTCAGCTTGCGTGAAATCACAGGCAGCGCGCCGATTTCATTGATGATCGCGCTGATATGAGCGTCGAGCGCTCCCGCGAATGTTTCAACGCTGCGCATTTCCGCTCCGGCGACTTTGGTGTAATCGCCCTGATGATAAATATCCAGCAGTTCGCGCGCCTGCCCTGCGCTCAAAAATAATCCTTCGGAATTGACGAACTTCAACGCATTCCATTCCGCGGGGTTGTGACTGGCGGTGATGGCGATGCCGCCCTGCGCGTGGCGTTGTCTGACACTCAGTTGAACAGTGGGCACCGGACAAACATCCAGATCAATCACGCGGCAGCCGCTCGACAACAACCCGGCGATGACAGCCTGGCGAACCATCTCGCCCGAAGTGCGCGTGTCGCGCCCGATGACGATTGTTCCTGAGCCGACGTAGGTTCCGAAGGCTTGGGCGAAGCGCGTGAGCAAGGTTGGCGTGAGCGAATCGCCAATCACGCCGCGAACGCCGGAAATGCTGATTTTCAGAGTTGGAATTGCGCGCATAAGAACCACTTCAGGGAACCTTCGACATACATCAAAAACACCGCGAATGTTTCAAGACTGCCGACGATGATACACCACCAGGCTATGACTCGACCTGCCATACGCTCCTCCGACCGCTCGATGATGATCATGCCCCTGATGCCCAGAACCACCGCGATAGGAGAAGTCACCACCGCTCCCGGCCAGAGCGTGAAGACGAACCCGAGCGCAAGCATTTTACTGACCCTGACCTGCCTTTCCAGTTGCGGAGTCATCACAGCCTCGCTATCCCTGCTTCAATCTGTCGCGCGCCCAATCCATCAACTCTCCGGCCCGTTTGTCGTTTTCAGCTTCGGCGATCACGCGGATCATTGATTCGGTGTTCGACGCGCGGATGTGAACCCATCCGTCCGGCCAGGTGAGTTTGACGCCGTCGCTGAGATCAATCGCGGTCGCGCCTGCGCGCTCAGTTTCATCGCGCACGTTCTGAAGCGCCGAGTAGAGCAGGCTCGGCTCGATCTGCACATAATGTTTCAACATCTTGTAGCGCGGCAAATCGGCCACAAGCTCTGAAACCGGCTTCCCGGTTACGGCCATCTCTTCGAGTATCAAGCCAATCGCCGCCGCGCTGTCGTTGGTCGCGTGAACTTCAGGGATGGCTACGGCCCCATTACCTTCGCCGCCGATCACGGCGTTGTGTTCCAGGATCGCTTCCGAGATATAGGCGGAGCCGACCGGCGTGCGGACGACGTTCGAGTTGTAGCGCGCGGCGATCTTTTCGATGGTTTGTGTGGTCGAGATGTTGGTGACGACTGCGCCGGGAGTTCGGCTGAGCTTGATGTCGGCGCAGAGCGCCAGCGTCATTTCTTCCGACAACGCCTCGCCGGTTTCGGCGACTATGCCCAATCGCTCGCCGTCGGCGTCGAGAGCGAAGCCGATGTCGGCGCGCCCGGCTTTGACGATTGCGCGAAGCTGCGCCATCGTTTCGCGCCTCGGCTCAGGGTCGTGCGGGAAGGGCGCCGTAATGTCGTCGTTGATGGCGAGAACCGAGCAGCCGAGTTCCGCGAGCCAGCGCGGACTCAAGACCGAACACGCGCCGTTGCAGCAATCAACCGCGACGGTCAGTTTGCGCGCCCGGATCGCCTCGACATCAAAAGCTTTTTTCAAAATCTCGATGTGATGGTCAATCGCGTCTCGCGTTTCGATCCGGGATTGAATTTCATTCCATTTCGCCTTTGCGAATTCGCCCTGATGATAGATGTCCAGCAACTCTTCGGCCTGCGCCGTGTTCAGGTAAAGTCCGTCGCCGCGCGTGAATTTCAGCGCGTTCCAGGGCGTGGGGTTGTGGCCAGCGGTGATCGAAACGCCGCCCGCAGCGTTGAAGTGTTTGACCGCAAGCTGCATCGTCGGCGTGGGACAAACGCCCAGGTCAATCGCCTCGCAACCGGCGGCCAGCAACCCGGACATCACCGCCGAACGAACCATCGGCCCCGAAGGGCGCGTGTCACGGCAAACCAGAATTCGCTCGGTCTTCGATCCATCGTCCAGGTAAGTCCCGAACGCCTGCGCGAAGGCGATGACCAGTTCGGGCGTGAAAGTTTCGCCGACAATGCCGCGAACTCCTGTGATGCCTATCTTCAGAGCCTTCATAATTCACCTCGCCATCATTCGTCTTTCGCGGCTGCGATTATCTTCGGGTCGAGAATCTCAAGCCCATTGCCCGGCGTCGAAACCATGACCGATCCTTCGTTCATTCCGTCGCGTCCGCGCGGGCCGTAAAAATCGGCCTGAACGCGTTCGATCAAAGCCTGTGTATTTTCCGGGGTCGTCAACGCCAGAACGTTGCCGCCGAACCCGCCGCCCATCAATCGCGCGCCGTAAACTTGCGGATCGGCGGTGATGATTTCGATCAGACGTTCGACCTCCGGCGTCGAAACATCATAAAAATCGCGCAGGCTGGCGTGAGTTTGATTGATCCGCGCGCCGACCTCGCGCATCCGTTCGTCCTCCGGAACGTCGGGATGAAGCAAGTACATGACCGTTTCGTCCACTCGCAACGACTCGCGGATGTGATGGATGGAGCGATCATAAACCTTGAACGGATGCGCGCGCCGCTCTCTGACCAGGTCTGGGAAGAGGCGCTCGCATTCACGAAAGACCTGCGGGTAACGCCGCTCGACTTCATCGAACGTCATTGTTTTCGGCGTCGTTTTGGCCTTCGGGTCGCGCGCCAGCGCCGGAAGTATTAAACGCGAAACCGCAGCGCGCTCGTTGTATTCCAGCATCAGTTCGCGCCCTTTGTCGGCTGCGTGAGAAAAGAAGGTGAGCCAGCGATAACGATGGCCGGGCAGCGGAATCCGTTCGGTCAGTTGATCCGAGTGACGGATGTAAACCGCGTGGCCGCGCGTGGCCAGACAAATCGCCAGATGATCGAGCGCGCCGCCGCGCGTTCCCATAAACCATTCGGCCTGCGATGAATCGCGCGCAAGCTCATCCAGCTTGCATTTGATCCGGTTGCTTTCCCGCACCGCCGCGCCCGCCACCGTGACCAGCGCGGATGAAGACGACGCGCCGCTCTGCGGAGGGATTGACGATTCGATCAGAAAATCGAAACCGCGTTTGACACTCGCGCCGTATTTCCAGCGCGCGAACCAGACCGCGCCTTTGACGTAATTGCTCCAGTGCGGCGCGGGCGCCGGGCGGTTGAGGACAAAAGATTCCCAGGTCTGCCTGCTGCGATCCTCGACAACTTCTTCATCGAGCGCGAAGCTGAACGGCGGGAATTTTTCGAGCATTGAAGCGCCGCGAACCTGGCCATCGCCTTTGTCCGGCGACGGGCGGAAGAGCATCAATAGAGCGTGCTCGTGACTTCCGAAGGCCAGCGATGAGGTTTTCAGATAAGAAACGTAATCAACATGTTCGCCGAGAATGTTTATGCGCGCCGGGGCGCGCAACACTCTCACTTCGCCATCGCCGTAAAGCTCGGTGAAGCGCCGCAAGGCCTCCGATAATCTTGATTGTTCAGTCATCTCTTCTCGAATTCCCATCAAGCGCCGACTGATTTCAGATGCTTGATGTTCGTTTCGACCGCCTTGTCGTAATCAGCCGCGCTGATCAGGCCCGAACCCAGATCATGAATGAACTTCAGATCGGCTGCGGTGAATTTCATATCGCTTTCGCGCTTCTCGCTCGAAACGGCCAACGGCGTGCGGTCAATCGTCAGCACGAATTCAGCCGTCAGATGGCCCTGGTAATTGATTGATTCGAGCGTCGAGACGACTTCCGCCCAATCGTATTTGCCCAACCCGGCGGGTCTGCGATTGTTGTCAGCGACGTGAAAATCAACCAGCTTGTCGCCGACATTGCGGATCGCCTGCATCGGATCAATCTCTTCGATGTTGATGTGAAACGCGTCGAGCACGACGCCCATGCCGCCGCCCACCTCTTCGGCCAATCGTAGCGCCTGATCGTGACGGTTGATGAAATAGGTCTCGAAACGGTTGAGCGGTTCGATGCCCGGCCTGACGCCGTGATCCGATGCGAACGCCGCAATCTCTTTCAGGCCTTCGACGGCCCATCGCCATTCTTCCGCAGACGAAGCGAGCGGCCTCACTTTGCCGACGGTCGAAGGCACGATGCAGAACATCGCGCCGCCGAGCGATTTGATCATCCTGACGCAATCTTTCATGTACTTGATCGTGCCGGCGCGAATTTGTTTGTCGGGATGAATCAGATCGCGGCCCTCGAACATTATCGTCACTCCGCCCCAGCATTCGATCTGATATTTGTCCATCAGCGAGCGGACTTCGTCGGTGTTGTGACGCTCAGGCTCGCCGCTGATCTCGATGCCGTCGTAACCGAAACGATGCAGACGTTCGAGCGTCGTTTCAATCGGTTCGGGTCTCATCCAGTTGTGCATTGAGTGCTTCATTGTAGCCTCCTTGAGATTTTCCCTAGACGTGAGCATTCTCCACGCCGGGCTGGCGTATGACAACACGCCGAACACTTGTCTTGCGGCTCTGCGATCAAATCCATTGCCTTTGGGCATGCGCGGGAAGATAATGCGCGCGGCGTCACGCAATCACTTCTCTTGCCAATTAATGCGTCAGCAGTAGATCAACATCGCTGGCTGCCGGATAATTTCTGCGAGAAAATCACGAACGCCGAAGTCGTGAAGATTTCAAACACCAGTTACGTGATCAACCTCGAACCGCCTGAACTGCTGGCCGCCGCGCTGATCCGCTGGGGATGTAGTCAAACAAGATGCTGACACTAGCCGGATTCGCCGAACGCAGTAATCAAACCGAGTTGATGGATGGCTCGGATTACACCGAGGCCGAACTCATCGAAAACCTGGCCGGCCTGCGCCGCGTCAACCGCTGTCTGGGCGGGCGCGCCTTGCTGACACTGCATCTGTTCCCGATGATCGAAGCGGCCGTCATTTCGAAAATCCGCAGGCCACCGCTTTGCTCAAGAGCTTCGCCCGTGTCGCCCGCGTGGTGTTTATCATCAACGATCTGCTGTTGACGCAGGTTCTCACGCGCAACCGGCTGATGCGGAACGATTCCGCAGTTTCGGCGCTGCGCGGTTTCACCGAACGCGACATCGCGGAGATTGCCCGGCAGTCGCAAACGCCGCTGCAAGTCTTTCGCCATTTTCCTTATCGTTTTATTTTGATCGGACGAGGAAGTTTATGACCAACGAAGAAGTTCTGAAAATTTTTGAGGATAATGAAGCCTTGTTGAAAGGTCATTTCCTGCTTTCGTCGGGGTTGCACAGCAACCGTTACCTGCAATGCGCATTGGTGTTGCAACATCCGGCGGTCGCCGGAAAGCTCTGCTCGGAGCTAGCGGCGAAAGCCAAAGCTGACGCTGAGATCGGCCGGATTGATCTGGTCATCGCTCCGGCGCTGGGCGGCGTGATCGTGGCGCACGAAGTCGCGCGCGCATTGGGCGTGCGCGCGCTGTTCACCGAGCGGCAGGAGAAGACCATGACCTTGCGCCGAGGCTTTCAGATCAAACCTGGCGAACGCTGTCTGGTGGTTGAAGATGTTGTCACGACCGGCGGTTCAACGCGCGAAGTGATTGGAGTTGTCGCCGAGCGCGGCGGCGTAACGGTTGGCGCGGGTTCGTTGATTGACCGCAGTGGAGGCGCAGTTGATCTGGGCGTTCCGCGACACGCGCTGGCCACGCTCGAAGTCCCGACTTACAAAACCGAAGAATGCCCGATGTGCAGGGAAGGCTCGGTGGCGATTAAACCCGGTAGCAGGCAATAATTTTATCTCGGATTTTATTGAACTTTGCGCAGAAAAGTACTTGACCGTATTGACAGCCCGGCGTAGCATCACGCGCGTGACGCTGCTTACGGCGTGGTTTCCATGAAATATCGCATCACTCTCGCTTACGACGGCGCGGATTATTTCGGCTGGCAGAGACAGCTCAATCAGCCGACGATTCAGGGCGTGATCGAAGTGGCGCTGGAAAAGCTGGAGGGCGCGCCGGTCACGACCCACGCGGCCGGACGCACCGACGCCGGAGTTCATGCGGAAGGGCAGGTCATTTCGTTTAATTTATCGCGGGAATGGGAGAGCGGGGAATTGCGGCGAGCGCTCAACGGCAATCTGCCGCTGGAAATTCGCGCGCTTGACGCCGCACGCGCCGCCGAAGATTTCCACGCGCGGTTTGACGCCAAGAGCAAAACTTATCGCTATCAAATCTGGCTGGCCGAAGTGATGAACCCGTTCCTGATACGTTACGCCTGGCATTATCCTTATTCGCTCAATGTTGAAAGACTGGCCGAAGAGAGCAAGGCCCTGTCGGGCGCGCACGATTTCACGGCATTCACCGTCGCCGATTGTGAAGCGAAGACTTTTATACGGACGATCACGGAGATTGGCGTCGAGCGCGAAGGCGCTCTGCTCAAGCTCTTTTTCACGGGCGACGGGTTTCTGCGTTATCAGGTTCGGACGATGGTCGGCGCGCTCCTCGAATCGAATCGCGGGCGGTTGAAGGCGGGTTCGATCTCCGAGTTGATTGAAAGCAGGGATCGCACGCTCATTGGCGCGCCCGCTCCGGCGCGAGGGTTGACGCTGATAAAAGTCGAGTATTAGTATTCGTCGCTTGTTTCTTGCCCGTTTTTCGCGGTCATAAACATCAAATCCTAATCGAAAGCGCCATAACTACGACAACAATGCTGGAAGACTTTTCCGAAGTAATCGAGCCAGGCTCGCGGGATGAGACATTGCTCAAACAGGTTGATTTCACGCGGCTGCCGCGTCACATCGCGGTGATTATGGATGGCAACGGGAGATGGGCTAACCGCCGCTTCCTGCCGCGCGTCGCAGGCCATCGAGCGGGAGTCGAAGCCGTGCGCTCAGCGGTTGATACCGGCGCGCGGCTGGGTTTGGAGGCGCTGACGCTTTACGCGTTTTCGGTCGAGAATTGGAAGCGGCCTCCATTCGAGATTGAAGCGTTGATGACTTTTCTGAAAGAGTATCTGCGCAAGGAACTGGAAAACATCCATCGCAACAACATTCGATTTCAGACCATTGGCCGCACGAACGAACTGGATGAATCGGTGCAATTCGAATTGCGCTCGGCGATCCGCAAGACTGCCGGCAACACTGGGATGGTTTTGAACGTCGCGCTCAATTACGGCGGGCGCGTGGAGATGGTGGACGCTTTTCGCAAACTGGCGGAAAAACTGCAACGCGAAGGCCGGTCGCCCGAATCAATCACCGAAAACGAAATCGCGCGGCAGCTTTATACCGCCGATCTGCCCGATCCTGATCTGCTCATCCGAACCAGCGGCGAGATGCGCGTGAGCAATTTCCTGCTGTGGCAGATCGCCTATTCGGAAATTTACGTGACGGAGACGCTCTGGCCTGATTTTCGCCGTCCAGACCTTTTCGCCGCCATCATTGATTATCAAAAACGCGAGCGCCGATTCGGCGGTTTGAATGGAAGCGCGCGGCTCGCTGTCGTCAACGGATCGTAACAACGGGGAGTGGGGAATGGGGAGTAGGGAGTGGGGAGTAATCGGCAACATCCCATTCCCTATTCCCCACTCCCCATTCCCCACTCCCCATTCCCTGCATGGCCCGTGTTCTTAGCGCAATTGTCTTCATCCCGATTCTCTTGGTCGCCCTGTGGCTCGGACAGCCGATCTGGTTTTCGGCGATTGCCGCCGCAGGCGTCCTGCTTGGACTTTATGAATACTACCGGCTGGCGAAACACGGCGGAGAGATTCAAGGCTTGATTGCGGCGGCGGCGACGCTTGCCGCTTTTTATTTTGGACGGCACGATCTGATCGCCGCCATCATCGCCGCGCTCGTGATCGTCGAATTGCTAGTTCAGCTTTTTACTCGCGCCAACGACGAAGATTTCGGCGAGATGCTGCCCGTCGCGGCGACCAAAGTTTTCGGCGTGCTTTATGTCGCTGTGCTCGGCGGTTACATCATCGCCATTCGAGTGATCGAAAGTTCGATCCCGCAACTTCCCGCGAAACTGCTGACGCTCTTTTTCATCGTCGTCTTTGCTGGCGACACCGGGGCTTATTACACTGGCCGCACGATGGGACGGCGCAGGCTCGCGCCGCGCGTCAGTCCGGGCAAAACCGTCGAAGGAGCCATTGGCGGGCTTGCGGGCAACGTCATCGCGGCCTTGATCGCTCACTTCTGGTTCTTCCCCGAATTGAAGATCGTTTACGCGGTTCCGCTGGCTTTGGTGATGGGCGCTCTGGGCATCACCGGCGATTTGTGCGAATCAATGCTCAAACGCGGGGCGCGGGCGAAAGACGCGGGGAATCTGATTCCGGGACACGGCGGACTGCTCGATCGTTTGGACAGCATGCTTTTCAACGCTCCATTGCTCTACTACTTTTATCTGGTGTTCATGAAATAACTACCGGTTCATCAGAAAGGAGCAACGCATGTTGAAATACTGGAAGATCGCAAAGAGAAATTCTCAGCGCCGGCGTTTGTCAGTTTATTCGTTGACGCTCGCGGCTGTTATGTTGACGGCGATGGCGGACACGGCCTGGGCTGACATCCATCTCAAACTGATTTCAGGCAGGCGAACGGTCAAGGACAAAGTCTCGTTCACAATCGAGGTGGATCACGAAAAGAACGAGAATCCAAGAAACGCCAAAATGCCCGATTTCATCAAGTTTCTTGTTGATTCCTCCGAGCCTGCGAGCGGCGTAGTCATTCTTGACGGAAAGGGCGCAATGCGTTTCGATGGAGCCACCCATACGCTTTCAGGCGATCTTGAAATCACTTATGGGCGTCACGTGGTCACTTTGCAGGTTTCGTCTCCGGCTGTGATCACCTTATTCGAGGTTTCGGTGCGCGGAGCAGTGGTTCGCGAGGTGTTCGGAGAATCTCCCGCCGCAGGAACGTCCGCAGCCGCTTCGTCGGGCGGCAGCGCCGAAGATCGAATCACCGCGCTGGAACAGAAGGTAAAGCAGTTGGAGGCTGAAATAGAAGCGCTCAAAAGGGGGCGGCGCAATTAGTAAACGCCGCCAGCCGGGGAGCGAGTTTGAGTTTATGAAACAGATTGCGATTCTCGGTTCGACCGGCTCAATCGGCTGCAACACGCTGCGCGTCATCGAATCGTTCAAGGGCGAGTTCGGCGTTGCGGCGTTGGGCGCCGGGTCGAATGTCGAGCTACTCGCCGAACAAATCGAGGCGCACCGCCCGCGCGTCGTTTCGGTCAACGACGACGAGAGCGCGAATAAGCTGCGTCACGAATTGAAGCGGCGGGGAGTGGCTTCGCAGCCGAAGATCGGCATCGGCGTTGACGGACTCTGCGAAGTGGCGACGATCAACGGCGCGGAGATTGTGATCGGCGCGGTGGTCGGCGCGCTGGGTTTGTTGCCGACTTATTGCGCGCTGGATATGGGGCGGCGCGTCGCGCTGGCGAACAAAGAAACGCTGGTCATTGCGGGCGAACTGATGACGCGCGCCGCCGAAAAGTCCGGAGCGGAGCTTTTGCCCGTTGACAGCGAACACAACGCGCTGCATCAATGTTTGCGCGGCGAGCGGCGGCGCGAAGTGAAAAGATTGATCCTGACCGCGTCCGGAGGGCCTTTCCGAAATTCGTCCAAAGAAGAAATCGAAAACGCCACGCGCGAGCAGGCCCTGAATCATCCAACCTGGCGAATGGGCGAGAAGATCACGATTGATTCGGCCACAATGATGAACAAGGGACTGGAAGTGATCGAAGCCCGCTGGCTATTCAACGCCGCCACCGACGAGATTGACATCGTCGTGCATCCTCAATCGGTCGTGCATTCGATGATCGAACTGGTTGACGGCTCGATCATCGCGCAGATGGGCGTGACGGACATGCGCCACGCTATCCAATACGCGCTGACTTATCCCGACCGGCGCCCGGCGGAGCTTCCTCCGCTCGATCTGACCGCTTTGAGCAAATTGGAATTCTTCGCGCTGGACGCTGAGAAGTTTCCGTGCGTCACGCTGGCTTACGACGCGCTGCGCAAGGGCGGGACGATGCCCGCCGTGCTGAACGCCGCGAATGAAGTCGCGGTCGCGGCGTTTCTCGACGGAAAGATCAGATTCGGCTACATTCCTCGATTGATACGCGGAGCCTGCGAAGCGCACACGCCGCAGCCCGCTTCAACCCTCGACGCAGTGCTCGCCGCCGACCGCTGGTCGCGCGATTGGGCCAGACAGCATATTTATGGACATCACCATTCGCAGAGCTGAGTTGTCGGACGCCGAGGCCATGTGGAGGTGTTTCACCGCGCCGCGAGTCGTCCGCAACACGCTGCAACCGCCATATCGCAGTGTCGAATCGGTTCGTGAGCAACTGGCCAAAGGCGGCGAAGGCGATCACATCCTCGTTGCCGTCGTTGACGGCGAGGTCGTCGGTTTGATCGGTCTGCACGCGAAGACCAGGCCGCGCATCAATCACATTGGCGAGATCGGCATGTCGGTGCGCGACGATTGGCAGGGCAAAGGCGTCGGCTCGGCGATGATGCGGGCGGTGGTTGACCTGGCGGACAAATGGCTGAACCTCAAGCGTCTCGAACTAACCGTTTACACCGACAACGAGCCGGCGATTGCGCTCTATCGCAAGTTCGGATTCGAGGTCGAAGGCACAATGCGCCAATCGGCGTTCCGCGACGGCGAGTTCGTGGATGCGCATATGATGGCGCGAATCAAATTATGAAACGCATCACACTTTGCGGATTATTCATCACGGCGTTCATCTTCGCCGTCGCATTTCAATCGGGCGCTCAACAGGAAGCCGGGCAGGCTTTCGAGAAGACGAACGCGATGATCCCGATGCGCGACGGCGTGAAGCTCAACACCAATATCTTCATTCCGAAAAACGCCACCGGGCCGCTGCCGATCATGCTCGAACGCACGCCTTACAACGCGCCGGAATCAGCGCGCGGCTGGGCGCAGGGCAAATACTCGGCGCTCGCCGCTGACGGTTACATCTTCGTTTTTCAGGACATTCGCGGACGTTTCAAATCAGAAGGCCAATTCGTGATGCAACGCGCGCCGGTCTCTTTGCTCGGCGAAAAGAACGATCCGAAAGTCGTTGATGAAGTCACCGACGCTTACGACACCATCGAGTGGCTGATCAAAAACGTTCCGAACAACAACGGTCGCGTCGGCATCATCGGCATCTCGTATCCGGGTTGGACGGCGGCGATGGCCACGCTCGCGCCGCATCCGGCTTTGAAAGCCGCTTCGCCGCAGGCTTCGCCCGCCGATATGTTTCTTGGCGACGACTTTCATCACAACGGAGCGTTCCGGCTGAGCTACGGTTTCGAGTACGCGACAATGATGGAGACGAATAAGGAACAGGCGCGTTTCGAGTTCGACAACTACGATACCTACGAGTGGTATCTGCGGCTGGGCGCGCTCTCGAACGTCAACGAGAAATACCTGCGCGGCAAGATTCCCACCTGGAACGATTTCGTCAATCATCCGAACTACGACGAGTTCTGGCGGCGGCAGGCGATGGCCGGGTATTTGAAGAAAGCGCAAGTGCCGATGCTGACCGTCGCAGGTTGGTGGGATCAGGAAGATTTTTATGGGCCGATCAAGATTTACCGGACGCTGGAGCCTCACGACCAGAAGCGGATCAATTTCTTCGTTGCGGGACCGTGGAATCACGGCGGCTGGGCGCGTTCGGACGGAAGCAGTCTCGGCAAAATCAAATTCGACAGCAACACCTCGCAACATTACCGCGAGAAAATCGAAGCGCCCTGGTTCGCCTATTGGTTGAAAGATAAAGGCAAGCTGGAAATCGCCGAAGCGATCACGTTTCAAACAGGGGCGAACGAATGGAAGAAATACGATCAGTGGCCGCCCCGCAACATCACGACCGACCGCAAGCTCTATTTTCACGCGAACGGCAAGCTCTCTTTCGATTCGCCTGCGGATGCCGGCCTGCGCGCGTTTGACAGCTACGTCTCCGATCCGGCCAATCCCGTCCCTTACCGCCCGCGTCCGGTCGAGCCGACTTATTACCCTCGCGGATCGGGGTGGGGCGCGTGGCTGGTCGAAGACCAGAGGTTTGCGCATCACCGGCCCGACGTGTTGAGCTGGCAGACCGATCCGCTGACTGAAGACGTGACGATCACGGGCGACATCGCCGCGCATCTCTTCGCTTCAACAACGGGAACCGACAGCGACTGGATCGTAAAGCTGATTGATGTTTACCCGGAGGATTATCCGAAAGATTACAAGATGGGCGGATATCAACTGATGGTCGCCAACGATGTCTTTCGCGGGCGCTTCCGCAGGAGTTTTGAAAAGCCGGAAGCCATCACGCCAAACAAAGTCAACGAATACGTGATTGACCTGCATCAATGCGATCACCGCTTTCTGAAAGGCCACAAGATCATGGTTCAGGTCCAGAGCACGTGGTTTCCGGTGATTGACCGCAATCCGCAGAAATACGTCGAGAATATTTTCAAAGCGCGGGAAGAGGATTACATCAAGGCGACGCAGCGCGTGTTTCGGTCGAAAGCTTCTCCATCGCATTTGCAGGTTATGGTAGCCAAGTGAAGGTATTTTTTATGAACTCGATCACTCGTAACGCCTGCTCGCGCGTGACAGTGGGAAAGTTGTCTAAGAATTCGTCGAGGGTAAGTCCAGCTTCGAGGTTGTTGATCAAAGCTTCGACCGGGACGCGCATGCCATAAAAAACAAGCGCGCCACTGACGATCTCAGGATCAGCGCTTACTGGCAATTGTTCAATTTCTTTCTCGCCAATTACGACAGTCATTGCTTTTTCCTCCTTCCTCCGGCGCGCAATGTGAAAGCCATTGCCTACATCGTACCTATTCCACCTTTGCCGGTTCAAGCTTCGGCGCCAGGAAGTGGAAAACTGTCAGCGCGATCAGGTAAGCCGATCCGGCGATGATAAAAATAGGCACGTAGCTGCCAGTCCACGTCAGGATGTAGCCGACTATCTTTGAAACCAGCATGCCGCCAATGGCTCCGGCCATCCCGCCAATGCCGACCACCGAGCCGACCGCTTTGCGAGGAAACATGTCCGACGCCGTCGTGAAGAGGTTGGCTGACCAGCCTTGATGAGCCGCCGCCGCCAATCCGACCAACAGCACCGCCACCCAGACGTTCGACGCCCGGGCCGCAAAAATCACGGGCACGACCGACAGCGCGCAGACCAGCATCGCCGTCTTGCGGGCTTTGTTGATTTCCCATCCGCGTTTGATCAGCGACGATGAGATCCATCCGCCTCCGACGCTGCCGATGTCCGCGATCAGATAAACGATGATCAACGGCAAGCCGACGCTCTTCAAATCAATGCCGTAGTTCTTGTTTAAAAAATCCGGCAGCCAGAACAGGTAAATCCACCAGACCGGGTCGGTCATAAATTTGCCGACGGCGAAAGCCCAGGTCTGACGATGCGGAATGAGTTTGGCCCACGGGATGCGAACTTCGGTGTCGGGCGGATCGCTTTGAATGTGATCGAATTCTTCCTGCGTCAGGCGCGGATGTTTTCCCGGTTGCCTGTAAAGCGCCAGCCAGAAAAATAGCCAGACGAACCCGACCAGGCCCGTGACAATGAACGCCCACTGCCAGCCGTAGCGCAGAGTCACAAACGGCACGATAGCGGCGGCGGCCAGAATACCGACGTTCGTACCCGCGTTGAAGACGCCCGTCGCCAGCGCGCGCTCCTTCTTCGGAAACCATTCGGCGACGGTCTTGATCGAAGCCGGAAAGTTACCGGCCTCGCCCAGACCGAGCGCCAACCGCGCGGCGATAAAACCGCCGACCGAACTCGCCAGCGCATGCGCCATCGCCGCAACGCTCCAGAAGACGACCGAGAGCGAAAACCCTTTGCGCGTGCCCATCCAATCCATCACGCGCCCGGCGATCAGCAAGCCGGCGGCATAGGCGGTCTGAAAAGCGAAAACCACCCAACTGTAACCGTTCTCGTCCCAGACGCCTTCTTTTTGCAAAGTCGGCTTGAGCGTAGCGATGACCTGTCGGTCGAGGTAGTTGATCGTCGCGGCGAAAAAAAGCAACGCGCAGATGTACCAGCGCAGATGCTTGATCTTCGATACGGCAGTGACTGCGGCGCGCGCGGACGTGGCCTGTTGTTCCATCGCTCCTCCGAATTGTTAATGCGAATCGCGGCGAAGGCCGCTTGTGATAAAAGCGTCCGAAGCATAAATGAGTGTTGACACTTGGTCAAACCATCCCGATAATCCGCGCAACCGACAAGACGAATGATCAATCCGGGAGCTTCTGTTACTGACAAGTCGGTCTGATCTGTAATTGCTGGGATCGAGAATGCTGGGATTTATCATCTTGCCTGGAAGCTCTCCAACATAACTTTGACTAAATCGAAAATTGAATAATCGAGCGAGAGCCGCTTGCGGCTTTTCCATCGCTCACTGTTCGAAGTTGGTCGTCTCAATCAGCGCGATTGGCGCTTGATGCTTGACCCTGAAGACCGTCTCCTGCGGTTCAGACGGGACGCTTCGTTTCACCAGCAAACTTGATCTATTTCTCAACAAAAGCCCTCAACAAAGGAGGATTATCATGAACTCTCGACACAGGTTTGATCAGTTGATGCGTCGCTTTATCGGCGTCGTCATGCCGCTGGCGGTTTTGTTGATTGCATTGGCGCTGCCGCAGATGGGTAAAGCGCAGGTGCTTTATGGCTCGATCACCGGCAACGTGACCGACTCGAACGGCGCGGCTGTGGCCGGGGCGACCGTCACCATCACGCACAAAGAGACTGGCCAGTCGCGCGACGGCGTGACCGACGCTCAGGGGAGCTATGACTTCCCGACCGTCCAGGCCGGAACTTACACCGTGAAGGTCACCAAGCAAGGCTTCAAGACAGTCAGCAGGGACAACATCGTTGTCACACTCAACAACATCACGCGCGCCAATCTGTCGGTCGAAGTCGGGCAGGTATCGGAGACGGTGGTCATCACCGCCGAAGCCGCGCAGCTCAAGACCGATCGCGCAGAGGTAAGCGCCGAATTGACTTCGCGTCCGTTGCGCGATCTGCCCGTCCCGCTCGGACGCAACTATCAGAACCTCTTCAAGACGCTGCCCGGCTTCACGCCCCCTGAAGAGGCGCATTCGGTTCCATCCAATCCGTCACGTTCGCTGGTCTTCAACGTCAACGGCGCCAGCCGCTCGTCGAACAACACCCGCATTGACGGCATCAGTTCGACCAACATCTGGCTGCCGCACGTCACGGCCTACGTGCCCGCGCTCGAAGCCATCGAGACCGTCAACGTCGTCAGCAACAGCTTCGACGCCGAGCAGGGATTGGCCGGCGGCGCGGCGATCAACGTCCAGATCAAAAGCGGGACGAACGATTTTCACGGCTCCGCGTTTGAATACCATTCCGATCAGGCGCTGAAAGCGCGCGACTATTTCCGCCCGCCGCAAAATGCGAAAGGCAAATTCATCCAAAACCAGTACGGCGGAACGCTAGGTGGCCCGATCATCAAGAACAAGCTGTTTTTCTTCGGCAGCTACGAAGGCACCAAGAACCGGCAGAACGACAGCCGCATCGAGACCGTCCCGACGGCGGCGATCCGCAACGGTGATTTCAGCGCCTACCTCGGCGACGTGGTGAAGGATGCCAATGGGAATCCGATCAAAGTGACCACTCTCTCCGGGCAGGTGATTGACGCGCGGGTCGGCATGATCTTTGACCCGACCACAGGCAATCTTGATGGGACGCAGCGCAAGGCGTTTGACGGGAACATCATCCCGTCCAGCCGCATCAACCCGATCATCAAAAAGATTCTGCCGCTGATCCCGGCGCCAAATCTGTCGGGCGAAACCAACAACTATTTCGCTTCGGCGGGCTTCCTGTTCGACCGCTGGACGGTTGACAGCAAGGTCAACTGGAACGTCAACAGCAAGCTCAACGTCTGGGGCCGCTACAGCGTCCTCAATTTCTTCACCGTCAATGAAACCGTCTTCGGTCAGGCGTTGCAGGGGCGCGCGATCAACAGCTCCAACCCCGGCACGGGGCAGGGCAAGACGCACAGCGTTTCCTTCGCCGGCGTTTATACTTTCTCGTCCAATTTCATCGTTGACGCCAATTTCGGTCTGTTTAAACAGAACACCGATGTGGCGCAATCAGACATCGCCGAAAAACGCGGCCTGGATTTTCTGGGCATTCCCGGAACCAACGGGACACGGGCGTTTGAAGGCGGTTTCCCGTTCTTCGATCTGCCGACTTATTCGGATTACGGAACGGTTGATACTTTCATGCCCTACACGCGCCGGGATGATCAGTATCAAATCGTGGCCAATGCCAACTGGCTGAAGGGGCCGCACAATATCCGCTTCGGTGTGGACGTCTATCGTCAGAAGCTGAACCATACGCAGCCCGAATCCACCGACACCAGCTTCGGCGCGCGTGGCGGGTTCCGGTTCGCCAATGGCACTACGTCGCTCAAAGGCGGGGCGAACGGGAACCAGTACAACGGCTTTGCGGCTTTCCTGTTGGGATTGCCGGATCGCATCGGCAAGCTGACCCTGACCGAAGCGCCCTTCAGCACCCGCAACTGGCAGTACAGCTTCTACGGGCGCGACCAGTGGCAGGTTGATCAGAAGCTGACGTTTTCCTTCGGCACGCGCTGGGAGTATTTCCCGATTCCGACGCGCGGTGATCGCGGCCTCGAACGGTACAACGTCAACACCAACATGGTAGAAATCGGCGGCGTCGGCTCGGTGCCGCTGGACCTGGGCGTGAAAGTGAGCAAGAGGTTGTTCGCCCCGCGTTTCGGACTGGCCTACCGGATCACGCCCAAGTTCGTCGTTCGCGCCGGATACGGGCTGACGAATGATCCATACGCGCTGGCGCGTCCGCTGCGAACCAATCATCCGGTGCTGCTCAACCTGAACAATGATGCGCCGAATGGATTCCAGTTTGTCAGCAAGCTGGAGCAGGGAATTCCGCCGGCGACCGCGCCCAGTCTCGGCAACGGAATCATTTCGATTCCGAACAATGTGTCGGCCATCACGCTGCCGGACAATTTCCGCCGCGGCTACATCCAGTCCTGGAATCTTTCGCTGCAGAGGGAACTGAAGTGGGGCTTCACGGGCGAGGCGGCCTACATCGCCACACGCCAGATTCGGCAGTTGGGTTATATCGAGCTGAACTACGCCAACATCAATGGCGGCAACAACGGGCGGCAGCTTGTCCAGAAGTTCGGGCGCACCGCCTCGACCTTGCTGGTGGCGCCGGTAGGCAACAGCCATTACGACGCGTTGCAGGCGCGGCTCGATCGCCGGTTCAAGGAATTCTACCAACTCGGTGTGAACTACACGTGGTCGAAATCCATCACCACTTCGGGGCTTTCGGACAGCGACAACACGCTGCCGGTTGGCATTCCGCAGTATTACTACCTGAATCGCTCGCTCAGCAGCTTCGACCGTCCGCACAACCTGCAGATCACCAACATGATCGAGCTGCCGTTCGGCTCCGGGCGGAAATACCTGAATGGCAAGGGCGTGTTGTCGGCAATCGCAGGCGGATGGCAGGTCAACAACATCATCAGCCTGTTCAGCGGCACGCCGTTCACTGTGACTTCGTCGGGAAGCACGCTGAACGCGCCGGGCAACAGCCAGACTGTTGACCTGATCAAGTCGAGCGTGGCCGTTTTCGGGAACAAAGGGCCGGGGCAGAAGTATTTCGATGTTGACGCCTTTCGCGCCGTCGGTTCCGATCCTGACCCGAACAACCGGGCGCGTTTCGGCACTGCGGGCCGGAACATCCTGCGCGGCCCGTCGCGGTTCCAGTGGGATTTCGGCCTCTTCCGGCAATTCCGAATTACCGAGAGGTACAGCCTTCAATTCCGCGCCGAAGGCTTCAACTTCACGAACACGCCGCAGTGGGGCAATCCGCAAGCCAGCCGCGACAGCAGCAACTTCGGAGAAATTTCGTCTGTGAGCGGTGAAAGAATCTTTCGCTTCGGGCTGAGGCTCGGGTTCTAAACCATCGAATAATCAAACAACCAGATCAGCGCGGGCGGTGACGCCCGCGCTGATCTTTATCAACGGCGCCAGGCGTGATGGCTTTCATCATCCGGTTTTCATCAACGGGAATAATTTACCGACCCGGTCAATCAAATTTAGGAGGCAACAAATGAGCCGACAATCAATCAACCGCAGAGATTTCATCAGGCAGGCTTCAGGCGCGGCGGCGGCAGGGCTGACCGCAGCGTCTTACGCCAATGCGCTCGGCGCGAACGACCGCGTTCGGCTGGGCATCATCGGCCCCGGCGGACGCGGGCAGGAACTGATGCGGGCTTTTCTTCAATCGCCCAACGCCGAATTCGTAGCCGCAGCCGACATCTACACGCGCCGCCACGACGAAGCTAAAAGCATCGCGCCCGGCATCAAGACGTTCAGCGATCATCGCCGCCTGCTCGAATCGAAAGACGTTGACGCGGTGATCGTCGCCACGCCGCTGCATTGCCACGCGCGGCATTTCGTTGACACGCTCGCCGCGGGCAAGGATTTGTACTGCGAAAAGACCATGACCTGGTCAATCGAAGAAGCCGAGAGTTGTCTGGCCGCCGCGAAGAAGGCTTCAAAGCAGGTCGTCGGCGTCGGCCAGCAGCACAACAGCGCGGGTTATTTCAAAGACGCCCGCCAGTGGGTCAAGGACGGCCTGGTCGGCAAAGTCACGTCCGTCGAAGCGTGGATGAGCCGCAACACGCCGCACGGCAAAGGGCAGTGGGTGCGTCCGATCCCAGCGGACTGCAACGCGCAGAACGTTGATTGGAAGGCGTTTTTGAACGGACGCCCGAACCGGCCCTTTGACGCGCACAAATTCATCAACTGGCGCCTCTACTGGGAATTTTCCGGCGGCAACATCACCGAGAACATGGTTCACCAGATCGGCTGGATCATCGGGGCGCTCGATCTCGGCGTCCCGACGGCGGCTTACATGTCCGGCGGAGTCTTTTCGGAAAAAGACGGACGCGAAGTGCCTGATACAATCGCGGTAACGCTCGATTACCCGAACGACCTCGTAGTCGCCTGGCAATCCACGTTCAGCAACAGCCGCTTCGGATTGGGCATCAGGATTCTCGGCTCTGACGGGACAATCGAATGGCTGGCCGGGACGACCGATATGGTTTCAGGCCGATCAGCCAGCGGTTGGTCTTACGCCCCCGAAAAAACCAACCGGCCCAACGGCGAAGCGATCAAAGGCTCCTCGCAAGGCGAGAACCATTACGCCAACTTCGTCGAATGCGTGCGTTCGCGCAAGGAGCCGAATTCGAGCGTCGAACTCGGTTACCGCTCGGCCATCGCGGCGCACATGGCCAATCTGTCGTACCGCCGCAAAGAGAGAGTGACGCTGGAAACGGCTCGGCAATCAGCGCGGAAGTAACCTGCTTATCACGAATGATCACTTCATTGAGCGGGCCGGCTGGATTACCAGCCGCGCCCGCTCAAATTTTCTTCTGACGCCCACTCGACTTCAGGCTGTACGTCGTTCACGTTTGTTGGAAACGGCGTTGGTTTCAATCCAAAAAATCCAATCAAATTCAGAAATATGGATATGAAATGCAGGCACACTTTGGCATTGCTGCCATAAGTGGAGCCGAATCAGTAACCGGCGCATCTGGCGAAGGTGGGCATAATCCTTGCGTCGGCGGAGTTGTTCGACAGATTATCCCTTCATTACCCTGATCCTGAATAACAAAGTTGCACCTGAAGTAAATAGCCCTTTTTCGGTCTGCATTTATCTGGTTGGAGTCTTTCACTAAGCCTTAGCTGCGCGCTGAACTTACCAGGCGCGGATTCCAAAACCTTTTTCAGGAGGCAACCAATGAAAAACATACTCTCCAGGCCGCTTGCTGCTGGGGCAGGCCGTTGCGAGTTCGGCAATGCAGGCGTGTCTTTGCTTTCCTTCGGGCTGCTGGTCGCCGGCACGGCGATCTTTCTCAGTCTCGGCGCGCCGCCAGTTTGGGCGCAATCAACTTCGTCTGGAACTGTATCCGGTCAGGTGACGGACGCGCAGGGCGCCGCGGTGCCGAGTGCGGAAATGAAGCTGCTCGACTCTTCAACCAACGCTTCACGAACCACAATAACCAATGAGGAAGGGCGATACGCCTTCGTCAACGTCCCGCCTGGGATCTACAACATGGTGGTAAGCAAGGCTGGTTTCAAAGTGGCCAAACTCACCGGAGAGAAGGTGAGTGTCGGCCTGGTGCTGACCGTCAATATCACTATGGAGGTCGGCGCGGTTTCGGAAACGGTGGTCGTCACGTCAGCGGCGGGCGCCGATTTGCAAACGACGAACGCCTCAGTCGGAACGACCATCTCCGGCAAGCATCTGGAGTTGTTGACCAATCTCGGACGCGACGCCAATGTGCTGTTTGTCCTGCAGCCGGCTGTGACGGCGGGCGGCAACGTCGCGGGAGCGGTCAACGACCAGAATACCTACCAACTCGACGGCGGCAACAACAGCAGCGATATGGACGGCACGCAGAACGTTTACACGCAGGCGTCTGGCTTCATTGGTTCGGCTGCCGCAGGCGGCACGCCTTCTGGCGTGTTGCCGACGCCCGCTGAGAGTATCGAGGAGTTCAGGGTCGCCACCAACAATCAAACCGCCGACTTCAACGGCTCAGCGGGCGGCCAAATCCAGATGGCCACCAAGCGCGGCGGCAATCAATGGCATGGTTCGGCCTATGAGTACTACTTCGGCAGCAACTTCGGAGCCAACACCTGGGCGAACAATCGCACGCGCGTCAAGCTGCCTTCGAGCCACCAGAACCGCTTCGGCGCTTCAGCGGGCGGCCCTATCACGCCGGAATTTTGGGGCGGGAAGACATACATTTTCGCCAACTACGAGGGACGGCGTTTTCCGCAAAGTACGACTATCGAGAAAATTGTCCCTTCGGCTCTACTGCGCGCGGGCGTCATTCAGGTCCAGAACAGCGGTACCGGGGCGGCGCCGGTGACGGTGAATGGCGTCACTTACCCGGTAGGCGCGTGGGTTCCCTACAACCTCAACCCGACTCCGGTGACGGTCAATGGCGTCACCTATCAGCCCGCCAATGTGTGCGGAGCGGCGGGCAACCTGGCTTGCGATCCGCGCGCTATCGGTCTGAATCCTCTGGTCAATCAAATCTGGTCGAAGTTTATGCCGCTGCCCAACAACCCCACAGCGGGGGATCAATTCAACACTCAGGGCTATCGGGCGCCGATCCGCTTGCCGCAGGACTCCGACTTCCTCGTGGGACGGCTCGATCACGACTTCGGCCCGAATTGGCGCTTTATGGCCAGCTACCGCTACTACCGCCTCAATCAATTTGCCAATACCCAATACGACATCGGCGGCGCGCTGCCCGGCACGACCTTCGGACAAGCAGTCTCGACGGCCCCACGCGCGCAGAAGCCTTCGTATTACGTCGTGGGTTTGACAACTACCCTTAGCCCCAGGCTGACGAACGATTTCCGCTGGAACTACCTGCGGAACTTCTGGGAGTGGTCAACCGCCGGAGCGCCGCCTCAATTGCCCGGACTCGGTGGGGCGCTCGAAATCGGCGGCGAATCAGTGAACGCGCTGATTCCGTATAACGTGAACGCGCAGAATGCCCGCACGCGCTTCTGGGACGGCCAGGATCACACGATCCGGGATGACCTGACTCTGGTTGAAGGGAATCACATGTTCCAGTTCGGCGGGTCGTTCCAACGCAACTTCATGTATCACCAGCGGAACGATAACGGTCAGTCCACGATGGCCGCGACCACTTACGTCATCCAGGGGGGGAGCGCGGTGTCAGGGCTGACGATGAATGCCGGGGGCGTGACATACCGGCCAAAGGGCTTGCCCAGCACACAGCAAAACGCCTGGGACAATCTCTACGCTCAGACGCTGGGTCTGGTCACTTTGCCGCAAGTCGTTTACACCCGCAGCGGTCAGCAACTGAACCTGCAACCGCTAGGCACGCCGGCCTTCGATAAGAGCATTGTGCTGAGCTACAACACTTATTTCAGCGACACCTGGCGCATGAAACCCAGCTTCACATTTACCTATGGCCTCGGTTATGCGTACTCGACGCCGCCTTATGAGATTGACGGGAAACAGGTCATGCTCGTGGATCAGGCGGGTAACCCGATCGTGTCAGAAGACTTCCTGGCCCAACGCAAGAAAGCGGCGCTGGCAGGTCAGGTCTACAATCCGGTGCTCGGATTCGCCACTGTGCAAAACGTCGGCGGTGGTCGGAAGTATCCATTCGATCCTTTTTACGGCGGCTTCAGCCCGCGCCTTGCGGCGGCCTGGAATCCGAGCTTCAAGAGCGGCCTCCTGGGCAAAGTCTTCGGCGAGAATCAGACGGTCATTCGCGGCGGCTACAGCCGCATCTACGGGCGGCTGAACGGCGTGGAATTGGTGCTGGTTCCGTTGCTCGGCACGGGGTTGCTGCAGGCCGTTTCTTGCGAGGGCGCGGTGCGCGCCGGCGCGGCGGTCAACGGCAATCAGTGCCTCGGCGTTGGTGGGGCCAATCCGCTCACGGCATTCCGCGCGGGAACTGACGGTTTGGTCGCGCCGTTACCGACGGCTTCGGCGACTCTGGCGCAACCTTACTTCCCCGGTGTAGGCGGCAACACCCCGGCGGCTGACGGTTCAGCGCTGGACCCGAGACATAGGCCCAACTTCTCAGACCAGTTCGATTTTACGATCCAGCGCGAGTTGGTCTCGCGCAAAGTCGTGTTGGAGCTTGGCTATATAGGACGGCGCATTGGGAACGAGTTGCAGCAAATTGATCTGGACGCGGTGCCATACATGTTGACGCTGAATGGCCAGAGCTTTTCCGACGCTTTCGCCAAAGTCTATACCGCGCTCGCCGCAGGCGGGACGGTCGCCACGCAGCCGTGGTTCGAATCGGCGTTGGGCGGACAGACTTCGGCTTACTGCCGGAACTTCGCCAGTTGCACGGCGGCGGTGGCCGCAAATCAACGCGCCGCCATCGTGAACACTCAGGTCTACAATCTCTGGACGAATCTCTCGAACCAATCGTCGTGGACGCTGGGACGCACGCTGGCCTTCAGTTCGACCTGCGCCAACTCGCTGGTCTCCACAATCAACCCAACCACACCCGTGCCCGTCTGCTCGCAGTTGAGGTCTATTTTCATGAACACCAGCCTGGGCCACGGGAATTACAACGCCGCCTTTGTCACGCTGACGGTGCGCGATTGGAAAGGCCTGACGGCGCGTTCCAACTTCACCTGGAGCCACGCGCTGGGGACGGGAGCCGAAGTTCATGCCCGCAGTTCCCGGAGCGTGGTTGACCCGTGGGACCTCGAAGCGAACTACGGGGCGCAGGATTTCGACATTCGCTACCTCTACAACCTGTCGGTGCTTTACGAGTCGCCGTTCTTCAGGAACCAGAAAGGCGTCCTGGGCCGGTTGCTTGGCGGCTGGTCAATCTCGCCGCTTTTCACAGCCCAGAGCGGGTTGCCATTGCGCGTGACCTTCAGCGCCAACTGCCAGTCGTTCGGCGAAATGAATTGCAGCTCGGGCAGCAGTTGGGAGAACGCTCCGTTTGCGAAGCCCTACACGGGCGGCAACACAGCCCATAAGGATCTCGTGCTGAGCGGGACGGTGGGCTTGAACACCAACCCGGCGAATCGGGGCACGGGCATCAACATGTTTACCAACCCGGATGAAGTCTACTCGCAATTCCGGCGTCTGGTTCTGGGTCTCGATCATCGCGGCGGAGCCGCCGGGCCATTGCGCGGCTTGCCGCGCTGGAACCTCGACCTGAGCGTCGCGAAAGATATCAAATTCAATGAGCGGATGGGCATGACCTTCAGCGCGCAGTTCGCCAACGTGCTGAACCATTTCCAACCCAGCGATCCGGCGATGAATATTGACAGTCCCGCGACTTTCGGTCTGATCAACGGTCAGGTAGGTGACCCGAGACAGATTGAATTCGGC
>JAJVID010000103.1:0-6888 GCA_022072205.1 Acidobacteriota bacterium
TGCCGCTGGCCGCCGGAGAGTTCGTTCGGCTTGTGCGACATTCGATGGCCGAGGTCAACCGATTCGAGCGCCTTCTTCGCCATATCAATCCGCTTCGACGCCGGTGTGCCGTTGTAAATCAGTGGCAATTCGACGTTGTGCAGCGCCGACGCGCGGGGCAGCAGATTGAAAGTCTGGAAGACGAAGCCGATCTCCTTGTTGCGGATATAGGCAAGTTCGTCATCATCCATTTGCGAGACCAGTTTGCCGTTGAGCCAGTATTCGCCTTTCGACGGCGTGTCGAGGCAGCCGATCAAATTCATCAACGTGGATTTGCCGGAGCCTGACGGGCCGATGATCGCCACGTACTCGTTGCGCTTGATTTCAAACGAAACCCCGCGCAGCGCGTGAATCTCCTCGTCACCCATGACATAGGTTTTCCACAAATTGTCGGTTTTGATCATCGCCTCAAGCGGCTTCTCCTGCTTTGATCCATTCAAAACGGCGGTTCCGGGGTTTCTTTCCATCATTGTCGCTACCATTGGAGTCATCCTTCTCGATTTAGAGGGCCCAGTTTTTAGCGCTCAGTTTAGAGGGCCGGAGGCAGTATGCGACAGGCGATCTTTGAGAGCAAACGCGAAGACCGCCTGTCGTTTACCGCTTTCCGCTTACTTATTGTCCTTGTTGTCTCCGGCTGGTTTCTTGTTCTTGTCCTCGCGTTTGATTTTCTGATCGTTTTTAAGCGTTCGCAACTGGCGATACGGCCCGATGACGATCTCCTGGCCTTCATTCAGACCGCTCTTGATCTCGATGTCGTTTTCACCGGTGATGCCGGTCTCGACCGGAGCGAAGACGGTTTTGTCGTTCTGGACGACGAATACGCCTTTGATGGGCTTCTTGTCCTTCTGGTTCTGAGTTTGCGCCGAAGCCGGAGCCGATCCGCCGCCTGGTTTGATCTGCTGCGGGTCGCGTTCGACCAGCGCCTGAAGCGGAACCGCGATCACGTTCTCGCGCCGGTCGGTGTTGATCACCGCCGTCGCCGACATTCCGGGACGCAGCCGGTCACGAACGTCATTGCTCATATTCACAAGGCGGATCGTGACTTTGAAATCCTTCGCTTCCTGCGAGCCGCTGGTGGCGGTTTGCGCGATTGTCTGGCCGGTTCTGGTGATGGCGGTTTGGGCGATCTCGACCACCTGGCCTTCGATCTCCGTCTCGCCCAGAGCGTCAACTTTGACTTTGGCCTTCTGATTGTTGGCCACGTTGGCGATGTCGGTTTCGTCAACTTTGACCTCGACGTTGATGACCGACATGTCGGCGATGATCATCAGCGGGGTTGACGAAAAACTCGACAGGGCGTAAGTGCCGACCTGAACAATCGGGCCGCCGACGACGCCGTCAATCGTGGCGTACTGCGTGGTCTTGCGGAGCAGATCGGATTGCTGCGCCAGACTGGCCTGTTGCTGCGCGACGCGGGCCTGCGAAGCGTCAATCGCCGTCTTGGCCTGCTGGACGCGAATCTCGGCGTCCTTGACCTGAATCTGGGATTGTTCGACGCGGGCTTTGGCCGCGTTGACGGAAGCGGTAGCGGAGTCGAATCGCATCTTGGCCGTGTCGTAATTCGAGCGCGCGGCGATGCCGGATTCGAGCAGGTTGGTGGCGCGTTTGAGTTCGATGTCGGCGTTGTTGCGCTCGACCATCGCGCGTTCCAGGTCGGCCTGAGACGTGGTGAGCGCGGCGCGAGCCGTGTTGATGGCGTTTTCAGCCGTTGTCATCGCGGCCATTTGATTTTGAACATCAGCCTGCACGGCGCGCAGGCCGGCTTCCTGAATCGAAGTCGAATTGGCGAGTTGCGTTGGATCAACGCGGAGCAGCGGTTTGCCTTTCTTGACCACGTCGCCCTCTTTGACGAAAACGTCCATGACGCGGCCAGTGACTTCGGATGTCAGATTGATGAATTGAATGGGCCGGACTTCGCCGTTAGCGGTTACTTTGGCTTCGAGCGTGGCGCGGCGTTCGACTTTCGCTGTTTGAACTTCAGGAAGGTCGCTGCGGCGAGAGACGCTGATGCCTATGACAACGCCAATCAATGCAATAGCGACCACTCCGATGATTATTTTCTTGTTTCTGGACACAGCCATGACTTTCTAGATGCCTCCGAAAAATAATGACGAGCCTCTATGTAGTTTTCCCTGTTGTATCTTCGATGGAAACTGTTCAACCGAGGGACTATACGAAGGCTTGCTCTCGTCTGTTTCAATTGAGTGGCAAAAACTTAAAGATCATTGTAAAGACTCACTTCGCCTTCGCACAAGCTGGACACAATTAATGGCATGCAACCGGCTTGCTCGACGCGATGCAAAGATAAAACGGCTCCGAATCCTGGTTCATTAACGGCCCGCTTCGGTATTTTCACCTGTAAAACCGAATCCGGCTGGGCGGCTTTAATTTCCTGCGCGCGCAATTGTTAAAGCGGTTGAATTGGTTAAGGCGCCTGTGTATAATCCGCGCGCCTGAAAGTTCACAGCAAGCGGTTCTGCTTCACCACGTTCTCGAAAAATGTTCTCGAAAAGAGCCGCTCAATCGGATCGCCCATCATTTTCAGGTAATCACTGGGATCGAAGTCGGAAAAACATAAAACAGTCGGTATCGCCCTTTCGTTTTCCGGCTACCTCACAACTTGCGACGATCCTGGTGGCAAGAAGAACAAGAACGACATCTCGTTGCCAGGACAATTCAGATAATTTTGGGATCGCATTTGTATGGCAGTGACGCCCCTTGAGGCGTGTTCGTTTATGTTCGCCTGCCATTTTCCTATTCGTTGCTGACATCGTGATTTAAGGCCTCGCTTGCCTGATGTGAGCGAACCCCCGTGCCTGATTCTGCCAGTAAAAAAACCTTCCAGTGCCCTTTCTGCAAATGTTGGCAGTGACCGGTTCACGATTTTGGCCAATCTAAAAATTTAGAATCGGAGCGATATTACGCCACAGGCGTTGCGCGGTTTCGCGCGAGCTTGCTTTCAGCTCTTCGCCTCACAACCCAATCGAAGAGCGCAGCTATGAGGAGGACACTTTGAAATCCAGACTTTTATTCATCATCGGATTGGTCGCCGTTGGGCTGGCCTGGGTAAGCTGGCGCGCCGATTTCCTGAGCTTCGGCCAGGACGCGACGCCGCGCGTTTATAACAGCCCGGTCGGCTCTTTCACACTGCCAACGGTCGAAGGAACAGCCGGGACGCTGGGATCAGATTACAAACTGGCGAAACTGGCCTTCGGCTTTGGCTCGAACGTTCCTCAGGTCGGCGATCTGGCTGGCGACACTGGAAACGGATTCAACGACCGTTACGACTTCGAGAATCTGAACGCCTTTGCCATCCCGCAAGCCGCCAACGAGATCGGCGATCTGGACAGCCTTGATCCCAACAACAGAGTCCTGGTTGGCGGGCGGCTCATCAACCCGGGCTTCCGTTTCGTCCACATCGGACGCCAGGCGTTTGTCTGGCGCGTCGGGGCGGACGACGACCGCATTTTCACGCGCGAGATCACCGTTTTCCCTTCGATTGACCACCTCTTCGATCCTGAAATTCCAGGTTACGGGCCGAAAAGAATGAACCCGCCACAGGGCGGCTTCGGGAACATCGCGCTCGAAGCTCTGGAATTCACCGTTTGGGGAACGAACGATCCCACCGAGGCCGAAACCGCCGCTCGCACGCCGGGCTATTTCGGGCAGGGTGGAACGGGCGTCGCTCCCAACAACAAATGGTTCCGCGCCACGCTCACGAAAGTTTTCGCTGATGGCTTCAAGGATTACAACGGCAAAAGCCCGTTCGAGCCGGCGGCTGATGGCGCAGACCCGTCGCCGCAGGAAGGCGACGATTTCGCGTCTCGCTGGCAGTTTCGCGACGGCAGCGGCAATCCGGCGGCGGTCAAATTCGTGGCCGTTTACGCCAACCGCACCCGCGACGCCGCCTTCTTCCGCGCGGATGGGAACGGCAACATCCCCGGCGCTTCGGCGCAGAGCAACGAATGCGAAATTGACGCGATCGGATTTGAAGAGACCATCATCAACAACGCCACGATTTCAGGCCGCGTGATCAACGACGCGAACGGGAACGGCAAGATTGACGTTGACGAAAAACCGATTCCGGGCGTCACGGTCAGGCTGGCTGGCGGTCCCGGCGTGAGCCTGGAACTGACAACCGATCAGAACGGCGAATACAAATTCAGCCAGGTCCCGCCCGGTGATTACCGCGTGACCGAAATCAACCTGCCCGACTACATTGACACGGGCGTTCTGCCCGGAGCGGGCAACACGGCGATTGATTTCAACAACATTGGCGCCACGCTCAAGGCCGGCGATGTCAGCGTGCAGAATAACTTCCTCGACGCGCTGCCGCCGCCCGGTTGCGTGCCGGCCTGTTTCAACAGTGTTGACATGTGGCTGCTGTTCGACAGCGCGCGTCAGGCTATTTACGACCAAATCGGCGGCGTGAGCGGAATCTTCATCCTCACGCTCAATCGTGGGGCGATGAGCGATGAAGAGGTTCTGGTGGCGCTCTCGACGTTCGACACGGCGAAGGATCGTCTGAACGCTCAATTCGTCGCTGCGCAATTCAACGCCGCCAAATACCCGCAATCCATCTTCAACCGCGCGGGGTGTTTCTACAACGGCCCGAACGTGAACGTCAGGATTCCGGGCGACCCGCGACTGCTCGACCTGCTGAATCAGGCGCGCACGACATTCAACAGCGGTGATGATGTCCAGATTGACACGCTGGCCATCTACATCGAGATGTTCAACAACATCACGTCAACCACAGGCATTCTCTGCCCGTTCGTTGATCCGTAAAAAGTTTGCGCGCCGGCGTGTCAGAGGCGTTGGCGCGCATTTTCCGCAGAAAATCGCTGCAACTATGGCTGCTGATTTTAGAATCAGCAGCCTTTTTTTATGCTCGCCCGGGATCGTCTCTGTTTCGCCGAATTTCTCGATCGAGATTCAGCGCGCCGAGGCTTTGTCAACAGTCCGAATTTCGCGCAAAATCTCAATCGAGTTTTTCGTCTTCAACAAACAACATCAAAAGGAAAAAGCATGAACGATTCAAGACTCGTCAAAGCGCCGCGCGGCGCTCAGATCAGTTGCAAAGGCTGGGCGCAGGAGGCCGCGCTGCGAATGTTGATGAACAATCTCGACCCTGAAGTCGCCGAACGCCCCGACGACCTGGTCGTTTATGGCGGTACGGGCAAGGCCGCCCGCAACTGGCAATGCTTCGACGCCATCGTGCGCAGCCTGCGCGATCTGAACAACGACGAAACGCTGCTCGTGCAATCGGGCAAACCCGTTGGCATCTTCCGCACGCACGAAGACGCGCCGCGCGTGCTGATCGCCAACTCGAACCTGGTCGGCCACTGGTCGAACTGGCGGCAGTTTCACGAACTCGAACGAATGGGTTTGACGATGTACGGGCAGATGACCGCCGGGTCGTGGATTTACATCGGCAGCCAGGGAATCGTCCAGGGCACGTTCGAGACGTTCGCGGCTGTCGCCAACAAACATTTTGGCGGTTCGCTTGCGGGAAGGCTCGTCGTGTCGGGCGGGATGGGCGGGATGGGCGGCGCTCAGCCTCTTGCCGCGACGATGAACGGCGCGTGTTTTCTCGGCATTGACGTTGATCCCGCGCGAATCGAGAAACGCATTCAAACCGGCTACTGCGACCAGATCAGTTACAACCTCGACGACGCGCTCAACAAAATTGACGAAGCGCGCAAACGCGGCGAGGCGATCTCGGTCGGTCTGGTCGGCAATTGCGCCGACATCCTACCGGAGCTTGTCCGTCGTGGTGTTGTTCCCGACGTGCTGACCGATCAAACCAGCGCGCACGATGCGTTGAACGGCTATGTGCCGAACGGGATGTGGCTGGATGACGCGCTGAAGCTTCGCCGAGAAAATCCCGAAGAGTACGTCAAACGTTCGATGGAGACGATGGCCGCGCACGTCCGCGCAATGCTCGATCTGAAACGGATGGGCGCGGTGACTTTCGATTACGGCAACAACATCCGCGCGCAGGCTCAGCAGATGGGCGTCGAAGACGCGTTTGAAATTCCGGGCTTCGTGCCCGAATACATCCGCCCGCTGTTTTGCGAAGGACGCGGCCCGTTCCGCTGGGTCGCGCTCTCCGGCAATCCTGATGACATTCGAAAAACCGACGACCTGGCGCAGGAACTCTTTCCCGATGATCCGGTGCTCGAACGCTGGCTGAAGCTGGCGCGCGAACGCATCAAGTTTCAAGGCTTGCCCGCGCGAGTTTGCTGGCTGGGTTACGGCGACCGCGCCGAATTCGGCGTGGCGATGAACGAGATGGTTCGCCGCCGCGAGCTTGAAGCGCCCATTGTCATTGGCCGCGATCATCTCGACTCAGGCTCGGTCGCTTCGCCGTACCGTGAGACCGAAGCGATGATTGACGGTTCGGACGCCATCGCCGACTGGCCGTTGCTCAACGCGCTGGTCAACACTGCGGCTGGCGCATCGTGGGTTTCGATTCACAACGGCGGCGGTGTGGGCATCGGCTATTCGCTGCACGCCGGAATGGTCATCGTCGCCGACGGGACTTACGGCGCGTCGCAACGGTTGCAGCGCGCGCTGACCACCGATCCGGGAATGGGCATTATTCGCCACGTTGACGCAGGATACGAAAAGGCGTTTGACGAAGCGCGCGAGCAGGGCGTCAAAATCCCGATGTCGGATCAAGCCTAATCGGTACATTACCGCGAGCGTAAGCAAGCGGCTTTGATCTGGCGATCATCGAATCCGCTGTTTCGTCTCGCCGATCAGTTGCTCAAGCGATTGCCGCAATTTTGGGTTCAACGTCAGGCGCTGGTAGACCTTGCGCGCGAGCGCCGAAGCCGGAAGCGC
>JAJVID010000103.1:6988-14224 GCA_022072205.1 Acidobacteriota bacterium
TTTGATCTGGCGATCATCGAATCCGCTGTTTCGTCTCGCCGATCAGTTGCTCAAGCGATTGCCGCAATTTTGGGTTCAACGTCAGGCGCTGGTAGACCTTGCGCGCGAGCGCCGAAGCCGGAAGCGCAGCGGAGCGGCTGAACAGGTTTCGCTCGATGAATCAATGGTGGTCACCAGACAGCGCGACGAAGGATTGCTGGCGCTCGATGAGGCGCTCGACGCGCTGGCCGAATTCGACGCCCGCAAGAGCCGGATGGTGGAGTTGCGATTCTTCGGCGGGCTGAGTGTGGAAGAGACCGCCGAGGCGCTCGACGTTTCGGTCGAGACGGTTCACCGCGACTGGCGATTGGCCAAATCGTGGCTGCAATGCAGGCTGCGAGGAGAGCGGTTCCAGTGAATCCTGAATGCCTGTGTTATTATTCCTCCAAATGAAATTGAGTTCGTAATGAGAATGCTTATGCAAAGCCAACAACATTTACTAACAGGCATCATCGAAGGAGATCAGATCAAGCTGTTTGAACCGGTCGGCCTTGAGGACGGCACGATTGTCGAGTTGACCATCACCGTCCCTTCAGCCGGCGAACAAGCCCGCGAGCGCCAACGTCTCTTGCTGCGGCAAGGGCTACATCTTGGCGGCCCGCCTTACCCAACGCGAGAGCAGGTTCATGAGCGGTAAAATTCTTGTCGACACGAACATTCTGGTTTACGCCTAGAAAAAGTGAGTTCGCAATGCAAAGCCAATTTATAGACGATCCTTTCTGGCCGCGAGCTTCGGCCTGGCTCGCCGGCGACTTCACGCCGTCTTCATCCGTCAGCCTCGCCGTCATCGGCGCGCCTCTGCGGCTGGGTTCGATCACGCCGGGGCGTTGCGATCTGGCGCCGGATGCGGTTCGCGCGATGCTGCGGAAGTTCAGCGTTTACGACATCGAATCAGACGTTGATCTGCGGCGGCTGGCCGTGCGCGATCTGGGCAATCTGGACATCGCCGAGGCGCGGATCGAAGAGGCTTTCGAGCCTATAAAAGAAGCTGTTGGCGGCGCGTTTGAAAACGCCGACGCGGTTGTGCTGCTCGGCGGAGATAACTCGATCACCCGGCCCGGACTTCACGGCGTCGCCGATGCGCTCGGAGGTTCGCTGAAGGATTGCGGTCTGATCACGCTCGACGCCCATTTCGATCTGCGCGATCTGTCAAACGGTTTGTCGAACGGGAACCCGGTGCGCGCGCTGCTGGCTGACGGTTTGCCGGGAGAGAACATCGTTCAGATCGGCATTCAGGCCTTTGCGAATTCGCAGGCTTACGCGCAGGTGGCGAGCGACGCCGGGATCACCGTCGTGACCATGCGCCAGATTTGCGCGCACGGCGTCGAGCGGCTGCTGACCGAATCGCTCGAACAACTGTCCGAACGCGTCGAGCACATTTACGTTGATCTGGATGTTGACGTGCTCGACCGAATTTTCGCGCCCGCCACTCCCGGATCGCGGCCCGGCGGGTTGACGCCCTACGAATTGCGCCGCGCGGCGTGGCTGTGCGGCGCGCATCCGAAAGTCCGCGCGGTTGATCTGGTCGAGGTTGACCCGACGCAGGATGTGGCCGACGCGACGGTGATGACGACGGGCGCGTGCCTGCTGTCATTCGCTTCCGGCCTTCTGACTCGTGATGAAAACTGAATCGCTGGCCGTCATCAACTGCTCGCAACTGGTCACGCTGGCCGGGCCTGAGCGTCCGCGCGCCGGGGCGGAGATGCGCGATCTGGCGATCATCCGCGATGGCGCGATGTTCGCGCGCGAAGGATGGATCGTCCAGACCGGCGCGCGAAGCGAGATTGAAAAATTGATCGGCTCAGATTGCGAAGTCATTGACGCGGGCAATCGAGTTGTGATGCCAGGCTTCGTTGACGCTCACACGCACCCGGTCTTCGCGGGCAATCGCGCCGACGAGTTTGAAATGCGCGCGGCGGGCAAGAGTTATCAGCAGATTGCCGAAGCGGGCGGCGGGATCAAATCAACAGTCCGCAAAACCCGCGCGGCCAGCGAAGACGAATTGTTCGAGGCTTCGAAGCGTTACCGCGAATGGTTTTTGAGAACGGGCACGACCACTATCGAAGCGAAGTCGGGTTACGGATTGACGCTCGAAGACGAGTTGAAGATGCTGCGCGTGATTCACAGGCTCGACGCCGAAACCGCGTTACGTTACGTCCCGACCTTCCTCGGCGCGCACACCGTGCCCGATGAATTCAAAGACAACCGCGCGGCCTACGTTGATCTGATCGTGAATGAAATGATCCCGCAAGTCGCGCGTGAAGGCCTGGCTCAGTTCTGCGACGTGTTCTGCGAGCGCGGCGCTTTCGACGTTGACGAATCAAGGCGAATTCTGATGGCGGCGAAAAGTCACGGATTGAAGCTGCGAGTCCACGCCGACCAGCTTTCGCTCAGCGGCGGATCGGAACTGGCCGCTGAACTTGGCGCAGTGACGGCGGATCATCTGGAACACGCAGGCGAAACTCAAATCTCGGCTCTTAAATCAGCCAGCGTCCAGCCAGCATTGTTGCCCGCATCGGTTCTGCTGATCGGATCGCAGCGTTACCCGAACGCCCGCGCGATGATCGAAGCCGGATTGGCCGTCGTTCTCGCCACCGATTTCAACCCGGGATCATCGCCCACGCCTTCGATGTTGTTTGTCCTGACGCTGGCCTCGACGCAGATGAAGATGTCGCCCGCCGAAGCAATCTCCGCCGCGACGATCAACGCCGCTTACAGCCTGGGTCTGGGCGATCAAATCGGATCGCTGGAAGCGGGCAAGCGCGCTGATTTCGTCATTCACGATTGCGAGGATTACCGCGAGCCAGGCTATTTCGCCGGGATCGAACATCCGGTTGCTGTGTACACGGGAGGGCGCCTGGTTTAGAATCGCGGCGCTGTAATTCACAACTCAACATTCAACTGTAACTCCGAAGTCACCGCGCCTGCAGGGTGTCTGTAGCCAGAGACCTATGGACGAGTGACCGACAGGGTTTGACTGGAAACGGTCAGGCCTCCCGCGTTTGGAAAGGAGAAAGAATGAATTTCAGGCTACGCGAAACTATTTGCGTCTGCGCGCGTGTCATCGTTTTAACACTCTTTGCGATTCTTCCTTCATCAGCCCAGACAGGACAAGCTGAAATCACAGGCGAAGTCAGAGATCAAACAGGCGCTGCTGTTCCGAGCGCCAAAATCACCGTCACCGAAACACGAACAGGCCAATCAGTCACCGCGAACGCCGGCGAAGGCGGCTTGTACACGCTGACCAGGTTGAAACCCGGACTGTACGCGATCACCGCTGAAGCGCCGGATTTCAAACGCTTCGTCCGCGAAGGCGTGCTGCTGGCGACGGGCGAGCGCGTCAGGCTCGACATCGTGTTGACGGCGGGCAGCATCACCGACAGCATCACTATCAATGCTGACGCGTCTCTGCTCCGCACCGAAACGAGCAGCCTCGGCCAGGTCATCGGCAATCGCAAGATTGTTGACCTGCCGCTGAACGGGCGCAGTTTCGTACAACTGATTTTGCTCGCGCCCGGCGTGATTGCGCCGCCCGGCTCCGCGTTTCCGCGCGTCAATGGAGGCCGTCCGCGCGTGAATGAATATCTCTTCGACGGCGTGTCCGTGCTGCAACCGGAGCCGGGGCAGGTCGCGTTCTTTCCGATCATTGACGCCATTCAGGAATTCAAGGTCGAGACAAACAGCCCGTCGGCTGAGTTCGGACGCTTCAACGGCGGCGTCATCAATCTGACCACGAAATCGGGCACGAATGAATTTCACGGCTCAGCCTTCGAGTTTTTCAGGAATGAAGCTCTCAACGCTCGCAACCTGTTCGCGCCCGCGACTGCGGCGAATCCCGGCAAGCCTGTTTTTCGACGAAACCAGTTCGGCTTCGTCGCTGGCGGCCCGATCATCAAAAACAAAACTTTCTTCTTCGGCGATTATCAGGGGACGCGGCAACTGATCGGTCGCGTCCGCATCTCGACCGTGCCGACGCTGTTGCAGCGGCAGGGTATTTTCACCGAGCCGATCAGCGGCGCCGCGCCGCGCATTTACGATCCGGCGACAACCAGATCAAGTCAGAACGGCGCTTTCGTCCGCGATCAGTTTGCGAACAACACGATCCCTTCCGCGCGGATTGATCCGGTGGCGCGGTTGTTGCTCGAACGCTTCCCGCTGCCGACTTCGAGCGGAACCGTCAACAACTACCGGCGCGTCGGCGCCGAGACGCAGAATCAGGATCAGTTCGATGTGCGAATTGATCATCGCTCCTCCGGCGATGATCAGGTCTTCGCGCGTTTCTCGTACGCGAAAGATTTCAACAATCCGGTCACGCCTTTGCCCGATGGCAGCGGCGCTATCACCTCCGGCGCCATCGGGAAGACCGACACGGCGGGGCAATCGCTGGCTTCAAGCTGGATTCACACTTTGAATGGCAGGATGGCGAACGAATTTCGGTTCGGCTACACGCGCCGCGCGGTTGATCGTGTGGGATTGCTGCTCAACTCGCCGCCGTCTGAAAGCCTGAAGTTGCCCGGCATTCCGTCGAACGCTGCGTTTCAATCGGCGATGCCGACTTTCGCGATTGATGGCTTGCAGCAGTTAGGTTCGCCGACGAGCGCCAACAGCGATTTCCGCACTGATGTCTTTCACATCTTCGACAGTCTGGCGATGCAACGCGGCAGGCATTCGATCAAGGCTGGTCTGGATTTTCGATGGCAGAGGCTGGATGTCATTCAACCGCCCGCGCCGACCGGGCAATTTCGTTTCAGCGCGCTTTTCACCGACCTGCCCGGCGCGACGGGCACTGGCAACGCGCTCGCCAGTTTTCTGCTCGGACAGGCGCAGACCTTCTCGATTGACCTTCAGCAGAAGGCTTTGCGACCGCGCGCGATGATTCAGGAATATTTCGCGCAGGACGATTGGAAGGCGCATCAGCGGCTGACCGTCAACGCGGGCTTGCGCTACACGCTCAATTTTCCTTCGACCGAAGTGGACGATCAGGGCGCGGTTTTCAACCTGCAAACGCAGAAGCTGGAATATCTGGGGCGCGATGGCTTCCCGCGCGCCGCGCGTGAATTGCACAAACTCAACTTCGGGCCGCGCCTCGGTCTGGCTTATCGCTTCGGCGACCGAACTGTCATTCGCGCGGGCTACGGGCTGGTGTGGCAGGAGCAGGCGGGCATCACCACGCCGTTCACTGTTCCGCAATTCCCGTTCATTCAAACCGTCACGCAACGAAACCTGGACAACATCAATCCTGCATTCACGCTGGCGAACGGGCCGAGTGTCGCGCCGGTCGCGCTCACGCCTGACGCGGGTTTGGGACAGGGCGTCTTTTCGGTTGATCGCAAACTCGGCTCCGGTTACGCGCAGCAATGGAATCTGGCTGTGCAGCGTGAACTCAGCGGCAATCTTACTTTCGAGATCGCTTACGCCGGATCGAAGATCACGCGCGTCGGCATCCCCGACACCAACATCAATCAACTCACCGTCGAGCAACTGAAGCTCGGTTCGTCGTTGCTCGAACGCGTGCCCAATCCGTTCTTCGGTCAAATCCCGCGCTCGTCATCGCTCGGCGATCCGACCATTCCGCGCGCGCAATTGCTGAAGCCCTTCCCGCGTTTCACGACGGTCAGCCTTTATCGCAACAACGTCGGCAACACGAACTTCCACGCGCTTCAGATGAAGCTTGAAAAGCGGTTCTCGCGCGGCCTGTCGTTTCTTGTCAGCTACACGCGCTCGAAGCTGATTGACGAAGCGTCGTCGGTCTTCGACGCCACGATTCTGACCGGGCCTGTGGCAAACTTTCCGGTGGCCGACAGCTTCAACCGCAAGCTTGAACGCGGTGTTTCGACGGGCGACATTCCAAACGTCTTCGTCGCGAGCTTCACGTATGACCTGCCGTTCGGGCGAGGCAGGCGAATCAATCCCGGCGGTGTGATTGGCGAAATCATCGGCGGCTGGGGGATCGCCGGGTTGGTCAGTTTGCAATCGGGCGTCCCGCTTGCCGTCAGGCAGGCGACAAATTTCAACGCCTTCGCCGGCTTCGGCGTGCAACGGCCAAATCTGGTCGGAGAGCCTGAACTCACTTCGTCTCAGCGCACCGCCGCGCGGTTCTTCAACACGCAGGCGTTCGCCATCGCGCCGCAGTTCACGCTCGGCGGCAGTTCGCGCAATCCGGTGCGCGGGCCTGCTTATCGAAACGTGGACGTGGCTTTGATCAAACGCGCGCCGATTCGTGAGACGGTGAATCTGGAATTTCGCGCTGAGGTCTTCAATCTGACCAACACGCCGCCGCTGGGCGCGCCGAACGTCGTGGTTGGAACGCCGGGTTTCGGCTCGATCACATCGGCTGGCGACCCGCGCGTGGTTCAACTGGCCTTCAAGGTCAATTTCTAAACGTGTGGCCTGTGTGTTTCACATAACTGATCGGGTAGTGCACAAAAAGTAATGCCACGATCTGAGTGAGCCATTTCACCGCAGAGGCGCAGAGGGCGCTGAGGAAACGCAGAGAGAGTGTCAGAAAGCTCTTTCCTCGCTCTTCTACTCTGCGTTTCCTCAGCGCCCTCTGCGCCTCTGCGGTGGAATGGCTCTGCGGTAAACCGAGCATTACATTTTTAGCACGACCACTGACCGAATTCATTGGAGGAGATTTTATGAGCTTGATAATGTCCCGTTTGGTTCTTGGTTCATTGCTAACATTGATTTTTCTGACGCCTGCTCCAACGGCGCAAACAACGCCGCAGGAACCGAAGCAAGTGAGTCTGCGCGTGGGCGGTGAAGTGAGACAGCAACTCAACCGCAACGCCGCTGACCTGTCGAAACTGCCGCGTCGCAAGGTGCGCGCGAAAGATCACGGCGGGGTGGAGTCCGAGTTCGAGGGCGTGGCGCTGGCTGAAATTCTGAAGTTGGCGGGCGCGCCGGCGGAGGAGCAATTACGCGGAGACAAGCTGACCCTGTTCCTGCTGGTCGAAGCGGCTGACAATTATCGCGCCGTCTTCGCGCTGCCCGAACTGGATGCGCTCTACACCGATAAACTCGTGCTGCTGGCCGACCGGCGTGACGGCAAGCCGCTCAGCGAAAAGGAAGGGCCGCTGCGGATCATCGTCCCGGATGAGAAGCGGCATGCGCGCTGGGTGCGTCAGGTCGTCGCGCTGACCGTCAAACGCGCGCAATGAAAGAAGCAGAGCGATGCGCGGGGAAGGAATGAACGAG
>JAJVID010000103.1:14324-23593 GCA_022072205.1 Acidobacteriota bacterium
GGGCCGCTGCGGATCATCGTCCCGGATGAGAAGCGGCATGCGCGCTGGGTGCGTCAGGTCGTCGCGCTGACCGTCAAACGCGCGCAATGAAAGAAGCAGAGCGATGCGCGGGGAAGGAATGAACGAGAATGAAATTTCCGAAAAGAGATGAAGCTCAGGTTGCGCCAGCGCGGGGCATGGTCATCGGTCGCTCTGTCAGAAGACTCCGATGGCTATTCGTTCTTCTTTTGACGGCTCTAGCCGGATTGGCCTGCCGTCACTCCGCCAATCGCGAGCCGCAGTCCGCATCTGAAATTACCGTTTCAGCCGCCGCCAGTTTGCGAGACGCATTCGGCGAGATCGGAAGGCGGTTTGAAGCGGCTACGGGCGCGCGGGTCAACTTCAATTTCGGCGCGTCGGGCGCGCTGCAAAAGCAGATCGAATCGGGCGCGCCGGTGGACGTGTTCGCCAGCGCCGGGATTCCTCAAATGGACGCGCTGGCGTCGCAGGGGTTGATCGCGCCGGAGACGCGGCGCGACTTTGCGCGCAACACGCTCGTCCTGGCCGTGCCCGCCGATCAATCGCCACCGTTGAAAAACTTCGTTGACCTCGGCGGCGCGGCGGTCGGGAAAATCGCCATCGGAAATCCCAGAACGGTTCCAGCAGGCCAGTACGCCGAGCAGACGCTGACTCGGTTGGGCCTGTGGCGGCAGATAAAGCCGCGACTGGTTTTTGCGGAAGACGTGCGGCACGTCTTGGATTACGTAGCGCGCGGCGAAGTGGAGGCCGGGATCGTGTACGCCTCGGATGTGCGCGCCTCCGATAACCGCGTGCGGATTGCGGCGCGCGCGCCGGAGGGGTCGCACGACCCGATCTTGTACCCGATCGCCGTCGTGCGGGCCAGCAAACAGCAGGAAGCGGCGCGGGCATTCATCGCCGCCGTTGTGAGCGATGAGGGACAGCGCGCTTTGGAAAAATACGGGTTTGAGAGCGCAAAATGATCAGGGAAACGACACCCGAACATTCACCGGCTTTTGCCATTTGGCCCCCGCTTTTGCACAATCAGGCCATCGGCTTGAATAACCACGAATCATTGAGGAGGAGTTTATGGAAATCAGCGCACGCAATGTTTTGAAAGGAAAAGTCAAGGATGTCAATCCCGGCGCGGTAAATACGGAGGTGGTCATCGAACTGTCGAACGGTGTGGAAATCGTCTCGATCATCACAAAAGATTCGGCGGAAAGATTGGGCCTGACTGATGGCAAGGCGGTTTATGCGGTCGTAAAGGCGAGCGATGTGATGGTGGCTACAGACTGATGATCTGGTCAGCCTTCAAAATATCGCTGCTTGCGACGACGTTGGCGACAAGCGTCGTTGTCGTCATCGGCACAGCCTGCGCCTTCATTTTGGCCAAAGGAAAGTTTCGCGGGCGTGAGGCGCTCGACGCGCTGATCACGCTGCCGCTGGTGTTGCCGCCGACCGTGACGGGCTATTACCTGATCGTTTTGTTCGGGCGGCGCGGCTTGATCGGGAGCTATCTTTACGAACTCACCGGCTGGACTGTGACGTTCACCTTGTGGGCGGCGGTGATTGCGGCTTCGGTGATGGCGTTGCCATTGATGGTCAAATCGGCGCGCGCCGCCATTGAAAGCGTCAACCCGCAATACGAACTGGCTTCTTACACGCTCGGCAAAGGCAAGGCAGAGACTTTTTTTCGCATCACGCTGCCGCTGGCGCGGCGCGGCGTTCTGGCCGGAGTGGTGCTGAGTTTCGCGCGCGCTCTCGGCGAGTTCGGCGCGACGCTCATGCTGGCCGGGAACATCCCCGGCAAAACGCAAACGATGCCGCTGGCGATTTATGAAGCGGTGGTCGCCGGAGACAACAGGCAAGCGCAGATGCTGGCGTTGATTTTGACCGCCGTCTCGCTGACAGCCATTTACCTGACAAACAAGCTGGCCAGCAGCCAGGCGCATAGCGTGTAACGGCTGATGCTTACTGTTTCGATCAAAAAACGGCTCGGCGGAGCGGGAACGAGGGAAGGCGGCAACGGACGAGCGGGAAGCGGCGAGGAGCGGGTCTTTCTTCTCGATGTTGAATTCACCGCGCCGGAGGGAGTGACTATTCTTTTCGGCCCGTCCGGATCGGGCAAGACGACTTGCCTGCGAGCCATCGCCGGCATCGTCACGCCTGACGCAGGCCGCATCGCGCTCGGCGAGCGCGTATTTTTCGATTCAGCAAGCGGCGTCAACCTTCCGATCCAGCAACGCCGGGTCGGCTTGCTATTTCAGGATTACGCGCTCTTCCCACACCTCACGGCGGAGCAGAACATCGCCTTCGGCGTGCGCGCGGATGCGGGTGGCGGCAAACGCGACCGGCCGCGCGAACTTCTCAATTTGTTAGGCATTGAATATACAGCGCGGCAATACCCGCGCGAGCTATCGGGTGGCGAAGCCCAGCGCGTCGCTTTGGCGCGCGCGCTGGCCAGCGATCCGGCGGCGATGTTGCTGGATGAGCCGCTTTCGGCGGTTGACGTAAAAACCCGTGAACGTCTGGTGGCTGAGATCCGCGATATACAGCAAAAGACCGGAATTCCATTTCTCTACGTCACACACAACACAGCCGAAGCCGCCGCGGTCGGCTCAGAGATCATTGTCTTGCAAGAAGGCCGGGTTGCTTATCAAGGCCCCACCGTACAGGCGCGATTACCAGATGTCACGTGATCGCCGTTCAGATTGTTTCCTGCCATTTATTCACCCTGGCAGACCTCACTTATCGTCCCTGCCCCAATCGGCCAGTTGCGCGAATGGATTGTTGAACGCGCCTTTTGCGGGCGCTGGTGGCCGCTTCTGATCGTCGCGGCGTTTCTGATCTTTGCTCGGATTCGGCCCGCGATTCTGCTGGCGATTCGGCCCGCGATCCTGCCTGCGTTCCTGATTCGGCTGCGCGGGTCTTTCGCCCGGCTGTTTGCGGACGACTTCAGTCTCAGGCTTCATCGAGAGCGCGATTTGATTTTTCTCCAGATTCACTTCGATCACGCGGACTGTGACGCGGTCGCCGGGGTTGACCACGTCGCGCGGGTCTTTCACGAAGCGATTGCTGAGTTGCGAGATGTGAACGAGGCCGTCCTGATGCACGCCGATGTCAACGAAGGCGCCGAAGTTGGTCACGTTCGTGACGATGCCGGGGCAGGTCATTCCCGGTTGCAGGTCTTTGAGTTCGTGAATGTCTTCGCGGTAGGCGAAAGCTGAAAATTCTTCGCGCGGGTCGCGGCCCGGTTTGGCAAGCTCGGTGATGATGTCCGCGAAGGTGAATTCGCCGACTTCCGATTTGAATTCTTCGGACTGTTTGATCAACTCGACGCCGGAGCCGGTCAGATCGCCGACGTTTTTGCCGAGCTTGACCGCCAATGCTTCAAGCGCGGGGTAACGTTCGGGATGCACGCCGGTGTTGTCGAGCGGATGCTCGGCAGCGGGGATGCGCAGGAATCCGGCGGCCTGCTCGAATGTCTTTTTGCTGAAGCGCGGGATGTCGAGCAGTTGCTGGCGCGATGTGAACAATCCGTTGGCCGCGCGATGTTCGACGATCTTTTTAGCCATCGCCGGGCCGATGCCCGAAACGTGTTCGAGCAGGTGATACGACGCGGTGTTCAAATTCACGCCGACCGCGTTGACGCAGGAATCAACCACCAGATCGAGAGATTTTTTCAGCGCGGGTTGCGAAACGTCGTGCTGGTACTGGCCTACGCCGATGCTCTTCGGATCAATTTTGACAAGCTCGGCCAGCGGGTCCTGCAGGCGGCGGGCGATGGAGATGGCGCCGCGCACGGTCACGTCGAGTTCCGGAAATTCTTCGCGCGCGGCTGCGCTGGCGCTGTAAACGCTTGCGCCCGATTCGTTGACCATCACGACGGGGATTTTCAGCTCAAGCTCTTTCAACGTCTCGCGGATGAAGCTTTCGGTTTCGCGGCCCGCTGTGCCGTTGCCGACGGCGATGGCGCGCAGATTGGCGTTTTGCGCGACCGCGCCGAGCATTTTCTTCGCGTTCTCCTGATCGTTCTTCGATTGCAGGTAGATCACATTGCTCGCGAGGAATTTTCCCGAATCGTCAATGACGGCCAGCTTGCAGCCCGTTCGCACGCCGGGGTCAACGCCGAGCACGGCTTTCGATCCGAACGGCGCGGCGAGCAGCAGCTTGCGGACGTTTTCGGCGAAGACCCTGATCGCCGCTTCGTCGGCGACCTCTTTCAACTGCCGGTGGACTTCGTTTTCGATGCTCGGCAAAACGTAGGCTTTGAGCGCCATTCTCGCCGAGCGTTGCAGCAATTCGGCGCCGGGCGAATCGGGCGCGGAGCAGGCTTCGCTCTCGAAACGCGCGAGCAGCGTTTCATCGTAAGCCGCGTCTTCTGGCGCGCCGCCGATGGTCAGCGTCAATTCTTCTTCCATCCAACCGCGCCGCATTGCCAGATAGCGATGCGAGTTTTCAGGCTTGAGCAGCGACTCGACCGGCTCGAAGTAATCGAAGTAGCGTTCATACTTGCTGTGCTCTTTCGCCTTCTCGGCTTTGGCTGATTTCGCGGCGGCGCGTTCAAACGTGGTCTTGCGCGTGAATTCGCGCAGTTCCTGAGTTTCGGCGAGGCGCTCGGTCAAAATGTCCTGCGCGCCGTTGATCGCGGCCTCGGCGTCGTTGATGTTCTTTTCGGCGTTGTAGAACGCGAGCGCGAAGATTTCGAGCGTCTGCCCCGGTTCCGGCGTGGCCAATCCGTGCCCGCAATCCCAAATCCAGTTGGCGAACGGTTCCAAGCCCGCCTCCTTCGCAATCGTCGCTTTGGTTTTGCGTTTCTGTTTGTAGGGCAAATAAATGTCTTCGAGCGAATCGAGATTGAAAGTCGCGAGGATTTTGTCTTTCAATTCGTCGGTCAATTTGCCCTGCCGTTCGATCTCTTCGACGATGAACGTCTGGCGCTTGATGATTTCATCCCAACGCTCTTTGGCGTCAATCACGTTCTGGATCGCCACTTCGTCAATGGCGCCGGTCTGCTCCTTGCGGTAGCGGGCGATGAAGGGGACGGTCGCGCCTTCCGCCGTCAGGTTGAGAACGGCGTTAGCTGAATTGACCGGGATGTCGGCGTGGATTGATTGGAACCAGGTTTCAAAAGTCATAGTCAGTTTTGCCTTGAACAAGCGTGGCGGTAGCCCGACCGTGAGGGAGGGCGTGACTTCAATGACCAGCCCTCTCTCACGGTCGGGCTACCGCCACGCTTTTAGCTTTCTCGTTTTGCGAACCATTCGCAGAATAGATTCTTCCTGTGTGATCTCTGAAATGTCATCGAGCGCGATCCATCGCAGCGACTTCGATTCGGCGGTTATCGCCAGTTCGGCGTCTCTGTCCGCCTCGAACATGAATCGGATGTCGTAATGGAAATGCGCTGCCTCTTTCGGGTTTGCCGGGATTGCGTGAACGTCAACGTCGAAGATTTGATCGGAGATTGGGCGCACGCTATCCAAACCGGATTCTTCGCGGGCCTCGCGCCACGCGGCGTTGAGCATGTCCGGATCGTCTTCGACATGTCCGCCGAGTTGCGCCCAGATGTCGAGCCGGGCGTGATGAGTCAGCAGCGCGTGAGAGCGATCTGCATCCACCATCCAGGCGGAGCCGGTCAGATGGCCGCCGCTCAGCCTTCGGTCGAAGCATCGGTCGTTGTCTCTGACAAAATCTATGATTCGTTGGAGCATTGCGGATTCGCGTTCATCGGAGGGGTGATGCGCGCGCAATTGCCTCAGAAGTTCAGTTCGGTTCATCGCGTGTCTAGCCAACGTCGAAAATCAACGTTGAAGGCAGAGGGTAAACGATAAATCGGCAATGTCAACCGCGCCAAGTTTCATGCAACTCATTTCGCCGCCGCAACGTCCTTAGAATAGCCGGCGTGATCCTGTAAAATCCGACTCGCGCCGGGTTCAAATCCATTTTCATTGAAGTCAGCAATTGATAGCTTAGGATCGCAATATGCAAAAGCTCGCGGAAATTTGTATCAAACGTCCGGTCTTCGCGGCGATGATTATTCTGGCGCTGGTCGTCGTCGGGGCGTCCAGCTATTTCAAGCTCGGCGTTGACCGCTTCCCGGCGGTGGACATTCCGACGGTGACGGTGCGCGCCAATTTGCCCGGCGCCTCGCCCGAAGAGGCTGAGGCCGCGCTGGCGCAGGTGCTGGAAGAAGCCGTCAACACCGTTGAAGGCGTCGAGCAACTCCGCTCGGTTTCGAGCCAGGGCCGGACGTTCGTGATGGCCACGTTCAGTCTCGACCGCGACATTGACGACGCGGCGCAGGACATTCGCGACCGCGTGCAGGGCGTGACGCGGCTTTTCCCGCCCAACACCGACCCGCCAATCGTTCAGAAATACGACAACGAACGACAGGGAATCCTGACGATTGCCCTCTCGTCGAACCGTTCGATCCGCGAATTGTCGGAACTGGCCGACAAGGTGGTCAAGAAACAGCTTGAGCGGTCGGCAGGCGTGGGCGAGATCGGAGTCTGGGGCGGGGCAATCCGCTCGATTAACATCTGGGCCGACGCCGACCGTCTCGCGGCTTACCGCATCCCGATTACGCAGGTGCGCAACGCCGTCGTCCGCCAGAACAGTGACGTGCCCGGAGGCAACGTGGACGCGGGGCGGCGCGAATTGACTCTGCGCACGATGGGGCGAGTGGTTGATCCGGGCAATTTCAACGATCTGGTCGTCACCACCATCGGCGGCTCTCCGGTTCGCATCCGCGACATCGGTTACGCCGAGGACGGCACGAAGGAACAGCGCTCGGTTTCGCGCCTGACAGATCTCAATCCGGCGGGAGACGATCCGAAAAAACGCGCGGAGACACCCGGCATTCCATCGGTGACCATTGACGTGCGGCGTCAAACGGGCGCGAACACGATGGCGGTTATCGAGGATGTCAAAAAGAATCTGGAGCGCGTCAAAGCGCAATTGCCTCCTGATGTGAAGCTTGAAATCATCAACGATCAATCACGCTACATCAAAAACGCGCTGCACGAGATCAACATCCACCTGGTTCTGGGCAGCATCCTGGCCTGTCTGGTGGTGTTGCTGTTTATGCGTTCGTGGCGTTCGACGATCATCGCCGGCATCGCCATTCCGGCCTCGGTGATTTCGACTTTCGGGATGATGAAGGCGCTCGATTTCACGCTCAACAGCGTGACGATGCTCGCGCTGGTGCTGATGGTCGGCGTGGTGATTGACGACGCGATTGTCGTCCTGGAAAACATCTTCCGGTTCATCGAAGAGAAGAAGATGCATCCGATGCACGCCGCCAGAGAGGCGACGAAAGAGATTGGTCTGGCGGTGCTGGCGACGACGCTTTCGCTGGTCGTCATCTTCCTGCCGATCTCTTTCATGTCTTCGATCTCCGGTCGCTTCCTTTATCAATTCGGAATCACGGCGGCTGTGGCGATTCTGGTCAGCCTGCTGGTTTCGTTCACGCTGACACCGACGATGAGCGCGCGGCTGATTCACGTCGAGGACGCTCATCAGCACGAAGGCGTCGCCGGGTCGCGGCGCGGTTTTTACAGCTACATTGATCGAGCTTACACGTGGATGCTCAAGCTGGTCTTGCGGCATCGCTTTCTGGTCTGGGCCTGCGCGTTGCTGGTGATGGCTTCGTCCATCCCGCTTTATGGTCTGGTCAAACAGGACTTCATTCCCAGCAACGTTGACGAGGGGGAATTCAGCGTGAACCTTTCGGCGCCCGAAGGCACCAGCCTTGTCGCAATGAACGAGGCTTTGCAGGCGGTCGAGGCCGAACTGAAACAGATGCCGGAGATTCGCATGATGCTCGGCCAGGCGGGCAGTTCGTGGATGGGGGCGGTCAACAACGCCGACATTTATCTGCGCATCCCTCCGCACGTCGAGCGCACGATCAATTTCACGAAGTTCTGGAACGGGTTGATGCGCGGCGAACCGCTGGCGGTCTTTCGCGGCAATTATTCCGCGCGCGACGTTCAGCAGAAGGTGCGCCAGCGACTTCGCAAATTCACGCACCTGCGTCCGGCGGTTCGCAATCCGCAGACCATCAACCTGGGCGGCGGCGGTTACTCCGACATGGACTTCACGCTGCGCGGCCCCGACCTGGTGGCCCTGGTTGGATACGCCAATCAACTGCGCGAACGCGCGCCGCAGCTTGGACTGCTCGACGCCGACGTGACGTTGAAGCTGGACAAGCCTGAATTGCGCGTCAACATTGATCGCGCGCGCGCCGCCGATCTGGGCGTTGATTCCACCGACATCGCCACAGCGCTGCGAATTATGGTCGGCGGTGACGAACGCGTCTCGCGTTTTCACGACGAGCAGATGAACGAGGATTACGACGTGCAGATACGGTTGCAGCAGGGCGACCGCAACGACACCGAAACCATCTCCCGGCTGTTCGTGCCGTCGTCGCGCGGGGGACTGGTCAGCCTGGAAAATCTGGTCAAGCTTGAGCAGTCGAACACGTCATCGAGAATTGACCGGCTGGATCGCCAGCGGCAGGTCAGTTTGCGCGCCAACATCGCGCCGGGCCACGCGCTCAAAGACCGCATCGTCGCGCTTCAGGAAGAGGCCGCGAAGTTGAACATGCCCGCCGGCTACAGCACCACAGTTTCGGGGCGCGGGCGCGAACTCGAACGCACGTTCACTGAATTCATCGTCGCGTTCCTGCTTTCGATTGTGTTTATGTACATGATCCTCGCGTCGCAGTTCGAGAGCGTCATCCACCCGGTTACGATCCTGCTCAGCCTTCCGCTGGCCGTGCCGTTCGCGCTGATCTCGCTCTGGGCGCTGAACGACACGCTCAACCTCTATTCGGCGCTGGGCATCCTGGTTCTGTTCGGCGTGGTCAAGAAGAACGCGATCCTGCAGATTGACCACATGAACGGATTGCGCGCGAAAGGCATGCCGCGTTACGACGCGATCATTCAAGCGAATCGCGACCGGTTGCGCCCGATCCTGATGACGACGCTGGCGCTGGTCGCGGGCATGCTTCCGCTCGCGCTGGGCACTGGGCCGGGAGCCGAAGAGCGCCGCTCAATCGCGACCGTAGTCATCGGCGGGCAGACGCTGTCGCTGCTGCTGACGCTGCTGATGACGCCTGTCGCCTATTCGATCTTCGACGATGTGGGCGAGTGGGTGAGGCGGCGCGCGTTTGCGAAACGGCATGCGCCGCCGCATCAGGCCGAGCCGGTCAAAGCGCCTGATCGCGCCCCGGCTTCAACTGAAATTCCGGAAATCGGAGCAGCGCGTTC
>JAJVID010000149.1:0-9891 GCA_022072205.1 Acidobacteriota bacterium
GTAAATTCCAGCGAGCACGTCATCCATCATCACGCCGAACCCGCCGGACAAATCCTGAAGCTTGTTGATCGGATATGGTTTGAAAATATCGAACGCGCGGAAGAGCGCGAAGCCCGCCACCATCCACAAATGCAATTGCGGACATCGCCATTGCGGGCAAATCCTGACCAGATACGGCGCGATGAAGACGAACGAGATGATTTGCCCGCAAACTTCATCAATCACGATCTGGCCCGCGTCTTTGCGATCGAAGATTTTTTCAGCGCGATTGCCTGCCCAGATGCCAAGCGCGGCGGAAACAACGCTTGCGGCGATCAGGCTGTTTTGCAACAGCAGCACGTCAGAGCCGAAGACCGCGATCAATCCGTAAGTTATGAGCAGCCCAACAACCGATCCCCACGTGCCGGGGCCGAACGGGATGAACCCCGCGCCAAAGCCCGTGGCGACAAAAACCGCAATCCAATCGGCCAGACCGTTGATCGTGAACGATTGCCCGCGCTTGCCGCGGCTCTCTTTGATTTTGCGATCAAGCATTGGCCGGCCCAACCACCTTCGCGACCAGATCGTACTCGTGCGCCTCTGCGATTTCGATCTCGATGAAATCTCCGGGCTTCCCTGCAAAACCTTCCGGCGCGTCGTTGATCAACACGTGCCCGTCAACTTCCGGCGCCTGCGATTCCAATCGCGCCTGCAACAGCAATTCGCTCTCCTGCGACACGCCTTCGAGCAGCGCTCTGAACCGCTTCCCGATCAGAGCCTTGTTGCGCCGTTTTGAAATCCTGGCTTGCTCGCGCATCAGCTTTGCGCGTCGCCGCCGCATCACTTGCGCCGGGACTTTGTCGCCGAGTTCATAGCCGTGCGTGCCTTCTTCGTCTGAATACGTGAAAACGCCTACGCGGTCGAATTCGACGTCGCGCACGAAGCCCATCAACTCTTCAAAATCTTCGTCGGTCTCGCCGGGAAATCCTACGATGAAAGTCGTGCGCAGCGTCATCTCAGGAACGAACTGTCGCGCGCGGTTGAGCAGTTTTTCCAGCAACTGCCGGTTGCCGCCGCGTCGCATCCGTTTCAAAACCGCCGCGCTTGCGTGTTGCAACGGCATATCCAGATAGTTGCAGACTTTCGGCTCCTCGGCCATCGCCGCGAGCGTCGCATCGCTCAAAGAATTCGGGTACGTGTACATCACGCGAATCCATTCGATGCCCTCGACGCGCGCAAGCGACCGCAGCAGATCGGCCAGTCCATCCTTGATGCCCAAATCCAAACCGTACTGCGTCGAATCCTGCGAGATCAGCACAAGTTCTTTGACGCCTGCTGCGGCAAGCTGTTCGGCTTCGCGCAGGATTGATCCGGCTCGGCGCGAACGATAATTGCCACGCATTTGCGGAATGGCGCAAAACGCGCAGGTGTGATCGCAGCCTTCAGCGATCTTGACGTAAGCGAAATGCTTCGGCGTAGCCAGCACTCGCGGCGCGTTCTCGTCATAAATGTAAGTCGGCAGCCCGCGCGTCATCCAGGTATTCGACGCTACGAACGCCGCGTCCTGAGCCTCGACCGCCGCCGGATCAACCGCCGCGACAATCTTCTCGATCTCGCTCGTACCCAAGACCGCATCAACTTCCGGCAATTGATTGAGCAGGTCGCGCCGGTAACGTTCAACCAGACAACCTGCGACTACAAGCCGCTTCAGATTGGCCGAATCTTTCAACTCGGCCATCTCAAGGATCGTGTTGATTGACTCTTCCTTCGCCGATTGAATAAACCCGCAGGTGTTGACCACGATCACGTCGGCGGCTTCGCGGTCGGTGGTCAGTTCGTAACCGTGTTTTTTCAGTTGCCCCATCATCACCTCGCTGTCCACCAGATTTTTGGGACAGCCGAGGCTGACGAAACCGATCTTTTGAATTTCAGATTTCATCTTCTATTTCTTCATCAATTGCCAACGCCGCCTTCAAAGCACGGTTTAGTTCCTCCAGCTTTTCAGGCGGAAGCGCGCCGATGTAATGCGTCAACCGCGATTTCGGCACGGTCATCAACTCATCGCAGTGAATGCTGCTTTCGTGCTTCAGCCCCTCGTCAATGCCAACCTTTATTTGTGTCACCAAACCATGGTGATGTGAATAGATCGGCGCGCAAATTAGCATCGGGAAACCCGTTTCAATCAGTGTCTGACGACTGACAATTACAAATACCCGATTACGTTTTGGGTCTCCGCCGGGTGGGCTGGGTATCAGATAAAGTTCGCCACGCTTCACAGTTCCACCTGATATCTGAGCGCATCCCAAGCTTCCGCGCTCAGTTCGTCAATATTCCGGTTGATGATCTCGATCTCTCTCGCATCACGTTCGGCTTTCGACAATCGTCTTGCCTCAGCCTCTGATGAAGCGACGATCGCAAGTTCCACTCGCTCACCTTCAGGCAAATCGAGCGGCGCGACCGGACGCAATACACCGTGTTCATAAACTGCTTCGATATGCATTGTCATTGCTTTATCCTTTCAATCGGCTCCGGTTCAATCTCGCTTACCGGAATCTCTTCTGGCGGAACTATTACTACCTTGCCGTCCCGCCAAGCGGAAGCGGATAAACCCAGTTTCTTTCTCTTGAGCAATTCCTGGCGCACCGCTTCAGCAACAACTTTGTCCGCTTCTTCGCTGTGGGTTACAAATAGTTTTTCCGGTATCTCAGATTCCTTCATCTTGCCACCTCGCAAAATTGCCGCCAAAGGACAGGCTCAATAACATTCTCGACTACTCGATCTCCGGTTGCCAGCTTCAGCGGCCGCGACAGCGAGGAATTGTCGTAAACAATCCAACTCGCGGCCAAAAGGCGATAGAGCGTGAAGAAATTCCTCACGCCTCTCACATATCGCCGTCGAACCGCCTCTTCAGGAATATCATGCCCGCCTGTGGCCACACGATCTCTGACGCGCTGAATGGCCAGGTCCGGCGACTGCAACCAAACAAAACGATCTGCGGATTTTGATCTGCCTCAACGCCCACTGCGACCCTCAATCCTGAACCAACTCTACCGAGTACAAAGTCATCGGCAACCCCGTCGCGTTATCGAACTGCGCCGCCGCCTCGATCGCCGCTTTGGCGATGTCTTTCACGTCTTTGAAGCGGTCGTATGAGGCGTGCAGCGCGCCCAGCGCGTAATCCGTCCCTGAACCGAAGGCCCAGTATTTGTTGTATTCGTCCACCGAGCGCAGCCCGTAAACGCCGAAGATGCCGTACGGGTTGGCGATCAGCACGTGCATATGCGAGCTTTCGTAAGGCGCGTCCTTGTCGTCGCCTGGGGCCAGAAAGTAATCGGTCTTGAGCGCCTTGTGAAATTCGCGCCACGTCTCGAATATCTCCTGCGCGTTTTCGAGCGAGTAATGCTCGCTGCGCGAAAAATAGCTCTCGATGACGTGGCGGTGCGTTGACGACCCTGTGACGCCGAAGTAATTCTCGCCGACCTGAACGATCTTCGATTTACCGCTCAGGTATTCAGCGCTCTGCTTCGTGCTGCCCCAACTGACCAGGGTATCCGCCGCGATGCAGGCGCGGCCATTCTTTTTAACAACGACAACTGTGGACATGAAATCTGACATACCTTTCTCAAGCTTTTTCCAACGCCGCGTATTTCTCGATCATCTTCTTGTGGCCGTAGCCGGGGAAGTTGATCGTCAATTTGGCGTTCTCGTCTTCGCCTTCGCGTTTGACTATCAGGCCGACGCCGTATTTGGCGTGGCGCACGCGCGTCCCGACTTTCAATCCGGTCGCGCCGCCCGCGTCGTCTGAACCGGCGCGCGGCTCGAAAGCGCCAGCGTCAACCTTCCTGCCCTGTCGCGCGAAAAATTCCTTCACGCTGTCGGCGCTGTTGTACGCCTGGCCCTGATAATTGCTCGTTCGTTTGGCGGAGGGGCGTGAAGGCGCGGGCGGCGAAGTCAGCGCGCGCAAGGCCTCGCGGTTTTCAACGGTTGAACTCCTGTTGGCGAAACGCAGCCAGCTTGCGCCTTTCGACTGGTCTTCGATCAATTCAATCGGGAACTCCATCAGGAAGCGCGACGGCTCCGAAGGTAATTCCTCGCCGTAAACGCGCCGCTTCATCGCGTGCGACAGATAGAGATATTTTTCGGCGCGTGTGATCGCCACGTAACAGAGGCGGCGCTCTTCTTCCAGATCGTTCTCGCTCTCGTTCGCGCGCGAATGCGGGAAGAGACCTTCTTCCAGACCCGCGATGAAGACCAGCGGAAATTCCAATCCCTTCGCCGAATGCATCGTCATCAGCGTGACCTGCGCTTCTTCCTTGTAAGCGTCGGTGTCCGAAACGAGCGCGGCGTGATCCAGAAAATCGCGCATCGTTTCGCCGCGCTGCTCCGATTCGACGGCGGCGTTGACCAATTCCTCCAGGTTGAGCAGCCGCGCTTCGGCCTCTTCGGTGTTTTCGTCTTTCAGCGCACGCTCGTAGCCGGTGTCAATCACCGCTGCCTTGACGATCTCTGAAATCGGCTCAGCCTGATCGCGCGCCTTTTCAGCAAGGTTGTTGACGATGTCGCGGAAAGATTTCAAAGCCGAGACTGCGCGCGCGGGCAGCAGGTTCTGTTCGATAACGATGTTGATCGTTTCCCAATGCGAGACGCCGAAATCCTTCGCGCGGCGTTCGATGTCGTCGAGCGTGGTTTTGCCGATGCCGCGCGGAGGCGTGTTGATCACGCGCATCATCGCTATCGAATCGTTCGGGTTCATCGCCAGCTTCAGGTAGGCGATGATGTCTTTGACTTCGGCGCGCTCGTAAAAGCTGAAGCCCCCGACCAGGTTGTAGCGCAACCCGGCGCGGCGGCAGGCTTCTTCAAACAAACGCGATTGCGCGTTCGTGCGGTAGAGCACCGCGGCGCGAATGTTCGGCTCGCGGCGCAGATGCTCTTCGATTTTGCCCGCGACCCAGCGGGCTTCGGTTTCGCCGTCCAGAAGCTGCGCGTAGCGGATCTTCTCGCCTTCAGCGGAATTGGCGCGGAGGATTTTGTCGAAGCGTTGCGTGTTGTTGGCGATCACCTTGTTGGCCGCGTCCAGAATGCGTTTGGTCGAACGATAATTGTCTTCGAGCTTGATGATCTTCGTGCCCGGAAAGTCACGCTCGAAATTCAGAATGATGTTGAAATCGGAGCCGCGCCAGCCGTAGATGCTCTGCGATTCGTCGCCGACTACGCAAAAGCTGCGGTTCGTCCAGAAATCGTCGGGACGCTCGGCCAGATTGAGCGCGATGTCGCCCTCGACGATCAGACGGGCCAACGCATATTGAATTCCGTTCGTGTCCTGAAACTCGTCAACCATCACGTGGCGGAAGCGGTTGTGGTAATAACGGCGAGTCTCTTCCGAGTTTCGCAGCAGTTGAACCGTGCGGATGAGCAGATCGTCGAAATCGAGCGCGTTCGACGCTTCGAGCCGCTGTTCGTAAAGCGCATAAACACGCGCAATGGCTTCACGGCGCGCATCGCCCATCAGGCTGGCCTTTTCGGCGTAGCTGTCGGGACTCTCCCCGCGATTTTTGGACGCGCTGATTGCGCTCTGGGCCTGTCGCGGGGTCAGTTGTTTGTCTTCGTAACCGCAATCGCGGATGCAGCCGCGCAGCAGCCGTTGCTGGTCGTCGGTGTCGTAGATTGTGAACGAGCGGGTGTAACCGCGTCCGAGTTTTTCGATGTCGCGCCGCAGGATGCGCACGCAGAGCGAGTGAAAAGTCGAAAGCAGAGGCGAGCCGCCGCGCGGACGTTCGCCGTAAAAATCAGCGAGCAGTTTTTCGACGCGCGCCTTCATTTCGCCAGCGGCTTTGTTGGTGAACGTCACAGCCAGGATGCTTTCGGGGCGCGCGTTGTGGGCCGCGATCAACTGCGCGATGCGATAGGTGATGACGCGCGTCTTTCCGCTGCCCGCGCCGGCCAGAATCAGGATCGGGCCTTCGCTCGTGGCGACGGCCTCGCGCTGCTGAGCGTTCAAGCCGCTGAGGTAATCAATTGAGTTTGTATTCATCTCACCACTTCATCAAATTTGAGATCGTCGCGACCACCTCTGGATCGTCCGGGAAGATCACGGGCGTGTCTTTCGTTCGCATAGTCCTTTCGCCCACGCGGCGGCACATCACTTTCACGGGGCAACCGCAGGCGCTGTAGATAAAAGTCAGTTCGCGTTCCGCGCCGTCCGGCCACACATCGCGCGCGCGTTGCTGGGAATTCTGCAAATAGGCGTTCAAGATGTTGTCGCCGCCGCGCGTTCCGTCGAGCACGTAAACGCCACCATCAGCCGTTCCTTTGCCCAACTGAATCATCAGGTTTTTCTGCCCGGCGGGCGCGTCGCCCGGAGCGCCGATGCGCGCGCGCCACAACAGTTCACCGGTTCGTTTGAATCTGAGCGTCCCCATTCCCGGCTTCTCGCTGCTGACGTGCATGGACATATGCAGTTTTTTGCCGTCGGGCGTCGGCTCGCCATAAGCGTCCAGTATGGCGAACGTGCGCCCGACGCCATCGTCAGGCGCGTAGCCGCGATCAATCTGTTGAATCGCTTCGGCGATGGATGGCGTCTGGCCGCCGAAATCCAGTTCGACAGTGACCATTACGGCTTGCGCGATCTTCATTTTGATCGGCTCGCCTGTAACGCCCATGTCCGGCGTGTTCGCGCCTGCGGCGGGAGCGACTGCCGCCGGCGCGGAAGGTTTACGTTTGCCGCTGTTCCCGTAATAAAAAATAACCGCCGAAGCGGTCAGCATTACGATGATTGCGGCGGGAGCGAGCCATCGCCGCGCGCCTGATGACGGCGCGGCGGCGGTCTTTCGCGCGCCAACGTTTTTTTTCTTGTTCGTGTTCTTCGCCATCAGTCACCGGTTCGCGAGTCGGCGGGAAACGCGCCAACCCGGATTGATGAAGTCATTTCCAGAGGTTGTAGATCAACACACCCATCACGCAGACTGTCACCGCCGCCACTGAGAGAATGTGACGAAGCGCATCTCCCGGACGCAGGTCGTATCGCTGCTCCCACTTATGCCTGATCTTCATCGTTGAGACCAATAAGATGATCAGCAAAGCAGCGAGGCTGAAAGCGAGGGACGCGCCTCGGCTCATCCAGCCGTTAGCTGTTCCGTTGAAATCAAAATGGACAACCAGCTTTGCCGGTAAGCGGCTCCACAGGATGAGATAACTGGTCAGCACGAGCGGCAGAGATAACCAGGGCAAGTAAGTCAACGCGCGCCGGGTTTTTGTTGTCACCTCACACCTCCTTGAAAATCTTCAATTGAAGATCGGCGTCTTCGGTCATCAATTGTAAATCTACTTCGCCGGCTGAAACAGGCTGGCTTCGTAACTGACGCCGAACGTGACGCCGCTGCGCTCGCTGTTGCGATACAGTCCTCTGATTCCGGCCACGTCCCACATCAAACCCGCCGCGCGGATGCGCGCGCCGATGCGGGCTGCGCCGTCCGATTCGGTTCCGAGCGGAGCGTTTTTGCGCGTGCTGTGGCGCCCGTTGACTTCGCCGACCAGCGTCAACCGTTCGTTGTATCGGTAACTGGCGGCGAGACCGTAAAGCAGCACGTCGTTTTGCGTGAACGGGCTGACGTTCCCAGCAGAGTCAATCGGCGAAGAGAGAATCCCTAAGCCCAAGTTGCCGGTGACGCGGACTCTGCCGAAGCTCTTGGCCATGAGCGCCGCTGCGAAAAAGTTGGTTTGATTCAACCCGATGCCGCGCGATTGATTCGAGTTCGGCAGTTCGGCTCCGAAACGGAAGCCCACCGCCGGAGCGCGGCGAGTTTCGTTGCGCAGTTTGATCTTCGTCGCCAGATAAAAATCGCCGCTGTCGTGAGTCGAATTGGTCGCCTGGCTCAATTGCAGCGGGACTGCGCTCGGACGGTACTGGCGATTGATGCTGAGGAAATTCTGGATCACGCCGCCGGTTTCAACCTCGACGTTTGGCGCGAGGCCGAAAGTCAACGACACGACGCCCAGCCGGGTCGGATCGCCGTTCAAGCCGGAGAGCGGGTAATTTTTGTTCTGAAGAAAATCGAAACCGACTTCAAAACGCGCCGAGCCGGGTTTGACGATCTCGACATCTTCGGTGATGAGCGGGCGTTGCTGCGCCAGCGCCGGAAGGCTCACGATCATCAGGAAGGCGGCCAAATATGCCATATGCGATATGCCATATTTCATATGAGATATGGCATATCGCATATGGCATATGGAATACGTTCTCTTCATTTATTCACCTCACGCACGATGCGGAACCCGATGTCGAAGCGGGTCATCATCGGGAAGAAATAGTTTCTATCGGCGGCCCGCGTTACCAGCACGCCACGCCCGAAGCCGCCTCCGCGCATGACTCGCGCTTCACCTTCACGCCCCACCAGTTTGACGCGCTTGCCGCTCGCAGGCCCTTGCGGGTTCATGCGCTCGCGGTTCTTGTAATAATCGGGGGCGTACCAGTCTGAGCACCACTCCCAGACTTTGCCTGAGGAAGTATATTGATCGCCAGCGAGTTTCGCCGCCTTCTCCCATTCCGCTTCGGTAGGCAGACGATAACGGCGCCCGGTCTGTTCAGACATCCACTTGCAAAAAGCTACGGCGTCTTCCCACGTCACAAAAACGACGGGCAAATCGCCTTGTCCGTCAGGATAGTTATTGCCATTCCATCCGTAACCGACTCCGCGCGGCGCGGGACGATTGGTTTTATCAACAAAAAACTTGTAGAGCCGGTTGGTCACCTCGCTGCGCGAGATTTCAAACGCCGGCGTGTAGACCTGATGTGTGGGACGTTGATCTTTCGCGCCCTTTTCATTGCCGCGCATGAAAGCGCCTTCGGGGATGCGAAGCATCTCGGGGTCGAGAATGGGTTTGAGTTCGACGTTGACCGGGACTGTTTCATTGGCTCTGACCGTCACAGTCCCGCGCCATTCCGCGAATCCGGGTTTGAGCGCGCGCAACTGGCGCACACCGGGGAACAGCCCATCAACATACATCACCTGCCCCGGCAGACTTTTCACGCTGTATTTTTCGTCAATCAGTATTTCGGTTCCCGCCTCAGTCGCGGTCAACGCCAGCCGTCCCGTCGCCGGTTTCTTCTTGATCGGAGTCTCGAATCTTGTCGAAGCTGTGCTCATCACGAACGTGCCGCGCCAGGTTTCGTAACCATTGGCGGAAACGCTCAGTTGATGATCGCCGGGCGCAAGTCCGGTCAAAATCAGATTGCCATCCGCGCCCACGAATCCGCGCGCTTTGCCGTCAACTTCGACCACCGCTCCGACTGGCGCGATGATCGTCAGTTTCGCGCCTGCCCTCGCGCCAGCCGAGGCTGATTTCGACGCCGAAGATCGAGCGGGCCTGGGCTTGCGGGACTTTGTGGATCTGGCGGGTTTGGCGCTGGGTTTCTCTTCAGTCTTTTTTGCGGTCTTCGGAGCCTCGCGCCCCGTCGGATTTTGCGCAAAGACAAGAATGGAGAACAGGGCGGTCAGAAGCGCCGAAAAAATAAAGCGAGATGTGTTTCTGCCGATCATGTTCTTTTCAACCTGCTGCGGAAATCAAAGTTATGGGCAATCTCGTGTTTGAGTTAAGTGAGTTGAGGATGCGAAGAGAGAATACGGAAAAGACGGAAATAACGGAACAGACGGAAGAAGACAGGTAAAGTTCCTGAGGGTTTCCGTTTGTTCTGTTATTTCCGTCTTTTCCGTATTCTCTCTTGTCTTCCGATCATATCGTTTAACTTCACGCCATTGATCTAAATTCACTGAGTATCACGCGCGCAACGGAATCCGGTTTTGTCGGGAACACGGTCGGGCGGAATCGCCCCGCGATAAGTTGTCGTGGCGCGTTTGGCCGCCACATCGTAAGCGCCGCCGCGAATCACTTTCAATCCCGCGCCGGCCAGCGAAG
>JAJVID010000149.1:9991-23567 GCA_022072205.1 Acidobacteriota bacterium
CGGAATCCGGTTTTGTCGGGAACACGGTCGGGCGGAATCGCCCCGCGATAAGTTGTCGTGGCGCGTTTGGCCGCCACATCGTAAGCGCCGCCGCGAATCACTTTCAATCCCGCGCCGGCCAGCGAAGACGCGACCTGGCGACCGGGATAATCCTTGAAATCGCTAAGCGTCCATTCCCACGCGTTGCCGCACATATCGAGCGCGCCGTAAGGACTGGCGCCTGCCGCGTAACGTCCGACCTCGACCAACCCGCCGTCTTTGGCCCGCCCGGCGTTCGCATAATCCTGCCGCCAGCCATTGCCCCAGGGATAAAGCCGGTCATCGGTTCCACGCGCGGCCAGTTCCCATTCATCTTCGGTCGGCAAGCGTTTGTTCGCCCAACGCGCATAGGCGTTGGCGTCGTCCCACGATACGTTCACGACGGGGAATTTCGCCTGGCCGTCGGGAATCTTTCCATCAATCCAATGCGCCGGAGCGCGATGTCCGGTGGCCGAAACGAATCGCTGATACTCTTCATTCGTCACTTCGAGCCGATCAATGAAGAAGGAAGCGACCGTCACCTCGTGCGCGGGGCTTTCAAATTCATCGCCGCCATCGCGCCCCATTTTGAAAGTCGCTCCGGGCACAAAGACCATTCCGTCAGGAGCGCTGGGGACGGCGGGCAGTTCGGGACCTGGCGCGACGCCGGACGTGGCCTCTGGCGAAGCGGCCAAAGGTTGCGACGTTGATTGATCGGCGGCCTGGCTTGTCAACGAATCGGCGGAGGGGCGAGCGCCTTTCTGGTTATTCAGCAACCGCCAGGCGACGCCTCCGGCGGCCACTGCCAGAGCGATGATGATCATCCAAACTACTGTGGAGCCGCGCGAATCGCTTCGCGTAATTGAATTCTCGGACTCGAAAGAAGCGGCGTCCGGCGCGTTCGGCGAGAAAGACGTGATCACCGTTTCCGGGTTCGGGACGGTAGGTCTGGCGACCAGCGGGTCGGTTTCGTCGGGAAAGTTCGTCGTCAGCGAATCGTTGAACGCGGTCGTCTGACGCCTGCCAGCGGCAAGAGGTTCGATCAATGTCGGAGATTGACCGCTATCCGAAGGCGGCGCTTGCAATCTGGATGACGGCGAATCGGTCTGCGTCCTGAACGCAGCCGACGCGGGCGGCACAGGCAGCTTTCCCGTGTTCACTCCGCTCCGCATTTCGCCCTCCGCCAATTCTTCCGCTGGCGCTTCTTTCGGCAAGCCGATCGTATTGCCGCAGGTTTCGCAAAAACGGGAATAAGGCTTCGCCGCCGCCCCGCAACGTTTGCAGAATAGTTTTACGATCTCCGTTACACCCTCGACTTCGGTAACCAGCGTTTGCGCGGCGGCGGTGGCGGCAGGCATTGAAGTCGGCAACAACAATGCGCGGTCACGATCGAGGCCGCAGGTCTTGCAAAACAGCCAGCCGCTGCGCCACGAAGTGCCGCAATGGTAACAGGCGCCCACGACGGTTTCCTGCGCGTTCGCCACCACGCGATTGCCGCACTCCTGGCAGAAGTTTTCACCCTTGACCGTCCGCGCGCCGCAGCGGGTGCAACAAATCGTATCCATCACCGGATCGCTGGCTGAACGGGCCAGCGGTTGCCCGCAACGACGACAAAAACTCAGATGGTCGGGGTAGCTCAGATTGCACGCCGCACAGTACATAAACCTAATCGCCTTAAAAAACGCTTTGTAATGAAGATCAGACGGCCACGACGCCGGTAATCATAATGGTAGCCACTTTTGCCGCGCAAGCAGACGCGCCTTCAAACCCGACGGCTTTTCTCACTTTCGACATCACAGGCCGGATTGTTTATACTGAACTTCAGGTCGGTCATTATCCCCATAAAGCTTGTTATCGTTATGTTCGATAAATTCAGAGAAGAGTGCGGTGTCTTCGGCATTTTCGGTCACGAGGAAGCGGCGCGCCTGACTTACCTCGGGCTGTACGCCCTGCAACATCGCGGACAGGAATCAGCCGGAATAGTTTCATCCGATGGTTCGACGCTTCACGCCGAACGCGGAATGGGGCACGTCAGCGACATCTTTCAGGAAAAGAATCTGGCCCGATTGCCCGGACGCGCCGCCATCGGCCACGTGCGCTATTCGACCGCAGGTAAAGTCAGCATCAACGAAGCGCAACCGTTTCTGGTCAAATGCAGCTTCGGCCAGATTGCGCTCTGTCACAACGGCAACCTGCCCGACGCGACCGAAGTCCGGCGTCAACTCGAAATGGAAGGCGCGATCTTCTCTTCGACTTCCGACACCGAAGTCGTGCTGCACCGGATCGCGCGTTCGCGCGCTGACAGCGTAGTTGACGCGATTGTTGAAGCGCTGAAAGACGACGAAGGCGCGTTTTCGATGGTCTTCGCCACGCCCGACAGCGTCATCGCCGCGCGCGACTCGCGGGGTTTCCGCCCGCTCTGCATGGGCGAGCTTGACGGCGCTACCGTCTTCGCATCGGAGACCTGCGCGTTTGACCTGATCGGCGCCAGGTACGTCCGCGACGTCGAACCCGGCGAGATTGTCATTGTTGATTCGCGCGGCGTTCAATCGTTTTTCGCGTTTGAGCCGAAGCGCGTCACGCATTGCGTCTTCGAGCACGTCTACTTCTCGCGCCCCGATTCGCTCGTCTTCGGACGCAGCGTCAACAAGAGCCGCCACCGGATGGGCAAACAACTCGCGCGCGAATGCCCCGCCGACGCCGACATCGTCGTCCCTGTGCCCGATTCGGGCGTCGCGGCGGCCATCGGCTACGCTTCGCAGTCGGGGCTGAAGTTCCGATTCGGGCTGATGCGCAACCATTACGTCGGACGCACGTTCATCGAGCCGCAATCGCAAATCCGTCATTTCGGCGTGAAGATCAAACTCAACCCGGTGCGCGACCTGATCGAAGGCAGGCGCGTCGTCCTGATTGACGATTCGATCGTGCGCGGCACGACCTCGAAAAAAATCGTCAAGATGATGCGCGACGCCGGCGCCACCGAAGTCCACATGCGCATCAGTTGCCCGCCCACCATCGCGCCGTGTTATTACGGCGTTGACACGCCGACCAAAGAAGAACTGATCGCGGCGCAAAATTCGGTCGAAGAGATTCGCCGTTACCTCGACGCCGATTCGCTCGGCTATCTGAGCATTGAGGGGCTGCTCGAAGCGGTCGGCGATCCAGGAAACACCAAATATTGCACAGCGTGTTATACGGACAATTACCCGACGCAGATTGACAGCCGCGATCAAACGTACAGAGAGCGCGAAGCGGTGGCGGCTGATTAAGCAATGAGGGTACTGAAAGTTCTTTTCGCGATTGCGTTGGTCGCGGCTGTAGTCGTTGGCGTCATTTACTGGCTGCGCACGCATCCGCGCGAAACTCCGGCGCCGTTCGTCGCCGAGAGGCGATTACGGATTTACGCGCTCGACGTAGGGCAGGGCGATTCATTTTTGATCGTCTCGCCTGAAGGCAAATCGGTTCTGATTGACGCCGGGCCGCCGCAAGCCGGCGGCAAGGTGGCCGCCGCGCTGCAGGCGCGAAAGATCAAATCGCTCGATCTGCTGGTAGCGACGCATCCGCACGCCGATCACATCGGCGGAATGAAATCGGTGATTGAAACGGTCGCGGTCAAAAACTTTCTCGACAGCGGGCAGATTTTCGCCAGCGATGAATACGAACGGTTGATGCGCGCAATCAAAGAGAAACGGATCAAATTCATCGAAGCGAAAAAAGGAATGACGTTCGACCTCGATTCCGGCGTCAGGATTGAGGTTTTAAATCCGCCAGGCAATGGCCAGTGGATCACGAAAGTTCGCCCCGGCGGCAGCGTCGAAAACGCAAACTCCGTCGTGCTGCGGCTGACTTACGGCGGCTTCTCGATGCTTTTTACCGGCGACGCCGAATTCGAGACCGAAGCGTTGATGATGAAATCCGGTGTGCCGCTGCGCGCGCAGGTTTTGAAGGTCGGCCATCACGGTTCGCGCCACGCGACGAGCGGCAAATTTCTGGAAGCCGTGAAGCCGGAGGCGGCGATCATCTCCTGCGGCGAAGACAACCGCTACGGCCACCCGGCGCAACTGACGCTGGATCGTTTGCGAAAGGCCGGCGTGAATGTTTACCGCACCGACCTGAGCGGCGAAATCGAGATCATCAGCGACGGAAAGAAATTTGAAATCCACGCCGCCAGAAACCCGTCACTGGCCGCGTTGTGGCAAGGAAGAATCGAATTGATCGAACTGCCCTGAACTGCCGGGACGCTCAGTGGCTTTCTGTTGGACGATATGAGAAAGCATAAGGAGAGATCACGGAACAAACGGAAATAACGGAATAGACAGATATGAATCTGAAATCCGCAGAGAGCGCGATCAATGGCGCGTGGATGGCTGGTGGCGTCATCGGCGTACTCACTTTGATCTGGACTGGCGCCGCCATACTGTTTTCGAGCGCCGGGTCGCGCGGCGCGGCGCTCGCGCCCCTCGCCAACGTCGTCATTCTCTTCGCGCTCTCTTACGGCGTCTGGCGTAAAAACAAAATCTGCGCCGCTCTGCTGGCCGTCTATTTCGTCTCCCTGGTCGGGTGGAAGGCGGTGTCGTGGACTCAGACCAGAACCGTGCCGCTGGGCATCCTGACGGATTTCGTCGCAATGTCGCTTTGTTTGAATGGCGTGCGCGGCGCATTCGCTTATCACAGGATCAAACAAAACGAAGCGGTCAGCGATCAGGAATATGTCGAACAACGATGAACCCATCAGAGCCTTCGTTGACCGGATCGAAGCCGGGTTGGCGGTGATCGTGTTCAGCGACGGCAGCGGCGTTCAATTCGACCTGCCGCTTCAATATCTGCCGCCGGGAATCGAAGCGGGCGATCATCTGGCGATTGTTTTTCAACTCGATCCCGAAAGCCGGGCGGCGACGCTTCAAAACATTTCAGAGTTAAAGCGGCAGTTGACCGAGGGCGGCGATCCTCAACAGACTGAATTCAAATTATGACCAATCCGATCAAATACAAAGACGCGGGCGTTGACATTGACGCGGCGAACATCGCCACCGAGCGAATCAAGAAGCTGGCGCGAACGACATTCAACGAAAACGTCCTTTCCGAAATCGGCGGTTTCGGCGGAATGTTCAATGCCACTTTCGCCGACACGCGCGAGCCGGTGCTTGTCGCAAGCTGTGACGGCGTTGGCACGAAGCTGAAAGTCGCCTTCGCTACCGGCGTTCATAACACCATCGGTTACGATCTGGTGGCGCATTGCGTCAACGACATTCTGGTGCAGGGGGCCAAACCGCTCTTCTTTCTGGATTACATCGCGGCGGGAAAACTCAATCCGAATGTCATCGAGCAAATTGTTCAGGGTTTGACTCTGGGCTGCCGGGAGAGCAATTGCGCGCTGCTCGGCGGCGAGACAGCGGAGATGCCCGGCCTTTACGCCGACGGCGAATACGACATCGCGGGCTTCATCGTCGGCGTGGTTGATCGCCGCAAGGTCATCAACGGCTCGCGCGTCACGGCGGGCGACCTGGTGATCGGCTTGCCGTCGGTCGGATTGCACACGAACGGTTACAGCCTGGCGCGCAAGCTGTTTTTCGACACCGCCGGATACAAGATTGATCAATCTATTCCTGAACTAGGCTGCACCGCCGCCGAAGAGTTGCTGAAGCCGCATAAAAGTTATCTGCCCGCGCTCGAACGGCTGGTCGAACACGAAGGCGTCATCAAAGGTCTGGCGCACATCACTGGCGGCGGCTTGATCGAAAACATCCCGCGCATCCTGCCGACCAACGTTGATGTGGCGATCAATGAAGCCAGTTGGCCCGTCCTGCCCGTCTTCGAGTTGATGCGGAAGATCGGCGACGTGCCGCGCGAAGACATGCTGCGCACGTTCAACCTGGGGCTGGGCATGGTCGTCATCACCAGCCCGCAATTCCTGCAATTCGTCGAAGACCAACTCAACTACGCGCGACAGGAGTTTTACATCATCGGCGAAGTTGTGGACGGCAATCGGCAGGTTCGGTTTGTTTAGCCCTGGAAGCGCACGCTTCCAGTGTGCGCAATCTTCGTTAAGCGGCGCGCCATTGAAATCTCGCACGCAGGAAGCGTGCGCTCCAACGACACTCAAACGAGAATCGCAAATGAAAAGATCATCCCTCTATCGCCCACTCACTCTGCTGTGCGTTTTCGCGCTGTTGACGCCATCCCCTGCTTTCGCGCAGCAGCAAGCATCGCCGAAAAAGTTCGAGCTTACGGTTGACAGCATCATGCGCGGCCCTGATCTGGTCGGCTATGAGCCGAATCGCGTCTACTGGTCGCAGGACAACAAGCGCGTTTATTTTCGCTGGAAGCGCGCGGGCGAACCGCGATTGAAAGAGCCTGACCTTTACGCCGTCAACGCTGACGGCAGCGGTCTCCGCAAACTTTCGGAAGACGAGGCAAAACAGGCTCCGCCGCTCGCGGGCGATCGGTCGAAAGACAAGACGATGACCGTCTTCGCCGAGGAAGGCGACATCTTCATTTACGACCACGTGAAGAACGAGCGACGCCAGATCACCGCGACAGTTGAGGGTGAAAACAGCCCGCGATTCACGAAAGATCAGAAATACATCGTCTTCACGCGGCAGAACAATCTTTACCGGATTGCGCTGGACGGCGGGCAACTGACTCAACTCACCGACATTCGCGCTGGCGGGGCGCCAGCGGAGCCAATCGTGGCGCAACGCGGTTTTGGCGGTCAACGGGGCCAGGGCGGAGCCGCCGCTGCTCAAGCGGCTCCGCAGCGCGGCAATGCAAGCCAGGAATTCATCAAGAAGGAAGAGCGCGAATTGATCGAGGCCGTCCGCGAACGCGCGCAGAACCGCGAAGAGCAGGAGGCCAAACGCAAACAGCGCGAGAAGCGCAAACCATTTTCGCCGCCCGCCGGTCAATCGGTCGCCAACCTGCAACTATCGCCCGACGGCAAATACGTGCTCGCTTCGGTGATTCAACCCGCGTCAGGCGCGAAGAACACCATCGTGCCGAACTACGTCACCGAGTCAGGTTACACTGAAGACATTCCCGGCCGCAGCAAAGTGGGCGACGCGCAAGGCCGCACGCGCCTGGCGATCATTTCTGTCGAAACCGGCGACGTGAACTGGGTTGACCACGGCCAGAAGCAGGCGCAGACGGCGCAACCCGCTCAAACTCCTTCAGAGGCGCAGGGCGCGCCGCAACGCGCGCAGGAACGCGAACGCGACGTACAGCTTCTCAACGCGCAGTGGTCTGAAGATGGCAAGAACGCCGTCGCGTTCGCGCGTTCGGCTGACAACAAGGATCGTTGGGCGCTGCTGATTGATCCGGCCACCGGCAAGACGAAGCTGCTGGATCATCAACACGACGACGCCTGGGTGGGCGGTCCCGGCTCGTTCACGCTCGGATGGCTGGGCGACGACAAGACCGTCTACTTCCAATCCGAGCGTGACGGGTGGTCGCATCTTTACACCGCCTCGATTGACGGCGGCGAGCCGAAGCAACTCACGTCCGGCAAGTTTGAAGTCTCCGACGTGCGATTGTCAGACGACAAGACGAAGTTCTATTTCACTTCGAGCGAGGGCGATCTGGGGCAGCGCCATCTTTATTCAATGCCCGTGACCGGCGGCGAACGCACGCGCATCACGACGATGCCCGGCAATAACCAGGTGACGATTTCGCCCGACGAAACAACGCTGGCCATCGTGCGGTCCTACAGCAACAAACCGCCGGAGCTTTATCTCGCTCCGAATAAGCCGAACGCCGCAGCGAACGAAATCAAACAGATCACGACTTCTCCGGCTGATGAATTCTTCAGCTACAACTGGATTGATCCTCCCATCGTCAAGTTCAAGGCGCGCGACGGCGCTGAGGTTCCCGCGCGATTGTACAAACCGGCGAAATGGCAGAAGGGCGGCCCGGCTGTGCTCTTCGTTCACGGCGCGGGCTACCTGCAAAACGTTCATAAATGGTGGAGCAGTTATTACCGCGAATACATGTTTCATCATCTGCTGATGGAACGCGGTTTCATGGTGATGGACGTTGATTACCGCGCGTCGTCGGGTTACGGGCGCGATTGGCGCACGGGCATCTACCGGCACATGGGCGGCAAGGACTTGACCGACCAGGTTGACGCGGTGAAATACCTGGTGGCCGAACACGGCGTTGACCCGAAACGCGTGGGCCTTTACGGCGGCAGCTACGGCGGCTTCATCACGCTGATGGCGATGTTCACCGAGCCGGATGTCTTCGCAGCCGGAGCCGCGCTGCGTCCCGTCACCGATTGGGCGCACTACAATCACGGATACACGTCGAACATTCTCAACCAGCCTCAGAACGACGCCGAAGCTTACAAGCAAAGCTCGCCGATCTATTTTGCCCAGGGGCTGAAAGGCGCGCTGCTGATCTGTCACGGCATGGTTGATGTGAACGTGCATTTCCAGGACACGGTGCGGCTGGTTCAGCGATTGATTGAACTCAAAAAAGAGAACTGGGAACTGGCCGTCTACCCGGTGGAAGATCACGGCTTCGAGCGCGCGTCGAGCTGGGCTGACGAATACAAACGGATTTTGAAGCTGTTTGAAACCAACCTGCGCCAACCGGCAGGCGCGGCTACAAGGAAATGAAAATGAGGCGAATTGGCGTTCTTATTTCCGGTCGCGGATCGAACATGCTGGCGTTGGCTGACGCGGTCGCCACCGAACGCATTCCCAACGCCGGGATTGCGGTCGTCATCAGCAACGTGACGACCGCCGCCGGGCTTGAAAGGGCGCGTGAACGCGGGATCGAAACCGTTGCGCTCGATCATCGCGGCAAGACGCGCGAAGAGCACGACCGCGCGATGGCCGCTGAGTTACGCGCCCGCGAAGTTGATCTGGTCTGCCTCGCCGGTTACATGCGATTGCTGTCATCGTGGTTCACGCGCGAATTCGAGCATCGCATTCTGAACATCCATCCATCGCTGCTGCCCGCGTTCCCTGGCCTTAACGCGCAACAACAGGCGATAGATTACGGCGTCAAATTCACGGGCTGCACAGTTCACCTGGTTGATGAAGAGCTTGATCACGGCCCGATCATCAAACAAGCCGTCGTGCCCGTCCTGCCCGATGACACCGAAGAAACCTTGTCGGCCAGAATCCTGATCGAAGAGCATCGAATCTACGCCGAAGCCGTCGCGTTAATGCTCGGCGGCAAATTCAAGATCGAAGGGCGGCGAATCGTCCAGCGCCAGTGAACGCCTTCGCCTTCTTTCCCCCCAGCCGGTCGAATTATCATCTTGCCTAAGCCTTCAGCTTTGCTGTATCGTTCGGCCTCCACCCCACTGAAATGTCCTGCCCCCGATAACTCACCGGTAACAATCCAGCTTGAGTTTAATTCCTGTAAAAAAATATAAGCGCCCCCGATCAGCGTGATGAGAATTCTTGTCGTTAGCCTTTATTACGAACCCGACCGGTGCCAGTCGAACGGCCCGATCATCCGCGCGCTGTGCGACGATTGGGCCGCCGCCGGACACGAAGTCACCGTGCTGACCTCGTTCCCACATTACAACCGCGACTCGGTCTGGCCGGAATACCGCGGACGTTTGTTCCAGCGCGACCGCGTGGGCGATGTGCGCGTCATCCGTTCGTACATTTACGTCCCGCGCGAACGTTCAAGCGCCGGCAGGATTTTCAACTACCTCTCCTTCAACATCTCCTCGACGCTGGCCGGGCTTTTTGCGGGGCAGCAGGACGTGATCTTCGTGATGTCGCCGCCGCTGACTATCGGGTTGACGGCGTTCGCGCTCGGCCTGATCAAACGCATCCCGTACTGTTACAACCTGCAGGACATCTGGCCCGAAGTCGCCGTGCGGCTGGGGATGCTGCGCGGGCGGCGGACGATCAGGTTTTTCGAGCGGCTGGAGAAATTCATCTACCGCCACAGCCGGAAAATTTTCGCCATCTCTGAAGAGTTCAAAACCAATCTGCGCGGCAAGGGCGTCGTTGAAGACAAGATCGAGGTCATCCCAAATTTCGCGGACGCCGATTTCATTCGCCCGATGACGAAAGCGAACGCCTTTTCGCAAGCCCACGAATTAACGGATAAATACGTTGTTCTTTACGCCGGTAACATTGGATTGTCGCAGGGGCTGGAAGTTATTCTGGACGCCGCCACCCACTTGCGCGACCGGAGCGAGATCGTTTTTTTGATAGTGGGCCAGGGCGCTCGGCGCAACGCGCTCGTCGCCGAAGCTGAACGGCGCGGCCTGGAAAACGTTCGCTTCCTGCCGCTGCAACCGGAATCCGATCTTCCGCTGATTTACGCGTCGTGCGATGTCGCGCTGATCCCGTTGCGGCGCGGCATCATCGAAAATTCCGTTCCCTGCAAAACCTATAACATTATGGCTGCGGGCCGTCCCTACATCGCGAGCGTTGACCCGGGGAGCACCGTTTGGAAATTGACTGACGCCGCTGGATGCGGCCTTTGCATCGAGCCGGAAGATGGAAAGGCGCTGGCCGAAGCCGTGTCGCAACTGCAATCCGAACCGGCGATGGCGCAAGCGATGGGAAGCAATGGCCGCCAATACGTCACGCGCCATTTCGCCCGCGAGGCGATCACTGATCGTTACCGCGTCGCGCTGGAATCGCTGGTCGAGAGTCAACCGGCGCCGGTTGGCGAGGTCGCGCGTTCGGCCTCGCTTTCGAGCGAATGAATTTGACAGCGACACATCGTTCGGCCTTCGTCACAGGCGCTGCGGGATGCGTTGGCGGCGCGATGGTCAATAAGCTGTCGCAATCCGGTTTTCGCACAGTCGCGCTGGTTCGTGATTTGGCGCGAGCCGATCATTTAAAAGAAATCGCGGGAGTTGAATTGATCGTCGGCGATCTGGACGCGCGCGAACGTATGGCCGAAGCGATGCGCGGTTGCGATGCCGTCTTTCATCTTGCGGCGAAGGTTCATGCGCCTCCCGGCACAAGCGAAGCCGAATTCGCGCGCGTCAACGTCGAAGGGACACGGAACGTTGTCGAGGCGGCGGTCGAAGCAGAGGTCGCCAACTTCGTTTTTTTCAGCACCGTCGCCGTTTATCCCGAAGGCGGCGAATTGTTCGATGAAGACAGCGCGACAGCCCCCGCGACGGCTTACGGCGCGAGCAAGCTTGCGGCTGAAAGGATCGTACTGAAAAGCGCGATGAAAGCGACCGTCCTGCGATTGCCCGTCGTTTACGGCCCGCGTGATCGCGGCAACGTGGCCAGGCTGATTGATGCGATCCGCCGAAGGCGATATTTCATCGTTGGCGACGGCGCGAATCTCAAAAGCATGGTCGCGGTTGAAAACGTGGTGGACGCGGCGCTGCTCGTGGCGAACGACGAACGGGCGCGCGGGCAGATTTACATCGTTTGTGACGAGCGCGCCTACACGCAGCGCGAGATTGCTGAAACCATCGCCGACGCGATTGGGCTTAATCGCAGATTCCCACGGCTGCCGCTCAGCGCGGCGATGGCGATCGGGCGCGTGGCCGATTCGGTCGGCAAACTGACCGGCTTCGATCTTCCAATTTCCGCCGACCGTATCAGGAAGCTTTCGTCCAACACTCGATGCAGTTCGGCGAAGATCGGGCGTGAACTCGGATTCAAGCCTCGCGTCACGTTGCGCGAAGGACTAAACGAAGTATGTTTCGAGCGACAATCTTTTTCCTCGCGGGCGTCATCGCCTATTTAATCACTGGCTGGCTGGCTCAGGCGCCGTCGCGTCTGCAATCGCTCGACGTGCCAAACGAACGCAGTTCGCACACGCGACCGACGCCGCGAATGGGCGGGCTGGGCATCGTCGCGGCGTTCGTCGCGCTGATGCCGTTGTTGTGGATCATGCTGTTGCCGGCGGCTAGCAACTGGATCGTAGCGACGAAATTCGGAATCGCGCTGTTCGGTTACGCCGTGATCGTCGCGGTCGGGTTGATTGACGATCTGCGTCGGATCGGGCCACTGTCGAAATACCTGGGACAACTGCTGGCCGCAATCATCGCTGTGTGGAGCGGAGCCATCTTTCTGCATTTCAAATTGCCGTTCGGCGTTGAGATTACTTTCGGCTGGGTGATCGGGGCGTTGCTGACCATCGTCTGGCTGACCGGTTTCAGCAACTTCTTCAATTTTATGGATGGGATTGACGGGCTGGCTGGCGGCGTTGGAGCGATCTACAGCCTGGCGCTGTCTGCGGTCTGCATCGGCACTGGCCATCGGCTGCTGGGCGCCGGTTGTTTGATGATGGCGGCGGCCTGTCTGGGTTTTCTGGCTCACAACTTTCCCCCGGCGAAAATCTTCATGGGCGATGTCGGCAGCCTTTTCATCGGCTACGTGCTGGCGGCCTTCGCCGTGTGGACAACCAACAGCGGAGCGCGGCCCGCTCCGTTCATCGCCGCGCTGCTGATCTTCGGGACGTTCATTTACGACGCGACGTTCACGATCATTCGCCGGATTCGCCGCCGCGAAAAGCTTTACCAGGCGCATCGCTCACATCTTTACCAGCGGCTGGTCATCGCGGGCCAGAGCCACCGCCGCGTTTCGTTGACTTACTACGGCCTGAGCGCAATGCTTGGCGCGGCTGGAATCGTTTATACTTTCAGCGCTGATCGAACGCGCATAATTATCCTGATTTTGAGCGCGGCCCTGCTGGCTGCGTTTACGATTTACGTTTACTGGTACGAGCTTGCGGCGGCGCGCGCCAAGCGCGTGTTCGCTTCTGACGCTGCGGCGGAGGCTGTTGAAGGCTAATCCTGGTATCACATCCTCCCCGCCTTGCGGAGAAAAGGAAAAAATCAAAGTGGGAGACAGAAAATTGTATTTGGTGACTGGTGGCGCGGGATTCATCGGCTCGCACATCGCCGAAGCGTTGGTCAATCGAGGCGACCGCGTGCGGGTACTGGACAATTTGAGCACCGGCCATCGTAAAAATCTGGCTAACATTAAAGACCGAATCGAATTCGTCGAGTGCGACATTCGCAACCTTGACGCGGCACGGCGCGCGGTTGAAGGCGCGCATATAATTTTTCATCAGGCCGCAATCCCTTCTGTGCCGCGCTCAGTGGCCGAACCCGACCTGAACCACGACGTCAACGTCAACGGGACGTTCAATATCTTAATGGCCGCGCGCGAAGCCGGCGCCCGCCGCGTCATTTACGCAGCATCCAGTTCGGCCTACGGCGACACCGAGACGCTGCCGAAACATGAAGACACGCCGCCCAGCCCGCTCTCGCCTTACGCGGCTGCGAAGCTTTTCGGCGAATATTACTGCCAGGTCTTCACGCGCGTTTACGGATTGGAGACCGTCTCGTTGCGCTATTTCAATGTCTTCGGGCCGCGCCAGGACCCGTCTTCGCAATACTCCGGTGTGATCTCGAAATTCGTCACGGCGTTGTTAGCGGGCGAAACGCCGGTGATTTACGGCGACGGCGAACAGTCGCGCGACTTCACCTACGTCGCCAACGTGGTTGACGCGAACCTGCGCGCCGCCGAAGCGCCGGAAGCGATCGGACAGGTCATGAACCTGGGGATAGGCGAACGAGTCACGCTCAATCAGTTGCTCGCTGAATTGCAGA
>JAJVID010000204.1:0-16193 GCA_022072205.1 Acidobacteriota bacterium
CGCGCGCCCCGATTTCGCGCCGGTGTGCTCGCCGTCTTTCAACACCTGCTTGCCGTTGATGAAGACGTGCTTCATTCCGACGGCGAATTGGTGCGGCTGCTCGAACGTCGCGCGGTCGGCGACGGTCTTCGGATCGAAGACGACGATGTCGGCGAAATAACCCGCCTTCAGAAATCCGCGACCATCCAGTCCGAGGTTTGTCGCGGGCAATCCCGACAACCGCCTGACGGCGTCTTCAAGCGGGATCACTTTATCCTCGCGCACGTATTTGCCGAGCAGCCGCGCGAAATTGCCGTAAGCGCGCGGGTGCGTCGAGGATTTCAGAAACACTCCTTCGGCTGGCATCGAGCCGGCGTCCGAGCCGAACGACACCCAGGGCAGCCTGATCTGCTTCCTGATGTTTTCTTCCGACATCATGAAATAGACAGTGCCAACGCGCGACTGGTCTTCGAGCACCAGATTCATCACCGTGTCGGTGTAATCTTCATTCCGCAGCTTCGCAACTTCGGCCAGCGTCTTGCCGGTGTATTTTTTCAGCGCGTCGTTTTTGAAACCGACCAGCAGCACACGCTCCGGCGAGCCTGAAGCGAGCAGCAGGTTCTCCCATTTATTCGTCGGCGTGCGAATCTCTTCGGCGATCTTCCTGCGCGTTTCGGGATCGCGCAGCCGTTTAAACGCCGCTTCGTAACCGCCATCCAAAACCCAGGGCGGCATAGCGGCGTCGAGGCCGGTCGCACCCGCCGGGTAGGTGTACATATCGGCGGTGATCTTCAACCCGTCGCGGCGCGCCTTCTCAACCATCGCAATCACCTGATCCATCTTCCGCCAATTCGATTGGCCGGCGGCTTTGAGGTGATAAATTTCCGCCGGGATATTCGCCTCGCGCGCGATCCGCAGCAACTCTTCGACGGCCTCGATCAGGCGGTTCCCCTCGCTGCGCATGTGCGAAATGTATTTGCCTTTGTATTTCACCGCCACCTTGCACATCTCGATCAACTCTTCGGTCGGAGCGTAAAACGCCGGCGCGTAAATCAACGACGAGCCGATGCCCAAAGCGCCCGCTTCCATCTCGCGCCGCACAAGCTCGCGCATCTGCTCCAACTGTTCGGGCGTGGCCTTCTTGTCTTCCAGGCCGACGACGTATTCGCGGATGGTGGTAGCGCCGATGTACGAAGCGACATTGCACGAGACGCCCTTCTTTTCCAGGTATTGCAGGTACTCAGACAGCGTCGTCCATTCAATCGGAAACTTCAGATCGCCCTGCGCCGCCAGTCTTCGCCGCTTCATCTCGTCATTGAGCGGCCCCATCGAATCGCCTTCGCCGAAAATCTCGGTCGTCACGCCCTGCTTGATGTCGCCCAAGCTCCGCCCGTCAACGATCAGATCGTCAACCGCCCACGAAAGCATGTTGATGAAGCCGGGCGCGACAGCCAGCCCCTGAGCGTCAACAACAGTCGTGGCCTTCGCTGATTTCAGATCGCCGACGGCGACGATGCGGTCGCCTTTGACGCCGACATCAGCGCGGCGAGGTCTATTGCCGGCGCCGTCGTAGACTGTGCCGTTGATTATCAGAACATCGTATGAGGACTGCTGAGCTTGAGATGTAACGCCGATAGTTATCGCAAAGATAAACGCAAGCAGTGCGCGTAGCCGCATAATTCGCCTCCAGAGTTATCAGATTCCTTGTCTCAAAACAGGCTGCCACCCGCTAAGATCGGGTACTGTATTTCTCAATCACTGTATCACCACGCCATTCAGCCTCAAACCTCATCAGTCCGTGAATCACGCCTTCGGTCAGAATGTTGAACTGATACATCTGGTAATGCACGTCCGCCGGGTCGCCCCAATCAGGTTCGCCGCTTTCGGTGTAGGTTTTGACCGAGAGGAAATAGACGTTGTGCGAAAGCTCCAGCTTCGGGATGCGCAGTTCGATCAGGTTCTCGCCGCGTTTGATCGGCAGCCGGGCGGGGTTCGTGTCGTGGTTGTTGACGCTGCCGATGAACACGCCGTCGTAGCGGTAAATGTCGGCGGCGAAGATCGGCTTCGGATAATCGCCGTCGGCTTCGACGATCAGCCGGATCGTTACTTCTTCGCCCGTGCGGAAAACCCAGGTCTGTTCGCCGCGCGAATTCATCATCTCGACTTTAACGAATTTGATTCTGCCGTTTCCCCAGCGCGAGCCGGTCAGCTTTAATTCGCGCAGCAATTCGTCGTGTTCGCGCGAGGCGATGCCGCCGTTGTTCGCGGCGTTGCGCAGCCGCTCTTCTTCCAGCCTTGCGCAAAAAGCCTGATACGACGTGACGACATCTTTCGCGTTGCCGGTCATCGCCACGCGGCCCTGCTCCAGCCACAGCGCGCGAGTGCAAAATCGCTGGATCAGCGCGGGATCGTGCGAGACGAAAAGCACGGTCTTTCCCGCCTTACGGAAATATTCCATTCGATCGAGCGATTTGCGCTGGAAGTAAACGTCGCCGACCGACAACGCTTCGTCAACGATCAGCACGTCCGGATCAACGTGAATCGCCGAAGCGAACGCCAGCCGCATCAGCATCCCGGTCGAATAAGTCTTGACCGGTTGATCAACGAAACCTTCCAGTTCGGCGAAGCGCACGATCACATCCATCCTGCGCCGCATCTCGTCTTCGCTGAAGCCCAGAATCTGCCCGCTCAGCAGAATGTTTTCGCGCCCGGTGTATTCGGGATTGAAGCCGCTGCCCAATTCGAGCAACGCGGTCACGCGCCCCTCGACTTTCACGTCGCCACGCGTCGGCTGCAAGACGCCCGCGATGATCTGCAACAGCGTGGTCTTCCCCGCCCCGTTGCGCCCGATGACGCCGACGGCCTCGCCCGTCTCGACTTCAACGCTCACGTCTTCGAGCGCCCAGAAATCGCGGTGATATTTGCGGCGTCCGCGCAGCAGAATCTCCTTCAGCCGTCCCGACGGCTTGTCGTAGATGCGGTAGAGTTTTGAGGCGTTTTGAACGGAAATCATAAGGATGGGGAGTGGGGAGTGGGGAGTGGGGAGTAGGGAGAATCACCCCACTCCCTACTCCCCACTCCCCACTCCCTTATTCGTACAACTCAGCCGGATAGCGTTCGATCTGCGCGCTCTGCTTTCTGGCCACAGCGAAGATGTTGTCGCCGCGCAGTTCTCGCGGCACGTCCGTATGATCGAGCCACGCCAGAAATTCGTCGCTGGTCTTGCGCCAGTTATTTTCGGTGAAGAGTTTGATGACTTTGAATCCGGCGCATTCAAGCGCCGTGCGAACCTCCGCTGGCGTATATTCGCGGCTGTGGCGGTCGGCGGGGCTTTGCCGATTGTAGAGGCTGTAAAAGATCGGGGTTCGCCCGGCCAGCGCTTCCTGAACGCTGAACGCGCTCGTGATGTTCGGCGTCGTCAGAATCAACAGCCCGCCCCATTTCAGCACGCGATGCAGTTCGATGAGCATATGCATCGGGTCTTCGCGCAAGTGTTCGATCAGTTCGCAACACAGCGCGGCATCGAAGTGATCGTCAGGAAATGGAAATCGATCTCGTTCGACATCAACATTTTTGACCTGAAACGAAAACTCTTCGCCTGTGACTGCGTTGCGCGTCGTGATGATCTTCTCTTTCGGCTCGCCATCCCACCAGTTCGTAACGGCGATCTCGCCGTAATCGCCGTAGCGTTTGATGAGCAGCGGCATTTGCAGATAACTGCTCAGTTCCAGCAGCCGTTGATCCTGGCCGCCGCGAGGAATGAGCCGCAACGTTGCGATCAGCCGCTCGCGATGGGCCTGAATGTAACCGCTGGCGTTCGGATCGTCAGCGAAAAATCCGGCGACGTAATCGAGCGCTTCGTCGCGGTCGAGCGCAATCGCCGGCTGATCTTTGAATTCGATTCTGTAATCGGCTTGCCGCTGTTGAATGCGCCGGTTGCGCTGTCCACGCCTTTCAATGACGCGTTCAGCGAAATCCAGATAGCGGGCGGCGCAACGGCTGATCTCATTTTCGGCGCGAATCCATTCGGCGGCGCGGCGGCTCAAACGTTCGCGCAGGGTCTGGCGTTGCGTCAGCGCGCGCAGCCGCAAGTAAATCTCTTTCTCTTCGCTCTCCGTCGCCGAAACTTTTAAACAAACATCGTCGGGCAATTCAGCGAACTGCCCGAAGTCGGTGACGACGACCGGAAGGCCAGCGCCGAGCGCGCGGATCAGCGTGCCCGACGTTTCGCCCGCCGTCGGGTAACGCAAATTGACCACCACATCAACGGCTTTCAGGTAGCGGAAGAAATCGCGCTCGGTTGTGTAGCCGGTCAGGCGCGCGCATTTCCGCAACCCCATCTCTTCGATCAGCGGCCCGACGCTCCATTTCCAGTGATCTTCGCCGACGACCAGAAACATCGCGTTCGGAACGTGCTGCAACAATTGTTTGAACGCCGCCAGAATCGCCGGGATGCGTTTCGATTGAGTAACAAAGCCGAAGGACGCGATCACCCAGGCGTCGTCGGGAATGCCCAGGCTGCGGCGGCATTCGATCCTGTCCATCGCATCAAGTTCGTATGCTTTCGGCGAGAGATGATGCGGGATGATCTCAACGGGAATGCCCCCGTTCAATCCTTCAAGCTGCCCTTCGAGTTGAGAAGCCGCATAAGCGTTGTGAACGACGACGCCGAGGCTGCGGCTGACCACACGGCGATTGAGCGGCATCAGAAATTGCTGGTAATCGCTTCCCACAGCCTCGGCGCGCATATCCGCCGCGCGCGCGCCCGTCCGGCCGTAGGCGTAAAACATCTCGTTCCAGTAAGCGTCCTTGTCCTCGCGCCCCAGCGTCTTCCACGCGATCAGATGGTGCAGGCAGTGCTCGTGCAGGACCAGCAATCCCGGCGTTCGGGTCGCCCGCTCGTATATGTATTCGTGATGCGGGTTGTTGCCTTGATGATAGACGCAGAGGTCGAAGGGCTGTTGACGATGAATCTCATCGAAGTAGGTGGCGTTGTGGATAGCGAAATCCGCGCGGTCGCGATTCTCGCGCAACTCATCGGCCTGTTCGACGAAAACGGAAATCTCCGCGCCTTTGGCCAGATAGGGCAAAAGCTCCGAGTTATAATCGGCGATGCCTGATTTGCTTGGAGGAAGCGGAGTGAAGTAAGCGAGACGCATACGATTGCGGATTGCGGATTGCGGATTGCGGGAGGATCAGTACCGCGAGCGGTACTGATCCTCATTCGGCGGTTTGCGCTCTCAATTCCACACTCGGCTTGCGGAGCCTGTAGAGAAAGGCCGCGAGCGCGCCGACGAACATCACGACCGCGATGAATTGCGAGGTCGAGAGGTCGAAGATTTCACCGCGCGGATCGTCGCGCCAGTATTCGATGATGAAGCGCGCCACCGAATAGAGCATCGCGTAAGCCAGAATCACCTGCCCATCAAAACGGCGGCGGCGATGCATAAACAACAACACAACGAAGATCAACAGAGTCGCTCCGGCTTCGTAAAGCTGCGTCGGATGCAGATGGATCGGCGCCAGCAATCCACCGAGATTGGCCAGGCGTTCAGCCCAGACGTTTTGCTGAATCGGATCGTTGAGGTGACTTACTATCGTAGGCACGCCTGTAATCTCGTGGCCTTTGTCGGTGAAATGAACGCCGTACCAGGCCGAGGTCGGTTTGCCCCAGCAGCACCCGGCGCTGAAACAACCCAGACGGCCAATCGCCTGGCCGATGACGATGCCAGGAGCGAAAGCGTCAGCCGTGCGCCACCACGGAAGTTTATAAATGCGCATCACGACGACCGAGGCTATGACCGCCGCGATCAAACCGCCGTAATAGACTCCGCCCGACCTAAAGAAATCGAGCGTGAAGATCTGGCGCGGGTTGTCGCGGTAATAGCTATCCCACTCGGTGATGACCATCAGCGCTTTCGACCCGATCAGCGACGCAGCCAACACCCACAACCCCAGGTCGTAAACCTTCTGCTTGTCCAAACCGTCGCGCGCCGCCAGCCGCGCCATCACGAGCAATCCGGCCACGAACGCCAGCGCGAGCAGAAAACCGTAGGTGTTAAAACTGAAATTGGTATACGGAATTTTGAATAGTTCTGGAAACATAACGGGACAACAAGTTAATTCTCGGACGATCTGATTCCGGTCTCTTCCGGCGCGGACGTTGGCGGCGCGGAGGAAGCGATCCTCGCGGCTTTTTCCTCGCGCAACATTTCCAGCGCCAGCAGAACCGCGCCGACGCAGATCGCCGAATCGGCGATGTTGAACGTCGGCCAACTGTAAAGGTCTCGCCAGTGCAGTTCGATGAAATCCACGACCTCGCCCAGCCGGATGCGGTCAATCATATTGCCGACGATGCCAGCCAGCAGCAACGACAGCGAAACATTCAGCCAGGGTTTACCATCCGGCGCGCGCCTGAAATAACTGAACACAAACAGCGCGGCGACGAGCGAAATTCCCGCCAGTATCCATCGGATGTCGAACTGGCTGTCGGCGAAAAGGCTGAACGCCACGCCGCGATTGGTCGCGTAACTGAGCCGGAAAAATCCGGGAACCACTTCAATAAAGACAACCGGTTTGAGCGACGCCGTCGCCCACAATTTGGTCAACTGATCGGCGACGAGCGCAATGACGGTAATAAGCAGATATGAAAATTTGGTTCGCATCATTTGCAATCAGTTCAATCTCGAACCTCTTCGATTACGAATTCGCCCCGCGAGAAATCGCCGGATGTCTATTGCCAGAATTCGCGCAAACGCAATTGGTCTCATCTTCTGGCATAGGTTCTCCTTTCCGCTTTGGCTCTCAACAACGGAGAGTTTACTCCCATCGGACTACCGCGCCAACATCTCATCCAGATTGGCGGCGCAACGCAAACACGCGCCAGGATAGCGCGTGTCCGCGCCGACATCCGTCGTGTAATGCCAGCAGCGTTCGCATTTCTCGCCTTCAGCCGCGTCAACCTTCACATCCAACTCCGCGCCTTCGCGCAACTCGACCTTTGAAACGATGAAGACGAACCGCAGGTCTTCGCCGAAAGATTCCAGAAACGATTTCGTCGCGGCGTCGGCGGTAATCGTGATCCTCGCTTCCAGTCCCGCGCCGATCAGCTTGGCGTTGCGCGCTTCTTCGAGCGCCTTCATCACCGCGCCGCGAACATCGAACAATCGCTCGTAGCGTTTGAGCAGGTCGTCGTTGCGCCACGCCTCTTCGTAGGCCGGAAACTCGGCCAGATGCACCGACTGCGCTTCATTCGCCGCGCCCGGAATGTTCTCCCAGATTTCGTCGGCGGTGAAGACCAGCACCGGCGCCAGCAGCCGCGACAACCGGTGAACGATTTCGTACAACGCCGTCTGCGCCGAACGCCGCGCAAGCGAGCGGGGCGCGTAGGTGTAAAGCCGGTCTTTCAGGATGTCGAAGTACAACGCCGACATCTCGATAGTGGCGAAGTTGTAGAGCGATTGATAAACGTCCGTGAACTCGTAACGCTCGTAAGCCGCGAGCACACGTTTCGTCACTTCATTCAACTTGGCCAGCGCCCAGCGGTCAATCTCCGCCATCTGATCGAAGGCCACGCGGTCGCGCTTCGGGTCGAAATCGGCGAGATTGCCCAGACAATAACGCGCCGTGTTGCGCAGCTTGCGGTAAGCGTCCGAGATGCGCTTGAGGATTTCGTCCGAGATGCGCACGTCATCGTGATAATCGAGCGCCGAACACCAGACGCGCAGAATCTCCGCGCCGCTCTGCTTGATCACCGTATGCGGATCAACGCCGGTACCTTTCGACTTCGACATCTTCTCGCCGCTCACGTCAACGGCCCAGCCGTTGGTGATCACCGCGCGATAAGGCGGCGCGCCTTTGGCTTCGAGACCGACAACCAGCGACGAATTGAACCAGCCCCGGAATTGATCGCCACCTTCCAGATAGACATCCGCCGGGTAAGGCAGTCCGCGCGGTTCGAGCACGGCGAGCGAACTCGATCCCGAATCAATCCATACGTCCAGGATGTCCATCTCCTTGCTCAGCCTGGCCGACCCGCAACTGCATTTCGTTCCGGGCGGAACCAGTTCGCCAGCGTCGCGCTCGTACCAGGCGTCGGCGGATTCTTTCTCGAAAATATCCGCGACGTAATTGATCAGCTTCGGATCAACCAGCGATTCGCCGCAATCTTCGCAATAGAACACCGTGATCGGCACGCCCCACGCGCGCTGGCGCGAGATGCACCAGTCGGGGCGGCCACGGAACATATTCTTCATCCGCTCATTGCCCCACTCCGGCACCCACTGAACCTGATCGCAGGCGGCGATGGCGCGGTCGTTCAGCCCCGTAGCCGTCATCGAGATGAACCATTGAGGCGTGGCGCGAAAGATCACCGGATTATGGCAGCGCCAGCAATGCGGGTACTGGTGTTCGTGTTTCTCGTTGTGCAGCAATACTCCAGTCTCGCGCATGAACTCGACGATCTTCGGGTTGGCTTTGAAGACCTGCTCGCCTGCGAAACGCTCCACGTCTTTCATGAAGATTCCGCGATTGTCCACCGGATTGTAGATGTCGAGGCCGTACTGTTTGCCGATCACGTAATCTTCGTAACCGTGCCCCGGAGCCGTATGCACCACACCCGTGCCGGCGTCGAGCGTGACGTGATCGCTGAGCATCAACAGGCTGTCGCGATTGATGAACGGATGGCGAACTTTCAGACGGTCGAACTTTTCGCCGCTGATCGTCGCAACCACCTCAGGCTCTTCTCCCCAGCCGAGTTTCTCCGCAACCTGCTTCAACAATCCGCTGGCGACGATGAAAACATCCTGGCCAATCTCGACCGCGCTGTATTCAAACTCCGTGTTGACCGCGATGCCCAGATTGGCGGGCAGCGTCCACGGCGTGGTCGTCCAGATGACCATGCTGACGTTGCGACCCGCGAGCGCCGGGGCGATCTTCGCCGCGTCCGGGAACGGAAACTTCACGTAAACCGACGGGCTGGCGTGATCCTTGTATTCGACCTCAGCTTCGGCGAGCGCCGTCTGGCAATTGATGCACCAGTGAACGGGACGCAGTCCTTTGTAGATCGAACCTTCCTCGACGAATTTGCCGAAGACGCGGACGATGGTCGCCTGGTACTTCGGGTCCATCGTCATATACGGATTTTCCCACTCGCCGAAGATGCCCAGGCGGATGAAGTCTTCGCGCTGCAAAGCCAGGAATTTCTCGGCGTGTTTGCGCGCGGCCCGGCGAATGTCGAGCTTGCTCATCTGCCCCTTCTTTGCGCCCAATTCCTTGTCAACCTGAATCTCGATTGGCAAACCGTGACAATCCCATCCCGGAATGTAAGGCGTCCAATGCCCCATCATCGAACGCGACTTGATGCAGAAATCCTTGAGAACCTTGTTGAGCACGTGGCCCAGGTGAATGCGCCCGTTGGCGTAAGGCGGGCCGTCGTGCAGCACGTACAAAGAGCGCCCCGCGCGGACTTCGCGCAAACGCTCGTAAACATTGATCTCTTCCCATTTCTTCAAACGCGCGGGTTCGTTCTGCGCCAGATTGCCTTTGAGCGGGAAGGGAGTGTCGGGAAGGTTGACTGTGGTTTTAAGATCGAGTTTCGCTTCTGTTTCCATAATTCACTTTCATTCAGCCTCAATGGTGTGTGGTGTGGTCTCCGGGGCTGCAAAAATAAAGCCCGATGATACAGTAAAGATGGGCGATAAAAAAGCACTCGCGCCCCGGCTGTTATTTGCCGGAGCGCGAGTGCTTTTATTTGACGGTAAGTTTTTCCGCCCGCTCCGAATGGAGCGTCAAATGAATAATTCCTCGTCCTGATAAGCGCGGTTGACCGGCAGGCGATTGCCGGAGAACAAAACGTCGAAGGCGCGCCGCAGACCGAACATCAGGTACGAAAATTCGCGCGCGGGTTCAAGGACGCTGTGTTGCACCATCGCTGTGGTGCGCGCGAACTGATCGGTTGCGACCGCCAGCGTGTTCTGCACTTTGTCCACTTTTTCGCGCGCGCGCTCGACTTCGCGGCGGGCGATGGCCGTCGTGTCTCCGAGCAGGTGTTTGACCTCGGCGACTTCGTCTTTGGCCATTTCAGCGATGGCCGAAATGTGCTGCGCTCCCTGCGAAAAGTAAGCGCCGGCCTCTTTCAGTTCGGACATCACGCCCTGCGCCATCTTCAAAACCGGTTCGGTGTTGTTGAGCAGGTATTCGGCGCGAGTCTGGAGTTGACTGGTGCGTTCGGCGATGGCGACCAGCCGCTTGGCCAGAAAATAAATTCCGATGAAGACCGCCGCCTGGACAATCAGCAACACTGCGACGCCGATGGCAATGAAGTAAGTCAAAGTGCTTTCCACTGCTCGCTCTCCTCAGCGAGGAGTAGGGAGTGGGAAGTGGGAAGTGGGCGCTTAGCGCTTTCCACTCCCTGCTCCCCACTCCCTACTCCCTGCTTAAAATCAACTTTCCTCAACCGCCGCGCTGATCTTGCCCTGATCGGACTGCTTGGCTTCGCGGTAACCTTGTTTGCCCGCTTCGATGGCTGCGGCGAATTGAGCTTTTTGACGATTGATCAAATCTTTCCCCCGGTCGGTCAAATCACTGACCGCCTCTTTGCTGCGATGCGTCAGTTCGGACGCGCGTTCGATACCGGTCTGGTAATACTCCGCAGCGCGCTCGACGCCGGTTTGATAATAATCACTCGCGCGCTCACCGATGTCGCGTCCGGTGTCGCGGGCGTAATCGAGTCCTTTTTTAGTCGCGTCGGCGATATCCGAACGAAGCTCACTGCCCGATTTCGGAGCGAAGAGTAATGCAGTGATCGCGCCGATCCCGGCGCCGATCAAAAAGTAAACCAGTTTATCCCCACCGCCGCCTTGATTGTCTGCCATAACTTTGCCCTCCTTGAAAAATCATCCACTAAACCGGATCGGCGCCGATCGAGGCGCCTGCCCGAATTTCAGGGCGTGACCGCCAACGGCACAAACGCCCCTGAAGAAAGTTCAGCGCAAGCTGTCGCTTGCGCGTCAAATTACTGATGAATACTGGCGATTAGCGCTGCCCATAAACCGCCGCGCAATATAGCATCGAACTTAGGCAACATCAAGGAATCGCCTGATTGACACCCTTGCGAGCGCGACGCTACAATGCGTTTCGAATCCAACACCTAATTTGGGCATCAAGGAGAATTCCATGAACAACCTGCTTTTACTTTGGGCGCCGGGCGGCTGGGAATTGATCATTATCCTCGTTATTGTCCTCATACTCTTTGGCGCAAACCGTCTGCCCCAACTCGCCAAAGGCATGGGCGAAAGCATCCGCAATTTCAAAGTAGGGATGGCTGAAGCCGACGCCGAGGATGAGAAGTCAGGCGGTAAGGACAAGGCCAAGCCCGCTTAACGTCCGCTCACGCAACGCTACCGGCTACGGACGTTTCACCAATAACCGGGTGAGTAGGAATTGATCTCGCCTTTGTAGAAATAATTTCCGCTCACTCACACAACTACAAAGCGGCGATTTTTGTTTATCGCCCCCTGCGCGTAAACCTTGCCGCCGAAGCAATGGCACGCAAACGGAACAACGTTTATCGGCGTCCGCGCCAGGCGCCTGGTTCAGAGCGATCCTATTACGCTTACCAGGTTGACCTTCCCGCCCCGGCGACTTCGCGCGGGGAGTTGGTGCGGATGGTGCGTGGCGGCGAAGACACCTACCTTGAACTGAAAGTCCGCTTCAGCAACATCGAAAAGCTGACCGCCGAAATCATTGCGTTAGCCAACACCGGCGGTGGCGCGATGGTCTTCGGAGTCAACGATCAACTGCGCATCGAAGGCGTTGATGACCCCGAAGCGGTTGAAACCGATCTTCGCGATATCTGCGCTAATCACATCCAGCCGCCCGTCTTCCCTTACATCAACAAAGTCGCCTTCGACAACGGGCGCCGCATCGTCCTGCTGGAAGTAGATACGGACAACCGCCCGCACCGCACGCTCGACGACCGCTTCTACCTGCGCGAAGGCGCGACCAAGCGCGAAACGACGCGCGAGGAGCTTTCACTGATCATGGGTGAAATGCGCCTGACGCGTTTCGAGCAAACGCCGGTCTTCCACGCCGACCTCGAAAGCGATGTTGATGAATCGCTCTTCTGGAGCTACGTGCGCGGCGTCAATCCCGGCTACTGGGGTGAATCAACCAAAGGCTTCCCGACCGATTCCGTGCTCCGCGACATGGGTTTGGCCGTGAAGATCGAAGACGATCTCTTGCTGACCGTAGGCGGGCTGTTGCTTTTCGGCTTGAATGGCCGCGTAGCCGAACTGATGCCCCGCGCCGATCTGCAACTGACTCGGCACAGCGGTAACGACCACAACTCGCCGGTCATCGAACGATCACAATTCCAGGGCAATCTGTTCCGCCTCTTCGACGGCGCGATCAATTTCATCAACCGCTACGTTGACCTCTGGGACGCTCGCCCGTCGCGCAAAACCCGCGAGAGCCACAGCGCTGACGCCGAGGCCGACTCCTTCCTGCAAACTCGCGCCAGTTACCATCGCGGCGCAATCATCGAATCCCTGACCAACTCGCTCGCCCACCGCGACTGGAGCGCGCGCGACCGCCAGGCCCGCATCAACATCTACGACGACAGCATCGAATTCATCAACCCGTCGCAATCGCCCGAACTGCCGATCATCTCGCTGCGTTACGGCGTCACCGCCCCGCACAACCCGCGCCTGAAAGCCATCCTCACCAACCAGCATTACGGCTTGCAGACGTCGCGCGGAGGCGTGCCGATGATCTGCGCCGAGGCGATCAACTTCGCCCGCCGCGCGCCTGAAGGCCCCTCGATCACCAACGGCGAATTCAGATTGAAGATTCATGGCTTGCGCTGATTGATTTGATTTCGGCGCTTTCCGCTTGATCACCGTCAACCCCAAGCTTAGGATTGCGGCGCGTTTTTGCCACATAACTTCAGCAGAGAGGCCGGTCGCTCCAACGAGCCGTGCGGCGGCAATGGCTTGTCCGATCATAATTGACGGGTTTACTATCGGCGCATGAATTACAAAGACATCATCACGATTGAACCGGGGAAACGCGGCGGCAAGCCCTGCGTCAGAGGGATGCGGATCACTGTTTATGATGTGCTTGAATACCTCGCCTCTGGCATGACGCCGCAGGAGATTCTTGATGACTTCCCGTATCTGACGGAAGAAGACATCCGCGCCTGTTTGAGTTATGCGGCGGATCGGGAAAAAAGCTTGATGGTCGTGCCGGTGTGAAACTGCTCTTCGATCACAACCTGTCGCCTCGTCTGATCAACCGCCTCAGCGATCTCTTCCCTGATTCGAGCCACGTCTACCTGCTGGGACTCGACCGGGTTGATGACACAGTCATTCGCGAATACGCCAAGCAGCACGATTTCCTGATCGTGACCAAAGACGCCGACTTCAGCGACTTGTCCCTGCTGCTCGGCTTTCCACCGAAAGTGATATGGATTCGGCGTGGGAACTGCAAGACCTCGGACATTGAGAGCATACTGCGGAATCACCACGATGAAATCGAAGCCCTCTCGACGGATCAACTCATTGGCATATTGACTTTGTTTTGACCGGCGCGAAATGAAGAGGGCCGGATGAATCCGATCGGGAGCAACGGCTTCATCTACCGCAAGCGGGCCAAGGAGAGTCATTGTGAAGCGCGCATATACAACAGCCGCTACGGCGCTCAGCTTAGTTATCGCGCTAACCAACATAGCGCAAGCTGCTACGGCTTCAATTCCGCAGCCTCAAAGTGAAGAGCGCATCAACATCAACACCGCATCAACTGAAGAACTTGAGCGATTGCCCGGCATCGGCCCTGCGCTCGCTTCACGCATCATCGAACACCGCAGCAAGCACGGACGCTTCAGACGTCCGCAGGACATCATCATCGTTCGCGGGATGAGCGCGAAGCTTTATCGGCGGATCGCGCATCTGATCCGGACTTGACGAATGTTTCGACGCGCAGGTCGGAGCCATCGGTCGAGATCGTAATCGCGCCGCATTCGCTCGTTCGCCGGATGCGCGCATTGGTCGTTTGCAAACGCGCGAGAGCTTCGGCGTGAGGGTGGCCGAACGGGCTTGGATAGGCGACCGAGATTACCGCGTGTTGCGGTTTCACTTTCTCCAAAAATTCAGCCGCCGAAGAAGTCTTCGACCCGTGATGCGCGACTTTCAGAACATCGGCGCGCAGGTCGGCGCCACTGGCGACCAGCATCTCTTCGGCTTCGCGTTCGATGTCGCCCGTCAGCAGGAAGCTGCGAGCGCCGAAGCTGATTCGCAGGACAAGCGATTGATCGTTTTCGGAGAGCAGCGCGGCTTCGGTTTGAACCGGGGGCGACAGGACTTCGATCCGCGCGCCGTCAATCGCGAAATCATCGCCGCGCTTCAGGCTCCGCGTTGGCAAACCGGATGAGCGCAGCGTCTGATCGAAGAGGTCGGCCCTCGGCGAGGCTGGGCGCAGAGCATGACCGATTTCAAAATCCCGAACGATTTCCGCGAAAGCTCCGACGTGATCCGGGTGACCGTGGCTCGCCGCTATCCAATCGAGGCGCTTGATTCCGCGTCGCCACAGGTAAGGCATCACTGCGGCTTCGGCGACGCCGATGCGGTCTTCGACAAACGCGTCTTCGTTTTCTTCGCGCCCTTCGCGCGAATCGAAATCTATTCGCCCGCCGCTGTCGAGCAGCATCAACGAGCCTTGCGGAAAGCTGATCAGCATCGAGTCGCCCTGACCGACATCCAGAAAAGTCACGCTCAATCGTCCGCGCTCAAATTCGTGTTTGAACGGATGGATGACCAACAACCAGCCGAGCGCGATGAGCGTGAGCGTTGACGCCGCAGCCGCGAAGCGTCCGGCAATCTTTCGGCGCGCGTCTCCGCCTTGATCGCCTTTGCGGAACGGATTCCATTCGTTCGTGGCAATGATCAGAATCAGCGCGGCGAGGAAGTATGCGGCGAAGACCGATTGCCAATGCTCGCCGAAATCGGGCACGCGGAAACTCGCCTTGCGCCAGCCGAGCAGCGGCTTCCCTGCTTCCACAGTCAGCCACCCAACCCAATTCACAACCGGCGAGAGCTTCAAAGCCCACGCGCCGATGATCGAATGGATCAGCAGAAACGCCGCGCCCGCGATCATCAACACGAAGACCAGCGCGGCTTCGACGACGTTCGCAACCGGCGAAACAATCGAGAAACGGTGAAAGTGATGGATCATCAGCGGCAACAAGCCCGCTTGAACCGCCATCGTCGTGAACAGCGTTGTCGCAATCCAGCGGATCGCCCACTGAAATCGAAACCTGTTCAACCACATCCCCGCGCGCGATTTTTCCAACCGGTATCGAATCGGCGCGCGCTTCATCTCCTTGCGGAATTCGCGTTCATTCCAGAACAGCGTCTCGGCCAGCCATCTCACCGGCTGCGGAACGCGCGGCGGATAGGGCGTTGACATCGAAGGCTGCCACTCACCGATTTGTTTCAACCGCAGATAAAGCGGCGAGGCGAAGGCCACGATCATCAACACAGTCAGGAAAGAAAGCTGAAACGCCGGATTGAAAATGTCGCGCGGTTGCCAGGCGAGCAACACAATCGCTGACATTGCCAGTGTGTTCGCGCCAACCGACGAGCGGAAAATCAATTGCCCGACGAGCGCGACGCTGAGCATCACCACCGCGCGCGTGATCGAAGGCTGCGCGCCGACCATCAACGCATAAGTCCACATCAGCGCCATCACCAGCGAATGTTGAACCAGACGCGAATTGCTCAGCCTCTTCGCCAGCCAGAGCGCGGCCATCGCGATCAACGCCACGTGCAGGCCTGAAATGACCAGCAGATGGAACGTGCCGCCTGCGCGAAAAACTTCAGCCGTATCGCGCGACAGGAAATGGCGGTTGCCGAACAGCGCGGCGACCAGGATTCCCGACGCCGGCTGAGTGAAGTTGCGAAGTGTGATGGCGATGGCGCTCGCCCGGATTCGGTAAAGCCGATTCAGAATCGCGTTGCGACTGCCTGCTCCCAGATTTTCGATGAGCAGCGGGCTTTTGACCCAGCCTGTAGCGTCGAACCCGCGATGTTCCAGCATCTCGTCGAAATCGGGCGCGCCGGGATTGCGATAACCCCGCCGGTCGCTCAGATTGCCGAAGACGCGCACGCGCGAGCCGTAATCGAGCGCAAGCTGATCGTATTCACCGCGCGATTGATCAT
>JAJVID010000204.1:16293-23382 GCA_022072205.1 Acidobacteriota bacterium
CGGAAGTTCGAGCGAAGCTTGAAGCTCCAAGCTGGAAATTCCGCATTCCTCATTCCACATTCCGCATTCGAACGACTGTTTCGACGTGAAATGTCTGCGGGAACATGTCCAGCGCGGTGATCGAATCAATCCGGTAGCCGTAATCTAGAAGCAGGCGCAGATCGCGCGCCAGCGTCGCCGGATCGCACGAGACGTAAGTCAGCGCCGGTGGGGCCATCGCCGCCAACCTCTCGACCACCTTGACTCCGGCGCCTGCGCGCGGCGGATCGAGCAGCGCGAAATCGGGCCGGGGAATTTCAGCCGACTTGTATTTCAGCCACGCCTCGACCGAGATCGGTTCGTATCGGACGTTGTTCGCTCCGTTGAGCCGCGCGTTTTCGACGCCGTGATTGGCGGCGGTCTTGTTCCCTTCGACCGCGCAAACCTGCTCGAACGTTTTCGCCAACTGCAATGAAAACAGACCGACTCCGGCGTAAAGATCAATCGCCAGTTTGCCTGCGGCGTTCCCGACCGCTTCCTTGACCAGTTCTTCGACCAGCAACCTGTTGCCCTGGAAAAACGAACGCACGCCGAAGCCGTAATTGACTCCGGCGATGCGCTGATGCGCCGTGCCCATCGAATCGAATTCGGCGGCGCGCCCCTGTTCGCCATTGGCCGGTGTGACGATCAGTTCGTCGTCGCCGACAGTCAGGTGGACGCGCGTCGCATCGTTCGGAACCAGCGAGCTTTCGGTGTGAAGCCGCTGCAATTCGCGGTTGGCGGCGGGCAGCAGGATCAGGCAGTTTTCGATTTCGCAAACTTCCTGTGTGCCGGAGCGGAAATAACCGATGCGCGCCCGCCCGTCTTCATCGCGCGAAACTTTGATCTCGGCGCGCGAACGGTAGCCGAACTCTTCGGCTGAACGCACGCCGATCCCTTCATCCCATTCGATGTGGCCGATGCGGCGCAGCGATTCGCGGACGAAAGAAACTTTCGCTTCGAGCTGGGCGCGGTAATCGAGGTGCTGCAACTGGCAGCCGCCACAAACGCCGAAATAAGGACAAGGCGGCGTGCGGCGCAACGGCGATGGGTCGAGAATCTCCTCGATCACGCCGCGCGCGTAATTTCGTTCGCATTCGACGATCCGCACGCGAACGAAATCGCCTGCGGCTGTGAAAGGCACGAAGACGGCCTGCGAGCCGATGTGCGCCAACCCGTCGCCGCCGTAGACCAGCTTCTCGATTGCGACTTCATGGATTTCGCCGACCGTGACTGAACGATTGGCGCTTGCATCCGGGGCAATGAGTTCTGCGGGTGTCGCCATAATTTGTCATCCTCTTCGGAAGCAGGGAGTAGGAAGTGGGGAGTGGGGAGTGAGGAGTAGGGAGTGGGAAAAACCAGTTGTTCCCCACTCCCCACTCCCTACCTCACAGATAGAACAGACTCAATCGCGGAACCTGGTATTGTTCGCGCAGCCGTTGCGCGACGAAGTTGTTGATCGTCTGTTCATAAACTTCGCGCTCCATGCTCTGTTTGTAACTGCGCAGCTTGTTGTTGGCTTCCTTTCGCAATTGTTTGATATTTTCCTCGCCCGCGTGCTCTCTCAAACCGTCGAGCGCCACTTCTTCGATCATCATCAAATCCATTTCGAGCAGTTCGGGAGAGAGGGCGCCGGTCTGTTCCAGGTCTTCGATAATCTGCGACAGTCGCTGAGAAATGCGGGCGAAAGTCTCTTTGAGCGCCGGATCAAGATGCTTCGCCTCCAGCCGCCACAAGGCTTCGAGCTGTCCTTTCAAAAAATCCGCAATCGCCGCAGGAGTGAATTGCGAATCGCCATTGCCGTTTTGAGGCGCGCCATTTCCGGCGCTCTGAACCGCTCCCACGCGCGATTCGATGTATTCCTGAAACAGCGCTTCGACTTCCTGCTGGCAGAAAAACAGTGAATTGATTTTGCGCCCGCGATTGAGGCGTTGATTGTATCCGTCAAACGAAGAATTGATTCCGCGCAGCACGATGTAGAGGGGAATGCCGCGCTGCTTCCAGGTTTCAATCAAAGTCCAGTCGAGCGGCGAAACCATCATGTGGCTGCCGCGCCGCTTAACAAACTCTTCTTCGATTTCAGTGAAATAGTTGAAGTAGTTCATGGCCGAAGGCGCCGACGCCTCATTCATTCTTAACTCGATCTCAATTCGTTCGTGTGTTTTCGCCATGGGGAATCAAACAATCACATCTTAACTCTCACATCATATCCGTACAACTTATGAGTGTGTGATTGAGCGGCGCCGAAGAAAATTTTGTTGCGATTTGTCGAACGAAGAAGTCATTCGACGGTTTTACGCAATCTCATCACTTCGCCGGCCAGAATTGTTTTCACTTCGCCAGCGCCAACGATCAATCGCAGCGCTCCCGTTTCAGTCAGACCCGCAGTCACGCCAGCGATCTTTTCATCGTCGAGATTGACGGTCACCCGCTGGCCGCACGCATAAGTTGAAAGCTGCTGCCAGCGATTGATGATCAATCCGGTTTCGCCGCGCTTCCAGACCTCGTACCACTCCGCGATCTTGTCGAGCAGTTGATCGCGGAATTCTTCAACCGCGATTCGCTCGCCGGTTTCGATTGCGACCGATGTCGCTGTCTCGCCGAGGTCAGGCGGGAAGGATTGATGATTCAGATTGACTCCGGCGCCGAGGATGACGCGCAGCGCTTCCGATCCTCCGCTGACGGCTTCGGCGAGAATGCCGCCGACCTTGCGGCCGTTGATCAACACATCGTTGGGCCATTTGATGTCAACACCCGCGACGCCGCGCTCGATCAGCGTTTCGGCGACGGCGACGGCGGCCATCAGACTGATCAGTGGAATCTTTGATGAAGAGCCGGATTGAGGGCGGAGCAGGATGGAAAGATAAAGTCCGTCGCCGGGCGATGAGTGCCACGTTCGCGCGCGGCGTCCACGCCCGGCAGTTTGTTCGTCGGCGAAGACACACGTGAATTCCGGCGCGGCGGTCATCGCTTTTAAATGATCGTTTGTGGAGCCGAGTGAAGTGAAATGATGAATGGTGAACGGAGGATGATGGATGATCATGGATCACGGTTCGGTCTTCAGCTTCGCGTACTCCTGCTTCGCTTCGATCAGGACGGGCAGGTCCGGATCGGCGTCTTTCCAGAGCGCGAAGAAATTCTCGTAGGCCTGACGGCTACGGGCCGCGTCTCCGGTGAGCGCGGCGGCGCGCGCCAGACCGAGATGCGCCAGCGGCCACAAAGGCGAAGCCGGGTCCCAGCCGCGATGAGCGATTATCTTTTGAAACTCTGACGCCGCTTCCGCTCCCGATTTTCGATGAAGATGCGCCAGGCCGCGAAGGTACGTTGGCCAGAAGAGAGCCGCCTGTTCGTAATCGGCCACCGGCTGCAGCGAATGAATGGCTTGATCCGGATCGCCGCGTCGAAGTTCGATGGCAGCACGAATCACCGGCAGCCAGACGACGTTGGCCAGCGTGGATTGCGGATTGTCCTCAAGCGCGTCGTTGGCGAGCGATTGAGCGCGCCCGGTTTCGCCGCACAGCGCCAGCGCCAACGCCCTGCTCGCAGTGATCGGAACATAGGATTGCAAACTTATCCGCGATGACGCGTCTGCGCGCGCGCCATCGGCTTTGGCTTGCTGACACAATCCGCAGACCGCCGACCTCAGCGCGGATTCTTCGACAAACCACGCGGCCCGCTCCGGACGGCTGCGCGCGGCCAGTTCGGCGGCGCGCCGGTAATAATCCCGCGCCCGCGTCAATCGTCCGGCGAAAGATTCCGACTGCGACTGCCAATGAAGCGCCCAGTATTCATCCGACTTCCCGGCAGCCCAATCAAGCTGAAGTTTCATCATCGCCGAATCGCCTTTGATCAACCCAATGTAAAAAAGATCGCGGTGGGAAGTCGCCGTGCTGAGTTGCTGCTGAAGTCCCCGCTCGATGATCGCTCGCGCTTCGTCGAACCGGTTGAGTTGAATGAACGAGTTTCCCAGGGTCACGTATGGAACAGTAGCTCTGGGGTTGAGCTGATTGGCTTCGCGCGCGGCGGCCAGCGCGTCATCAAACCTCCCGATCAACCGGTAGAGCGAAGCCAGACGGCTGCGCGGCCCGTAATCGCGCGGATAGGTTTGTTTCCATATCTCCACCGCTTCAATCGCCTTGAACAGGTCGCCCGTCGCCAAAGCGTGGTAATTGCCGGTGATGTCGAACTTCTCCCGCTCGGTCACACGATCTCGCAGCGCGAAAGCCCTGGCCGCATGCTCGGCGGATAGATCAAGCAGTCCGAGATTTATGTACGCGACGGAGAGTGAAACATCGGCTTTGGCGAAGTTCGGATCCAATTCCTTCGCGTGTTTGTAAAACGGGATCGCTTCCGGACTTTTCCCGCTCCGCGCCATCTCAACTCCGCGCGACCAGGCTTTCAACGCGTCGAGCGATGGAGTCGTCGCCTGCTCGATGGGCGCGTCGAATTTCTTGATCGAACTCAGACTCTCGCCCAGCTTCTCGCGCAATTGCGTAGCGGCTTTGCCCAGCGCCCGCAGCGTTTGATCCTTTCCGTCGGCTTCGGCCAGCGCGCTGGCAATCGTCGCGCCGCTCTGGCTGTTGATCGCTTCGAGGATGATGGAGTAACGCTGATCGAAGCGCGCGATCGAGCCGATCAGCAGCGCCTTGACGCCCTGCCGCTGGCAAATCTCCCGCGCCAGTTCCTTCGTCACGCGCTCGTCGGGCTGCCGGCCCATGTAACGCAACGTCTCGCGGATGTTCTCTTCGGCAAAGAAGCTCAGGAATGGCGACTGTTCCAGTTGCACGGCGAGCGCCTGTTTGAGCGTGCTGTCAAAGACTTCGTCCCCCGTCTGGTTGACGAAATCGGCCAGCAGCACGGTGTCTTTCTCGGTCAGAGCAGGCGAATGGCCGAAGTAGAAGATCGCGGCGATAGCAACGATGATCAAAGCCGTCACCGCGATGGCGGCGACTCGTTTATAAATGTTGAGCCGATGAAGCAACCGTTCGGCGCTGATCATCAGACGCGTGGTCGTCCTAATGCCGCCGCTCGCCGGATTGAGCCGAATGTCGGCAGCGCGCGCCGATTTTCGATCTCCGTCAGGCGCAGTAATTTTATCCTGCCTGGATTGATCCCAGGTCGGCTCGGTTTGCAGTTCCAGCTTTTGCTTCAATGCTCTGAGGTCGGCCAGCAAATCCTCCGCATTTTGATAACGTCTCTCGCGGTCTTTGCGCAGCGCTTTGCCGACGATGCGCTGAAGTTCGTCGGGCGCCTCCGGCAGCGGATCAGGCTCCTTGTCCAAAATCGAGACGATCACGTGGCTGCTGGTTTCGCCGATAAATGGCCTGCGCCCGGCGATCATTTCGTAACAGACGACGCCCAGGCTGAAGATGTCACTGCGCGCGTCCACATCATCGCCGCGCACCTGCTCAGGCGACATATAAGCCACCGTGCCCAGGATCATTCCAGGATCGGTCTTGAACCCGGCGGACGACGCCTGGGTATCGAATATTGATATGCTCGTGCGGCGCTCAGTCAGCTTCGCCAGTCCGAAGTCCAGAACTTTCACCAACCCATCAGGCCGCGCCATGATGTTTTCGGGTTTGATGTCGCGGTGCACGATGCCGGCGTCGTGAGCCGCGCCGAGCGCGCCAGCGATCTGGATGGCGGTGTCCATCGCTACGGGCAATGTCATTCGCTCTGACGCTAACTGCCTGCGCAGCGTCTGGCCTTCGATGAATTCGGTGGAGATGTAACGCCGCCCGTCGGCTTCGCCGATTTCGTAAATGGTGATGATGTTCGGATGGTTGAGCGCCGAGACTGCTTTGGCTTCCTGAGTGAAGCGGCGCACGCGGGCTTCGTCGCGGGTAAAATCGTCGAGCAGCAGTTTGAGCGCGACCCGGCGTTCGAGGCTGGGATCGCGGGCCAGATAAACCTCGCCCATCCCGCCTCTGCCCAGGAAGGCCAGAACCTCATAATCGCCGAATCTTCTGCCCACCAGTGAACGGATATTTTCTTCCGTCAGCGTATCAACCGAATTCCCGAAGACCGGCGCGGCGATGAAATCTCCCGCCTGCGCGTCCGCAGCAATCAACGATTCGACCTCGCGGCGTAACTCTTCATCGCCCGCGCAGGCTTCTTCGAGAAAAGCGGCGCGATCGTCCGGCGCCATTTCCAGCGCCGACGTGTAAAGCTGTCCGATCTTTTCCCACCGTTCAGGAGTCATTGTTCCTTATTCAACTCTCGATAAAGCCAGGCGCGCGCCAACCGCCAGTCGTTGCGCGCCGTGCGCGGCGAAATCTTCAGCGCCTCGGCTATTTCCTCTTCCGTCAACCCGCCGAAAAAACGCAACTCGACCACACGGCTCTGTCGCGGATTGAGCTTAGCCAGTTCAGTCAACGCGTCATCGAGCGCCACAACGTCTGCGTTCTGGTCCCGGCCAACGGCCAAAGCCTCTTCAATTGAAATCTGGCGGGCCTCGCCGCCACGTTTGATCTGCCCGCGACGGCGCGCGAATTCCACCAGCACCCGCCGCATCAATTGCGCCGAGATCGCAAAGAAATGCGCGCGATCCTGCCACCGGACATTTTTGGCGTCAATCAGGCGCAAGTAAACTTCGTTGACCAAGGCGGCGGTTTGCAGCGTGTGGTCTTCGCGTTCGCGCCGCATATAGCGCTTCGCCACCTGGCGCAGTTCTTCGTAAACCAGCGGGATGAGTTTGTCCAACGCGGCTTCATCGCCGCTGTTCCAGGCCAGTAGCAATTGAGTGACTTCATCAGGCGATTGCGCAATCATTGATTACCTCTTGGTCGAGACGGGCCGCAACGCGGGCAAATTATCATAATTCCATGAACCTCACCAATAACGCGGGTTCGGCATGTGTCCGGACTTCACGGCTCGATACGAATTGAAAAAATTCTTCCGGCGTTGCCGCTTTCGATCCCGAAATACGCATAAGCAGAGTGAGACGGCAAAATACTGCTTTAGAATGGCCCCTGGGCGCGCGTCGCTTCAGGCGCGCTCGGCTTCGGTCGGGGTCTGAGCGCTGGAAGCGACGCGCGCCCAGGAATTTTCCGAAGGAGGGAAAATTAT
>JAJVID010000011.1:0-11199 GCA_022072205.1 Acidobacteriota bacterium
AGCGAACGAGCGCGATTGGGTTGGCGATTCAACGCGACGGCGAACGCCTGGGCGGCCTCTTTCGGCTTGCCCGCGCGCAGCAGGATTTCGCCGAACAATTCGTGCGACGGTTTGATCAATGTCGGCGGGCCTGATGGCGGCGACATCTCTTCTTCGAGCGTCGTGGCGCGCTTCATCGCGGCGATGGCTTCGCCGAAATTCTTCTTTGACGCGGCGATCAAGGCCGCGATTTCCAGTTCGCGGATTTCCAGCATTTTCGCGCCGTAATTGTCGTTGCTCTGTCCGCGATTCGCGCGCATTTCGCCGAGGAGTTTTTCAGCGTCGGCGGAGCCTGTGTTCGCCGCAGCCATCGCTCGGACGAAGAGCGGCAATGACATTCCGCGCCGCGTGTTCGGCGTCATCTGCGCCACCGGTTTTGCCGGAGCGGCCGCGCCGTGCGAACCGTGTTCGGCGCGCTCGCCGGCCTCAATCACTGACGGTTGGCCAAACAGTTTCGAGGCCAGATCCCATCGCCCGGTTTCAATGATGAACGCCGCGACCGTGTCGTCGTACCATCGCACGCTTTCGGGGCCACTCTCTTTCATCGTCTGTCGCAAACGATTGATCAATTCCTCGGCTTTCGCATAACGGCCCTGCTGGCAATAGACATAAGTCAGCCATTGGTTGCTGTGATAATCGCGCAGGCTGAGCGGGAGTTTTTTGCTTTTGACCCATTCGTCCGAAACGCGCCAGGCTGTCTCGTTCGACGCCGCGGCTTCAGGCCACATCCCCAATTGCAAAAAAATGTGCGACGGCATGTGCTGAGCGTGATGCGCGGCTGGAGCGATCTCAGCGTAACGCCGCGCGGCGGGCAGCGCCAGAATCGCGTGTTCCGGATCATCGAATGAATGGATGACGTAATGCGCCGCGCCCGGATGGTTCGGATTCTTTTGATAAACTTCCATCGCTATTGCGCCCGCTTTCATCTGCCGCTGAAATCCCTTGTCGCCGGGCCGCACCGTGCCAAGCAGCGCGAGCGAATAGAACGCCGCCGCTTCCAGATCGTCCGGATAATCGCGGTAAATCTTCTCCATCGCCGAAGCGTAAGCCAGATCGCGCGCCAGCTTGTCGCCTTCGCCGTACAAGACGCGAAGCGCGTCAATAAAGGCTTTTTCGCGGCTGGTGAGCTTGCTGGCGCCTTTGATTTTCGCCAGAGCCTTGCGCCCCGCTTCGTAATCCTCCTGCCCCCAGAGTGGATGGTTGTAGGTCATCGCCTCGCCCCAATAGCCCATCGCGAAATCGGAGTCGGCTTTCGTCGCGGCCTGAAAAGCCTCCAGCGCCTCTTCGTACCAGAACGAATGGAGCGCGGCGACTCCACGCAGGAAATCGCCTTGAGCCTGCGGCGAACCGGAGTTCGGAAAATTAACCCTGCCCAGTTGTGGCGCCTGGGAGAACGCTGATAAGGCTGAAAGAAACAAGACGAGCGCGAGCGGCGCTGCTTTGAAGGCGAAATGGAATCGGCGCATAAGACACCTCCGGCGAATTGTGTTGTGTTGATTTTGTGAACGGACGAACGACGCGCGAATGATAGGCGAGGGAAGGGGAAATCAAAAGGCGATTTGCTATAATCCGCGCGTTCCACGATCCCGCGCTGAGGTTTACCAGATGGCAATTGAAGTCATTTCAGATCGTCCGGCAAAGTTGCGTGATTATCGTCATCCCGGTGAAGTCCTGTCGCTGGTGTTGACCTTCGTCATTCTGTTTTCGCTTTACGCGTTGGCGACGATCTTCTTTCCGGCGACCTGGACGGCGACATTGAAGGCGTTGTTGATCACGATGGCCGGATTGACCGTTTACATCATCAGCGTCAAGCTGCAACAGCGCGCCGCGTTCGGGACGATGGTGCGCGTCAGCCCCCGGCAATTTCCCGAACTTTACGAACTGGCGGCGAAAGCTTCCGAGCGGTTGTCGCACCCGCAAGTCCCGGTCTACGTCAAACGTTCGTCGGAGATGAACATCTACACCATCGGATTGTGGCAGCAGCCGATCATTGTGCTCACGTCTTCGCTGTTTGATCAGATGGAGCCGGGCAACCTGCAATTTTTCATCGGGCGCGAAATCGGCCACGTGGCGGCGGGACACATCTGGCTGCGGACGTTGCTCAAACCGCTCGGCGCCGATGTGCCGGTCTTCGGAAAACTGCTCAACAGCGTAGTCTTCGGCGATTGGATTAACCGCACGGAATTCACGGCTGACCGCGCGGGTTTCATCGCCTGCCGTTCGCTGACCACCGCCGTCAGCACGATGCTCAAATTCGGCATCGGCGTCCGCTTGTTTGAAAAACTGGACATCAAGGAATTCCTCGATCAAATCAACGAGGTGCGCAACGTGCGAGGCCATCTGACCGAGATTGTCGCCGAACAGCCTTATTTGACTCAGCGCGTGCGTTCGCTCGTGCGGTTTTCACTCTCCGAACGGTACAAATCATTTGCGCCGGAAAGGCAAAGCCACACGCAAATCCTGAAGGCCATACCGGAAAAGTTCGTCACGTCGGAAATCAATTTTTCCGATCTGACCCATGACGTGACCGTGTCGCAGCGGAAATTGACGACCGGGCGCGAAAAGCGGCGCGCGACCGTTGAAGACGGAACAGAGATTGACGAGGCGATCACGGTCACCGACTTCACGGATTTCGATGACGAGAACGCGCCCGACCCGCGCCTGGCTCTGATCTCCGCCGATGGCAGCCTTGCTTACACGTTGCGCCGCCGCCTGACACGCATCGGGCGCAGCGCGGACAACGACATCGTGCTCGACAGCGACCGCGTCAGCCGATGCCACGCCGAGATTGTGTGTGAAGGCGGCGAATTTTTGATCGTTGACAAAGAGAGCCGCAACGGCGTCCGCGTGAACAAGCAGCGCATCAAAGAGCCAACCGCGATCAAATCCGGCGACGCCATCCGCATCGGGCGGCAGGAATTTACTTTTATTGTGAAAGAAGACCTGAAAGAGTTATGACCACACCGACCGCCGAAGCCAAACCTGCGCTTCAAAACTTTGAAGAGAAAATTCGCGCGATGGCCGGCGAAAGCCTCGAAGCCAAACGCCGCTTTTTCGACGAGTCGAGCAAGGATGTCGCGCGCGCCGCTCGAATGGTCATCGAAGCTATGACCGCTGGCGGGAAGCTGTTGATCTTCGGCAACGGAGGCTCCGCCGCCGACGCGCAGCACATCGCCGCCGAACTGGCCTTCAAAATGGGCCGTGAGCGCGAAGCCCTGCCGGCATTGGCTCTGACCACCGACACGTCGCTGCTGACTGCGATCAGCAACGACCGCTCGTTCGATTTCGTTTTCGCCCGCCAGATTCAAGCCATCGGACGCCGGGGCGACATCGTTCTGGCGATTTCGACCAGCGGCAATTCGCCGAACGTGATCGAGGCCGTCAAACAGGCGCGCGAGATGGAAATCAAAACAATCGGCCTGCTCGGAGCGGGTGGCGGCAAGCTGGCCGCGCTGGTTGACCTGCCGCTGATCGTTCCGCACAGCGAGACGCCGCGCATTCAGGAAGTCCACATCGCCGCGAGCCACATCATTTGCCAGTTGATCGAAGACGAATTGTGCCCGTTGTAAGCCACGACCGATGTCTATCTACAATCAACAACCGATTGACCTGTCGCGCATCGAAACTTACCCGCTCGCCTCGCGTCCGAGCAAAGTCACTGTACGCGATTTCGCCAAACCGTTAAGCGACGATGAAGCGCTGAACACCGCCGCGCTCCTCGATTCATTGCCTCGCATCCTGGCCGCCGACACGCTGCGATCAATCGCCGCCGCAGTTGTCGAAGCCAAATCAAAAAATCGCGCGATCATCTGGGGCATCGGCGGCCACGTCGTCAAAACCGGACTGGCGCCGATCCTGATTGACCTGATGCGGCGCGGGTTTGTGACTGCGATTGCGATGAACGGATCGGGCGTGATTCACGATTTCGAAATTGCCGTCGCGGGCTGGACTTCGGAAGACGTTGACGCGGCTTTGGGCAGCGGGACTTTCGGGATGGCCGAAGAGACGGGGCGATTGATCAACGAGGCGATCAGGCGCGGCGTCGCCGATGATTGCGGCGTGGGCGAATCGGTCGGGCGCGCGTTGGTCGAGATGAAACCGCAATACGCCGACTACTCGATTCTTCACGCGGCTTACGCGGCGAAGATTCCTGTCACGGTTCACGTCACGATTGGCGCGGACATCATCCACATTCACCCGCACGCGGACGGCGCGGCGATTGGCGCGGCCACTTACCGCGACTTTCTGCTCTTCACTTCGCTGATCAAAGAATTGGACGGCGGCGGAGTTTATCTGAACGTCGGCTCGGCGGTGACGATGCCTGAAATCTTTTTGAAGGCCGTGACCGTCGCGCGCAACCTCGGCCATTCGCTCGCCGATTTCACTACGGCCAATTTCGACTTCATTCAGCATTATCGCCCGATGACGAACGTCGTGCGGCGACCTGTGGCTGGCGGCGCGGGGCGCGGCTACAGCGTCACGGGGCATCACGAGTTGATGATTCCGCTGCTCGCGGCTAGTATCGCCAATCAAAGTCTCAAACAAACGAAAGGCTGATTTCTTATCGAAATGCTGGAACTGGCTATGCGCGCGGCGCGCGAAGGGGGCGCAATTTTGCAGGATTACGCCGCGCACGGTTTTCAAATCGAACACAAAGGGCGAATCAATCTGGTCACCGAAGCCGACCTCGCCAGCGAGCGTTACATCAAACAACTGATCGCATCGCACTACCCGTCGCATCGCATCCTCGCGGAAGAGAGCGGCGCGAGCGGGCATTCCGCCGATGAATATTGCTGGATCATTGATCCGCTCGACGGCACGACCAATTTCTCGCACGGCTATCCGTGTTACGCGGTCTCAATCGGCGTCGAGTACAAAGGCCAATCGGTGGCGGGCGCGATCTACGACCCGTCGCGCGACGAGATGTTCGCGGCTGAACGCGGCGCGGGCGCGAGTTGCAACGGGCGGCGGATTCAGGTCTCCGATGTCGAACCGCTCGAAAAAGCGTTGCTCGTTTCGGGCTTTCCCTACGACGTGCGCGAGCGGATGAATGATTACCTGCCCGCCTGGCGCGAATTTCTGAAACGCGCGCAGGGCGTGCGGCGTTTCGGCGCGGCGGCGATTGACATGGCTTACGTGGCGATGGGGCGGTTGGAAGGCTTCTGGGAGCGCGGTTTGAACGCGTGGGACACGGCGGCAGGATGGGTGATCATCGAAGAAGCCGGAGGACGCGTGACGAAACTGGACGGCTCGCCGTTCGACAATCACACGCCGAGTTTGCTTTGCACCAATGGCAAGGTTCACGACGAAATGCTGGCCGTGCTCAAAAGCCTATGAAATTCGCCCGCAAGCTGAACCTCTTCGACGCGACGATGATTGTGATCAGCGGCATCATCGGCTCCGGCATTTTCATCAATCCCTACGTCGTGGCCCAGACGGTCAAGACGCCGTTTCTGATTCTGGTGGTATGGATCGCGGGCGGATTGATTGCGCTGGCCGGGGCTTTTGTTTTCGCGGAACTCAGCACGGTCATGCCGCGCGTCGGTGGGCAATACGCTTTTTTCCGCGAGGCTTTTCATCCGCTGGTCGCGTTTCTGCACGGATGGTCGCTGCTGTTCATCGTTCAATCGGGCGCGACGGCGGCTGTGGCTGTGGCTTTCGCCGAATACCTCAAACCGCTCTTCAATCTTCCGGACAGTTTCGTGACGCCGCTGGCTGTGGCGATCCTACTTGGCCTTGCGGCGTTTCACGCGCTGGGCATCAAGCCGGGCGCGATGCTGATCAACGTCATCACGTTCGGCAAGACGCTGGCCATCGCCGCGTTGATCGTCGGCGCGTTCGTGTTGACGAAACAATCGGGCATCACGTTCGAGCAGACCACGCCACCCGATCTGAAAAGTTTCGGGCTGGTTTCGGCCTTCTTCGCCGCGCTCGTGCCGACAATGTTCGCTTACGGCGGATGGCAGAACCTGAATTTTGTTTCAGAAGAAGTGAAAGACCCGCTGCGCAATTTGCCGCGCGCGATCATGATCGGCGTGCTGTGCGTGATCGCGGTCTACGTCAGCGCGAACGTGGCTTACGTCCACGCGCTCGGCGCTCCGGCTTTGGCCGCGACGAAGACTCCGGCGGCGGACGTGGCGGCGTTGCTTGTCGGCGAAACCGGAAAGAAGGCGATCAGCTTTCTGATCGTCATTTCGACTTTCGGTTTTATCAATCTGGCTTTGCTGTCGGCGCCGCGTGTTTATTACGCGATGGGCGCCGACGGAGTCTTCTTCAAATTTCTGGGCAATCTCAGCCCGCGCTTTCAAGTTCCGACGGCGGCGATTCTGTTGCAAGGCGCGCTGGCTTCGTTGTTCGCGCTCTCGAATCGTTACGACGAACTGCTCGGCTACGCGGTCTTCGCCGATTGGATATTTTTCGCGCTGGCCGGAATCGCGTTGATGGTCTTTCGCCGCACGATGCCCAAAGCTCCGCGCCCGAACCCGGCACCGTTTTATCCAATCACGCCGGTTCTGTTCGTCGTCGCCGGATTGGGTATTGTAGCGAACACGTTCGTCGCCGATTGGAAGAACGCGCGGATCGGAGCGTTGATTATCGCGGCGGGCGTGCCGGTCTTCTTTTTGTGGAAACGTTTCGGAGCAGAGAAGAAATGAAAAACAGCGTTTACATGACCTGGGCCAAATACCACGCGGCGGCCCGCTACAATCTTGCCAATAGCGGCATCCTCGGCTGCGATGTCGCCGACTTGCCGTTGAAGATGGACGACATTCAACTCAATGGCCTGAACCACGAAGGCTACGCGCCACTCAAAGAGGCCATCGCCACGAAATACGACGTGACGCCGGACAACGTCGTGACGTCGCAGGGGACTTCGATGGCCAATTTTCTGGCGATGGCGACGATCATCGAACGCGGCGACGAGGTGTTGATCGAGCAACCGGCTTACGATCCGCTGCTCAGCGCGCTCGGCTATCTGGGCGCCGGGATCAAACGCTTCGCGCGCCGCTTCGAGGATGGCTACCGGATTGATTCCGATGAACTGAAACGATTGATCACGCCGCGCACGCGGTTGATCGTCATCACCAGCCCGCACAATCCCAGCGGGGTCGCGGTTGATCAGGAGACGATCAAACAGATCGGCGAGCTTGCTCTGGAAACAGGCGCGCGCGTTCTGGTTGACGAAGTTTATCGCGACATCCTGTTTGAAGATGCGCCGCCGGTGGCCGCTACACTCGGCCCGCAATTCATCACGACCAGCAGTTTGACGAAGAGTTACGGATTGAGCGGGCTGCGCTGCGGTTGGATTCTGTGTGAGCCGAAGCTGGCCGAAAGGATGCGGCGGCTCGACGATCTGTTCGGCGCGGTCGGTTCGATGCCGAGCGATACGCTGTCGGTGGCGGCCTTTCGTAATCTGTCATTGCTCGAAGCGCGGACGCGGGCGATGATCGAGCCGAGCACAGAGCTTGTTCATCAGTTCCTGCGCGAGAACGAAGATGTTCTTGAATGCGTTGTCCCGCCGCGTTCGATGATCGTCTTTCCTCGGCTCAAAAAATCAGACGACAGCCAACGGCTTCACGATCTGCTCCGCCAGTTCGACACATCAATCGTGCCCGGAAAATTTTTTGAAGCGCCGCGTCATTTCCGGCTCGGCTTCGCGGTGAAGACGGAAGACGTGGCCGCCGGATTGCAGAACCTTTCAAAAGCGTTGCGCTCGGCATAGCGCGCTTGTCGCCCGTTTCGCGCGGCGTGTACAATCGCGGCTGTTGCGATCACCTACACTCATTAACGGCAATCATCAACAGTTGAGGTCTGGCTTTGTCACTGCTTCAGCTTAAAACCATCGGCGCGGTTGTCGGGCCACGCAAGCCTGAGGCTTTGGAAGTCGTGTGCCAGTTGCGCGAATGGCTCAGGGCGCGCGGCATCGAATTGCGCGCAGCCAACGCGGTCGCCACGCAGGCGCAATGCGCGCCGCTGGCCGAATCGGACGGCGTGTTGGCCGAGGACGTAGATTTGATTGTCGTGCTGGGGGGGGACGGCACAATGCTTGGCGCATCTCGGTTGGTGGGCGAGCGCCAGATTCCGGTGCTCGGAGTCAATTTCGGCTGGCTGGGTTATTTGACCGAGTTCACGCTCGAGGAGATGTTCTCAGCGCTCGAAGACGTCTGCGCGGGCAAGCTCTTCGTCGAAGAGCGGATGATGATTGACGTGAGCTTGAACCGTGGCGGCGAAACAGTCTTGACGAGCCGTGCGCTGAACGACGCCGTAGTCACCAAAGCCGCGCCGACGCGGATGATCGAGATTGAAAGCTACATCAACGGCATGTTCGTCAACAGCTTTCGCGCCGACGGGATGATCGTCGCCACGCCGACCGGCTCCACAGCCTATTCGCTCTCGGCGGGCGGGCCGATTGTTCATCCGAGCATGCCGGCGATTTTGCTGACGCCGATCTGCCCGCACACGCTCTCGAACCGTCCCGTCGTCGTGCCGGGCGAGAGCGTGGTTGAACTGGTCTTCAAGCGCGCGGGCGAGGACCTGATGCTGACGATTGACGGCCAGCAGGGAATTGAATTGCTGCACGACGACCGGATCACGCTGCGCCGCAGCCAGACGACGTTCAACATTGTGCGGCCTGCGAATCGCAACTACTTCGAGGTTTTGAGGACGAAGTTGAAATGGGGAGTGGGGAGCAGGGAGTAGGGAGTGGGGAATATGGCCTTCCTCCCCACTCCCTACCCCCTACTCCCCACTCCCGCTGGAGATTTGATGCTTTTTCCAATTGGCGATGACAATTCGGAGCGACGGATATTTCCTTTCGTGAATTACGCGTTGATCGCGATCAACGTGCTGGTCTTTTTGTATCAAACGGGCCACCCGGAATTCACTTACGGGTACAGCGTCGTTCCCGCCGAGATAACGCAGGGGCGCGACATCAACACAATTGTGCGAATAGGCGGATCGGGCTTGCGGCTTTACGACAGTCCGTCGCCGATCTATCTGACGCTGCTCTCGGCGATGTTTATGCACGGCGGGTTTATGCATCTCGGCGGCAACATGCTCTACCTCTGGATTTTCGGCGACAACGTCGAAGACCGGATGGGGCACCTGAAGTACCTGATCTTTTATTTGCTGTGCGGGGTTCTGGCAAGCGCGGCGCACATCTTTTTCGGCCCGAATTCGATGATTCCTTCTTTGGGCGCTTCCGGAGCGATTGCGGGCGTTCTGGGCGCTTATCTGGTTTTGTTCCCGCGACAGAGCGTGCGCGTTTTTCAGTGGGGAAGGATCATCGAAGTTCCGGCTTTGATCGTCATCGGCTTGTGGGGCTTGCTGCAATTCATCAGCGGCTTCGGTTCGCTATCGAATTTCGGGCAGAGCGGAGGCGTGGCGTACATGGCTCACGTCGGCGGCTTCGTCGCGGGCATCCTGCTTCAGTTCCTGTTCCGAAATCCCGCGCCGCCGCCTCGGTTCAAGCGCGAGCCGGAGTATTGGTAGTGGCTTTTTGATGAGCGCAGGCAACTACAAATTGATAACCGAGGTCAGTCAACTGGCGCAGGCCGCGAATGATTTGCGCGGCGAACGGGTGGTCGGCTTCGACACCGAAACGACCGGTCTTGACCCGCACACCGTGAAATTGCGCCTGATCCAACTCGCCACGCCGCAAACGAGCTACATCATTGACTGCTTCCGTCTCACGCCCGTTCAACTCAAGCCGATTCTCGATCTGCTCTCCTCGCCGCGTCCGGTAAAAATCGCGCACAACGCCAAATTCGACGCCAAGTTTCTGATGCGGCATTGCGGCGTGCGACTCGACGGAATCTTCGACACCCTGCTCGCCAGCCAGCTCATCAGCGCGGGCAATGAGAACGATCGGCACAGCCTGGAGGCGGTCTCCAATCGTTATCTGAATTTGCAGTTGGACAAGACCGCGCAGACCAGCGACTGGTCGCGCGAATTGAGCGAGTACCAACTCGAATACGCGGCGCGCGACGCTCAGGTCTTGTTGCCGCTGCGCGAACGGATGCTGGATAAACTGCGGGAGATGGATCTGCTCCGCGTCGCTCAACTCGAATTCGATTGCGTGCTGTCAATCGCGGCGTTGGAACTGGCGGGCGTTTATCTGGATGTCGAACGCTGGCGCGATCTGGTTGACCGCATTCGAGTCGAACACGATCAGGTCGCGGAAGAGTTGCATCGGGAGCTTGGCGCCGGGGCGTCGCAGATGAATCTGTTTGGCGTCGCGGCGGCGCGGATCAATCTGGACAGCCCGGCGCAGGTCAAAGAGGCGCTGGCCCGGATCGGCATTGAGGTCGAGGACACGCGCGAATGGACGCTGCAAAAACTCGCGCGCAAACATCCCGTCCTGAAGACGCTGCTCGAATACCGCCATCTGAGCAAAAACCTTTCGTCTTACGGCGAAGGCATGCTCGATTACATCAACCCAGCGACTGGCCGCGTTCACGCCGACTTCCGCCAGATCGGCACGCCGACGGGACGCATCACCACATCGTCGCCAAGTCTGCAACAGATTCCGCACACCGCCGATTACCGCTCGTGTTTTCGCGCGCCTGCGGGACGCAAACTTGTGGTCGCCGATTATTCGCAGATCGAGATGCGCATCCTGGCCGATTTCGCGCGCGACGAGGCCTTGCTGACGGCCTTCGATTCGGGCGCCGATTTGCACCGGATGACGGCGTCCGAGATGTTCAGAATCCCGCTCGATCAGGTCACCTCGCGCCAACGCGAAAGCGCGAAGGGATTGAATTACGGTCTGGTTTACGGGATGGGCGCTGAAGGGCTGGCTGGCCGCATCGAATCGAGCGTCAAGGAGGCCGAGGTTCTGATCGAACGTTATTTCATGGCCTATTCCGGCGTCGAACGCTGGCTCAACAACGCGGCTGAAAACGCCGTCCGCGAACGCCGCGCGCGAACGGCCTCCGGCAGGCTGTGGATTTTCCACCTCGACCCGAACGACCGGGGGCAACTCGGCGCGCTCAAACGCATCGGCAAAAACGCTCCGATTCAGGGCAGCGCGTCGGACATCTTCAAACGCGCGATGACCTTGCTCGACCAGGCGCTGCTCAGCCGCGACGCGCAGATCGTCAACTCGATTCACGACGAGATCGTGGTCGAATGCGACAAGTCAATCGCCGAGGATGTCAAACA
>JAJVID010000011.1:11299-23099 GCA_022072205.1 Acidobacteriota bacterium
ACATCTTCAAACGCGCGATGACCTTGCTCGACCAGGCGCTGCTCAGCCGCGACGCGCAGATCGTCAACTCGATTCACGACGAGATCGTGGTCGAATGCGACAAGTCAATCGCCGAGGATGTCAAACAAGTAGTCGTGCGGAAAATGGTCGAAGGAGCGAAAGAGTTTTTGCCGCGCGTGGCTGTCGAAGTCGAGGCCGTGATTTCGGACGCGTGGTTGAAGAAATAAAATGAGACAGGAATAGATTACGGAACAGACGGAGATAACGGAACAAACGGAAAAGAACCAGAAAAGGATTTTCCGTTTGTTCCGTCTTTTCCATCTGTTCCGTAATCTCTCTTCATCCCTCTTTGCCTTTTCGCGGCGGGATCGAATAAGTCACCGTCGCGTGCGCGACTGGTTCATCATCGCCGTCAGAAAACATCGTGACCGATCCGACGGCCAATCGCTGGCCGAGCTTGAGCATCTCCGCCTTCGCAATCACGTCAACCGGCGCAGGCTTTCGCAGAAAATTGATGTTGAGATTCGTCGTCACGGCCAGCGCCACCGGGCCGATCATCGCCAGCAGCAGCGAATACATCGCGCTGTCGGCCAGCGCCATCAGCGCCGGGCCGGAGATCGTGCCGCCCGGACGCAGGTGCAGATCGCGATAGCGCAAACGAACCCGGACGCCGCCGTCCGCGACTTCTTCGATTTTGAAGTGGTTGCTGCCCAGTTGCGGGAAGTGAGTGACGTAGAAAGCTTCAAGTTCCGCGACGGTCATCTTCGGCATGGTTTCGTTTCCTCTGGCCTCACCACGGATCGTAAGTCCCGATACTCCAAAGATGCCCTTCGAGGTCGCGGCAACTGAAGCCGCGACCTCCGTAATCTTCGTCTTTGATCTCCATCACGATCTCCGCGCCTGCGGCCTTCGCTCGTTGATAGATCGAATCGGCGTCCGACACGATCAAATACGCGCTCTGCGTTTCGGCTCCTCCGATCTCGTCCGGCTGCTTGATCAAACGGCCGAATTCGTTGTCGAAAACGGAACCCAGCATAATCATCCCATTGCCGAAACTGAGTTGGGCATGAGCTATCGTTCCGTCTTCATTGGGAACAACAAGATGTTTTTCAAAACCGAAAGTCTGGCAAAGCCATTCAATCGCGGCTGGCGCGTTTCGATAGCGAAGGCACGGAATTACAGTTGCTCTGGTGTCCTTAGCCGAAGCTGACATGGCGCTCTCCTTTCTACCCGACACTATTGCTTCTTTCCGGTGAACGTCCCTTCGCCGACGCCCGCAAGGCTGACTTTACCTTTTATCGTTTTTCCGTCGGTCGCGCCGGTGTAAGTGACGACGCCTTCGAGCTGGCCGGTGACTTTGATGGAGAATTCGATTTTGTCACCCTTGACCGTTCCGGTCAGATCGGCCTCGCCGAACGCGCCTTTGTATCTGCCGGTCAATTTCTCGCCGTCCTGTTTGAAGGTGAAGCTCGGATTGCCGGAGCCGGCGTCCGTCTCGACAGTGAAGTTCCACGCGCCGGTCACGTCAATCTTCTCGCCGCTGGAAGCTGGCGCTGCTGCGGCTTGGGCGCTGCTTGCGGCTGCCGCTGAAGCGCGTTTGCCGGTCCACTCGCCCTGAGCGAATCCGCCGAAATCGGCCTCGCCCTTCATCGCGTCGCCGTCAACATTGCCGGTCATCGTGATGGCCAGGTCCTGATCCTGGAATTTAACGGTATAGCTGAGCTTGATCGCTTTGCCATTGATCGAGCCAGTGATCGGCAACTCGCCGCGCTGGCTTTTGAACATGCCGGACAGTTTTTCGCCGTCCTGTTTGAGCGTGGCTTTGGAGCTTCGCGTGCCGTTTGGCGAAGTGATCGTCAAATCCCAATCGCCCGTAACGTCAACCGATTGAGCCGTCGCGGAGGCCGCGAGAATCAACGCGCAGGCGAGCGCGGAGAGAACGCAAATCAGTCGTTTCATGTGAATCTTCCTTTCGTTGGTTGGAGCCAGATTGTGAATAAAGTTGAAAATTGAGCGCAGACGCGCGGAGCCTACCTTGCGCTTTCAGCGCTGTCAAACATTCGCGGTTGCTCTTGCTGTTTCGTCCACGTAGAATCGCGCCGCCTTTCACTTCATCGGATCAGTAAACAATACAGGGAGAGTTTATGCCGGCAAGAGAGATCACCAGTGTCGAAGAATTGCGTTCGCTGACCGGACAGGAAGTCGCCGTGAGCGATTGGTTGGAGGTTGCGCAGGACCGCATCAACCTTTTCGCCGACGCCACAGGCGACCACCAATGGATTCATATTGATGTCGAGCGCGCCAAAGCCGAATCGCCTTACGGAACCACAATCGCGCACGGTTTTCTGACGCTGTCGCTGCTCAGTTACCTGATGTCGCAAACCGTCAAAATCAAATTGCCGATCAGGATGGGGATCAACTACGGACTGAACAAAGTCCGTTTTCCATCGGCTGTTACTGCCGGGTCGAAAGTTCGCGCGCGCGCCTCGCTGCAATCGCTCGATGAAATTCCCGGCGGTCAGCAACTGACCTGGAACATCACAGTCGAGCGCGAAGGTACTGACAAACCCTGCTGCGTGGCCGAATGGCTGGTGCGGTATTACGTGTAGCTTCAATCGCCTCGCGCACAAAATTCGGAGGAATCATTTATGCCGCCTTTGATGAAGACATTTGCCCGCGTCCCCGCGCTTACTCTGGCCCTGATTCTAGCTCTCGGCCCGCCGCTTTTGATGACCGGCGCGCTGGCGCAGGACGCCGCGAAAGAGAAACTCGATTACGCGATGATCGGGAAGATTCGAGAGGAAGGTCTGACCCGTTCGCAGGTCATGGATCACATCAGTTGGCTCTCGGACGTGTACGGCCCGCGATTGACAGGCTCTCCGGCGATCAAGCAGGCGAGCGACTGGGCGCAGAAGAAGTTCAAAGAGTGGGGCCTCGCCAACGTTCATGAGGAGCAATGGCCGTTCGGCAAAGGCTGGTCGCTCGAACGATTCAGCGCGCACATGATCGAGCCGCAGGTTTCGCCGATGATCGGTTATCCGAAGTCGTGGACTCCGGGCACTGAAGGTGTGATCACCGCCGATGTCGTTTACGCGCCGATTCGTTCAGAAGCTGACTTCGACAAATATCGCGGCAAGCTTCGCGGCAAAGTCGTTCTTACGCAACCGGCGCGCGAAGTCAAAATGCTGGAAGGCAGGATCGTGCTGCGGATGACCGACGATGACATCAAGGAAGTGAAGACGACGCCGATCCCTTCGCGTTCAGGCGCGCGCGGCGAATCGGAGTTCAGGCGCGGCCCCCAGTTGCAAGCGAAGATCAACGCCTTCCTGCTCGCTGAAGGCGTCGCGGCGGCTTTTGATCGCGGCAGCGACAGCTTTATGTCGGCGGGCGGCAGTGATTTGACCTGGCAGACGCAGCGCACCGACGGCGGCACAATCTTCGTTCAATCGGGCGGGCCGCGCGATCAGAATGCGGGCAAAGTTCCGCCGCAGGTGACGCTCGCCGTCGAGCATTACAACCGCATGGTTCGCATTCTGGAAAAAAACATTCCGGTCAAAGTCGAGCTGAACATTCAAGCCAGGTTTCACGACGAGGCTGACAAGAACGGATTCAACGTGATCGCCGAAATTCCCGGAACCGATCTGGCCGATGAAGTCGTGATGATCGGAGCGCATTTCGATTCGCATCATTCGGGCACCGGCGCGACGGACAACGCCGCAGGCAGCGCCGCGATGATGGAAGCGATGCGCATTTTGAAAGCCGCAGGAGTCAGACCGCGCCGCACCATCCGCATCGCGCTGTGGGGCGGCGAGGAAGAAGGCCTGCTCGGATCGCGCGCCTACGTGCGGGAGCATTTCGCCGATCCCGCGACGATGCAGTTGAAGCCGGAACACCAGAAGCTTGCGGCCTACTTCAACATTGACAACGGCACGGGACGCATTCGCGGCGTCTGGGCGCAGGGCAATCTGGCCGCGAAATCAATTTTCGAGCAGTGGATCGAGCCGCTCAAAGATTTGGGCGTGGATTTGATCAGCCCGCGCTCGGTCACGAGCACCGACCACCTGGCCTTCGACGCCGTCGGTTTGCCGGGATTCCAATTCATCCAGGAGCGGTTGGAATACAATTCGCGCACGCATCATTCAAACATGGACACCGTTGATCACGTGCAGCGCGAGGACATGGTGCAGATGGCTGCGGTGGCCGCCGTCTTCGCCTACAACGCGGCGATGCGCGACGAGAAACTGCCGCGCAAGTCGCTGCCCGCCCCGCAACGCGCGCGGCTAACTGCGAATCAATAAATCAGGAGGTGAACGAAATGAGCGACATATCAGTGAAATTGAATTGGAACGGCGGCTTGAAATTTACCGGCGTGAATGCCGGCGGTCTGGAAACGGCGCTCGATGGCGACAAGCAATCGGGCGCCAGTCCCGTCGAATTGCTGGTCGAAGCCCTGGGCGCGTGCGTGGCGATTGATGTCGTGCTGATTCTGGAAAAGATGCGCACGCCGGCCGCGAAATTTGAGATGACGCTGGACGCCGACCGTCATTCGCCTGAGCCGCGTTATTTGACCGGCGTGCGGATACGGTTCGACGTGTGGGGTGACGGGATCAAACCTGACAAGCTGACGCGCGCGATCAATCTTTCGATCAGCAAATATTGCAGCGTCTATCACTCGCTGCGCGACGATCTGAAATTGCAGCCGCAATTCCGCATTCACGCGGCCGGCGCTGAAACTTCGGGCGAATATCAAACGGTCGAGATGGCGCCGCCGACGGGTGAACTGTAATAAATTTTATTTCGCGCGCGGCAAATCCGCCGTGTCCAGCCAGATCGTTACCGGCCCCGCGTTGTGAATCTCGACGAGCATGTCGGCCTGGAACTCGCCGGTTTCGACTTTGAATCCCATCGCGCGGAGTTTTTCGACGAATCTGTCGCACAGCGGCGCGGCCAGTTCCGGTCTCGCCGCGTCGGTGAAACTCGGCCTTCGGCCTTTGCGGCAATCGGCGTAAAGCGTGAATTGCGAAACGACCAGCATCTCGGCCTTCGCGTCCAGCGCCGACAAATTGAACTTGCCTTCGCCGTCGGCAAAGATTCTCAGGTTGGCGATTTTGTTCGCCATCAACTCGACTTCCGTTTCGGTGTCGTCGGCGCCGACGCCAAGCAGGATGACCAGGCCGCAACCGATCTCGCCGGTCACGCGATCTTCAACCGTGACTTTTCCTTTCGTGACACGTTGCAAAACCGCCCGCATCTTTCACCTCGCTCCGACAATGCCCAGAACGATCAGCAGCGCGCGCTGAGTCCCGACGTGACTATCGGTCGTGTCGAAGCTTTCGTCGAGCGAATGCGCGTTGCGCCCCGCGCCTCCGCCGCTGATGGTGATCGCCGGAACGCCCAGACTGATCGGGATGTTGGAATCAGTACTGCCTGCGCTCAGCCTTGTTGTGATTCCGAGCGCGGCGTCGGCGGCCAGCGCGGCTTTCACAATTGGCGAATCGGCGGGCGTCACGCCTGCCGGCCGCTGGCTGACCATCTTCATTTCAACCGTCAGTTTTTTCGAGCCTGCGCCGCGCGCGTTCTCTTCGTCGAGAGCTTCCTGAACGGCGCGCTTGAATTCCGCTTCGAGCTTCGCAAGCTCCGTCACGCTCTCCGAACGCATATCCATCTCCAGCCACGCGGTGTGCGCGATTGAATTGACCGAAGTGCCGCCCTCGACGCGGCCCACGTTGAAAGTCGTCCTGGGTTGCGCGGGAACATGGAAGCGCGAGATTTTCTCAATGGCGCGGCCCATCGCGTGAATCGGACTCGGCAAACCGAACGCGCCGAAGCTGTGCCCGCCGGGGCCGCGAAACGTCACGCGGTAGCGAACCACGCCCACGCCCGCGTTTGTGACGCCCAGCCCCGTGCCGTCAACCGAGATGAAATGCGTGATCCTGCCTTTGAGTTCGTCGTTGAATAGATGGCGTGCGCCGCGCAGATCGCCCAACCCCTCTTCGCCGACGTTGGCGACGAACAGAATCGTACCTTGTGTTTCGATCTTCACTTCATTGAGAGCGCGAGCGACGGCGAGGATGACAGCCAGGCCGCGACAATCGTCGCCGATGCCGGGGCCGGCCAGGATCGAGCCGTTGCGTTTTACCTTCACATCCGTGCCTTCGGGAAAGACCGTGTCGAGATGCGCGGCCAACACCAGCGTCGGCCCGGCGCCTGCGCCAGGACGTTCGCCAATCACGTTGCCGATGCCGTCAATGCGAACGTTTTTCAATCCGAGTTCGGTGAAGCGTTGTTTGAAATACTCGGCGCGCTTCTGTTCCTGAAAAGTCGGCGCGGGGATTTCGCAAGCTTTGATCTGATCCTTGATCGTGTCAGGTTCAGTCGCTTTCAGGTAATCGAGAGCGCGGCGAACTTTCGGCGTCGAGAAAAGATCGCCGGTCGTTTGCGCGCCTGCGGCTGAAGCGAAACAGGCGACGGCGATTGTGGCGGCGGTCAAATAACTGTTCAGTCTGTTCATCAATTCAGTTCCTTTTGTTTTGTTATCTTCTTCTGCTCTTGCTCGCGGCTTTCTGCGAGATTCGCAGTCCGAATTCCTGCTCTTTGGCGAATCGTTGAAAGATGGCGTAGAACGCGTCGCGGTCGCGCGAACTGATCACCGCCGCCGCGTCCGCCGATTGGATCACGTAAGGATAGCCGTTGCCGACCACCACTTCGGCGATCACCAGATTGATCACCTGTTCCAGCAGCTCTCGTTCTAAAACCCAGAGCGGAATTTCCAGCCGCGCGGGCGGCGCGTTGGCGCTGGTTTTCAGGTAAACGAAGCCGATGCCGCGACGATACTCCTCGAATTTTTCCAGAATCCCTTCCTGCCTGCGGTCGGCGCTGCCGCGCGCGCAAATGAACATCGGCGTGCGCGAACCCCAAGTCAGCCGCGAATCAACCAGCCCGGCGTCGTGAATCTGTCTGGCGTCGTCCAGCTTGAAACAGCGCGCGATCATGTGAACCAGATCGCGAGCGCGGCTGCTGTCAACGTAACCGACGACTGGAACGCCGGTCTGCTCGGAGCATCGCAGCAATTTGAGCATCGCGCGGACGTGGCGCTCCTGCATCTCCTCCTGCAAGCGGTCGGCGAAAGAGATGACCAACGAACTGTCGAAGAGCGCGACTGGAAGGTTTGCAACAACGTCGTCCGCTGCGGCCAGCTTTTCCATCGTCTCGCATAAGGCTTCGATCTCCATCTCGAAGCGGCGCAGGTTGACCTGTTGTTCAGAGATGACGCGGTCGCCGTTGAATTCGACGATCAGGTCTTCGGGCGTGAGCACCTCGAAGCGGGCGTCTTTGGTGTAACGCCCGTCGCTGGTGTGCCGGTTTTCAAACCACGCAACCTGCACGGCGGCGACGGGGATGCTCAAATCTCCATCGGGTTTGATCTGGCTGCCGTCAACGGCGAAGGTCGGATGATCGAGCAGCGCGTTGAACGCCCATTCGCGCGCCTCCTGGTGGTTGCTCCACGTGTGCGGGAACTCGATGCGCAGTTCGGGCGCGGAGTCGAATTCCGCAGTAGGCGTCGCTCCGGGTGTTTCGGTGAGCATCAAACGGCGCTCCAATTCGCTGCCCGGCAGCATCGCCATCTGGTCGAGCGCGTCCAGGTATTGGGCCGCCTCGTCCTGAAACGAATCCTCGAAGGCGGCGAACTTGTCGCGTTTGTTGTGCAACTGTTGAATTATTTTGTCTCGAAGGATCATAGGGTGAACAGTTGGGAGTGGGGAGTAGGGAGTGGGGAGTGAGGGATGAGAACTTTTTCCCCACTCCCCACTCCCTACTCCCCACTCCCGTGTTCCGGCGCGCCGCAGATTTAACAACACAATCGCGTCTTTGCAAATCAATGGCTTGCCATCATTGCGAGCCTATGTTAGTTTTCCGCCTGCTTTTCTACACCTTTTATCCGTAAACAACCCAAACATTCTGGAGGCCAGCTATGACCATTACAGAGCGCAAGAGTGGCGACGTGACTATTCTCGACGTTGAAGGCAAGATCCTTCTCGGCGAAGGCGACGTCCAGTTGAAGCGCAAGATTGATGAGTTGATCGAACGTAACGAAACCAAATTGCTGTTGAATCTCGCCAACGTGCCGTACATGGACAGCGGCGGCCTCGGCGAAATCGTCCGCAGCTACACGACCGTCAAACGCGCGGGCGGCGATCTGAAGCTCCTGAACGCCACCAAGCGCATCAGCGACCTGCTGACGATCACCAAGCTGATCACCGTCTTCGAGATTCACGAGGACGAAGCCGCCGCCGTTAAGAGCTACGCTTAATAGCCGCTCAGTCTGATCCGATTGCAGTCGTGGCCGCAGAGGATGCGGGAGAGCGCCGCCGCAAGGGTTGAACTTGCGGCGGCGTTGTCCCGTGTCTTCTGCGGTTTTCTATTTCACCGCGCCGTACTTCTTCAAAATCTCGACGGTCTTTTCAATCGGCAAAGCCTCGACGCGATGGCCGTCGCGTCCGGTGACGGTCGTCGCCTTGAACATCGAGTTGTAGATCGCTTCCTCGGTCGCTTCAACGACAGCTTCAAACAAGGGCGACATGGCTTCATTGCCGACAGCCTGCATGTTTCTCAAATTCTCGCTCGCGCGAACGCGGTTCGCCGTGCTGAACGCGATGACGTAATCGCCGCTGCCGTTGGTTGAAGGCGACCCTGTTCGCGCAAGCCCCAGCATCGCGCGCGCCGCCAGCCGTTTCAGATTCCGCGCGTCCATCGGCGCATCGGTCGCCACGACCATGATGATCGAACCGTCCGCGCGGTCGCTGACCTGATTTTCGCCTGGCAGGTTCTGACTGATACGGCGACCCTCGACCTGTTCCTTCAAGTAATACTTGCCAAGTTCGCGGCCAACAGGCGCGCCGTTGATAGTCAACACCCCGCCGTAATTCGATTGAACCAGCGCGCCGACCGTGTAACCGCCCAGGCTTTGCGGGACGACGCGCGACGCCGTGCCGATGCCGCCTTTCCATCCAAAAGCCACCGTGCCTGTGCCCGCGCCGACTGCGCCTTCCTCGACCGGCCCGTCTTTAGCTGATCTGATCGCGGCAAAGACTTCATCGCGTCCCACGTGGCGCCCGCGAATGTCGTTCAAAAATCCATCGTTCGTTTCGGCGACAATCGGATTGATCGAACGGACTTGCTCGTTGCCGGGTAGTTGCAGCATCCATTCGATCAGCGCGTCGGCCACGCGCGGGACGTTCAACGTGTTGGTCAGCAATATGGGCGTCTCGATCTCGCCAAGCTCATTGACCTGAGTTGAACCCATCAATTTGCCGAAGCCGTTGCCGACGAAAATGGCCGCCGGAACTTTCTCCTGAAACAGATTGCCCGCGTGCGGCAGGATCGCTGTCACGCCGGTGCGAACGTTGTCGCCTTTGATCAAAGTGGCGTGACCTACGCGGACGCCCGCGACATCGGTGATCGCGTTGTTTTTGCCCGGCGGCAGAACGCCAACGACGACGCCGAGTTCGCGCGCGCGGGGGCGAGGTTTTTCAACGTTACTTTGGCTCATAGCGGTCAGCAGAAGCAGCGAAGTCAGAGAGATTTTGACGATTGGATTCATAAGGCGTCTTTTGAGAGCAAAGCAAATGAAGTATCATCCGGGCGTTTTATAACAGAGGCGCGAACCCTTTTGCCATTCAATGCGCCGGTCTTCAGTTACAGAAGGCAGGCGCTTGAGGATACGGGCCGCCTTCACGAATACCGCTTCTTGTGAATGGTCGAAGGGCTACAGTATCATTTCCCCTGATTTATCGTATTCATCCCGCTCAAAACATAAACAGGCGATAAGTATGTCAATCGAGATCAATCTCATCCGGGCAACGAGCACCGATCCTTCGCTTTTCATCAACCGCGAAGAAGAGATCGCCACGTTGAAACGTTTGTTGCGCCGCGCCCTCAACGACACCGAGACTGACGCGGCGCGCGGTGTTTTGGTCAAAGGCGACAGCGGCGTCGGCAAATCTATTCTATCTCGCAAAGTAGTAACGCAATTGCAAACGGAGCTATCGCCTAAGCTGATGGTTTGGAGTGTGGATGGCGGCAGGCTTTCCGGCGTGCGAGGATTGCTCAACAAACTTTCCGATGTCGCGCACGAAGAGATCGAGAAGCTGGGAAACAAAGAGTTGGCAAAATTGGCGGCCATCGTCGCGCAGGCCGCCGATTACGGCAAAGTTACATCAAGCGACGTGACGGCTATTAGCAAAGAGTTGTCGGCGATGAGCAAGCTGGCCGGTGGGATAATGGGAATGTTCACTGGCGAGACGGCTTTCGGCTGGAAACGAACTACGAACAAAAGCGGAACCGAAACTTTTGAAATCCTGATCACCGAAGAATATCTGGCAAAACTGCTCAGCCGGTTGTTGGAAGCGGTCAAAGATTCTGGCTATCAGACGCTGATCTTTCTCGACAATTTGGACCGTATTGGACGAATGGATTCGCAGGAAGACGCCAATGCGATTGCAGAATTGGTCAAGCAGTTGCTGGAATTGCCGGAATGCGTGTTGCTCATCAACTTGCGCTCGCAATTCACCCACCACACCACTGATCGGCGTGAATTGATTCATCGCGTCATCAAGGGGTTGAAGCCTCAGGCGCTGCTCGACATTCTGAAGCAACGGCTGACTGCCGCTGAATTGACGGACGAAGAGCGGCAGGCATTATCCGCCGCGCCGCTGGATGTGGTCGCCGGCCGCCTCAGCCGTTTGACTGACAATCCTTTGGCGTTTTTGCGCTGGCTGGATTTCTGGTTGGTGCAAACGGACAACCGTCCGGATAATCTGGGGCGCGATTTCCGCGATTTCATTGAACAAAATTTTACCGGCGTTGATCTGAAGTGGCTGAAGAGGGCCATCGAAGAATTGCAGACGGCCAAAGAATCCGGGTTGTCAGATGCGCCGCTGACGACGCTCCAAAAAGCTCAACTCACCAAACTCGAACGTTCGGGAACGGTCGTGCCGGATAGTTTGCTGCTCGATCCTGCGGAGCGGCGTTACCGCTTGATTCACGATCTGGATTTCCTCTTCGATCCCGAATTCGCCAGAGCGCTTGGCTAACGCGGCATGCCTTTTTCCGACCTTCAAATCTTTCATCCGTTGGCCGTCGCCGGACTCGAAATCCGCACTGATACGCTGCCACGGCCGCTCACACTCCCACACAATCTGACGCCCGCCGACAAAGAGCGCCTGGTCGCGCTCCTGCTTTCATCTCTGCGCGATGGCGGAGTTCATCCTGGCAATCTGATCCGATTGGCGTGGCGCAACCGCGCCTGGCTCAACAGCGCCGAGCCGCCTTCGATCCTTTGCCGCAGCGATGACGCGCTCTGGCTGATTGTCGAGGAGCCGGTGGAGTCAGCGGAACTGTTCCGCTTCGTTGACGATTGCGACTGTCTGACGCTGATTGACCTGCGCTATCCGAGCGAGGACGAACACGTTCAATGGCTGGCCGTGCTGAAGAACGCCATGCTCGACGCTATCCAAAGCTGGTGGCGGCGCTTCGTCCAGCACGATGAAGCGGACGAAGTGAACTTCACCGCCGTTCGCCGCTGGTTCGAATCTCCGATTGACGCGCTGGATTATTGCAACACAATCGCCGCCGGATTGTTCGACGGGCATTCGCTGGTTTACGTCGAGCGGCAAACGATGGCCGCGATTCTCTCCGGCAAGGCGCAATCGCTCTCCGTCGAATCGGTCGTCGCGCTGGTCGGGTTTGCGTTGCGCGAGCGATGGGAGCATCTGCGCTTTCATCAACCGAAGCCGCTGCC
>JAJVID010000132.1:0-4533 GCA_022072205.1 Acidobacteriota bacterium
AATGTTTTTGCCCAGATAGCCGCCCGCGTAAGCCTCGGCCATCGCGCTTCTCAAACGCCGCTCCGACAGCTTGTATTCCGAGCGAAGAAAGATGTAGGCGACATCGGCCTGAATGGCGTAGGCGCTGACGATCATGCCTTCGATCAACTGATGCGGGTCGCCTTCCATCAGCAGGCGATCTTTGAAGGTGCCGGGCTCCATCTCGTCGGCGTTGGCCACCAGGTATTTTGGATGCGGAGCGTCATCGCCCATCGGCACGAAGCTCCATTTCATGCCGGTCGGAAAACCCGCGCCGCCGCGCCCGCGCAGCTCAGAATTCCTGACCGCCTCCTGCACTTCCTGCGGCGACAGGCTTTTCAATGCTTTGCGAACCGATTGGTAGCCGCCCGCCTGTTCGTATTCCTTCAGGCTCGGCGGCTCTCGATCAGGCCGGATGTTTTTTGTCAGCGGTTTCTCCATACGATTCCAGAATCCGGTCGAGCGAGCGCGAATCCAAATCCTGATAAGTCTCGTCATCAATCATCAACACCGGCGCGTGGTCGCACGCGCCGAGGCACGCGACGGGCAGCATGGTGAACTCGCCGTCAGCGCTCGTTTCGCCGAGCTTGATTCCCAAACGCGCGGTCAGATGCTCGCGTATCCTTTCGTAATCCATAACCCAGCAACTGACGCTGTCGCAGATCAGGATCACATGCCTGCCGACCGGCCGCCGAAAAATCAGGTTGTAAAAAGTGGCGACGCCGTCCAGTTCGTCGGGTGTCATTTCCAGAAACTCGGCCAGATCGCGAATGCTTTCATCCGACACCCAGCCCCGGCTCCGTTGCAGCGTCTTGAGCGCGTCAATGCACGCGGACTGCTTCCGCGCGTATTGATGAAACTCCGCTTCGATCTCTTTTCTCTCTTCTTCGGTCAGCACACTTACTTCAAGTACATCGCCACAGAGGCACGGAGGCTCAGAGATGGAGAGAAAGAGAGAAAGATCGGCGCTCTGTCCTTCTTTCTTCCCATCTCTGTGTCTCTGTGTCTCTGTGGCAAAATCATTAACGATCTACATCAGCCAATACAAAATCTATACTGCCCAGAATCGCCAGCAGATCGGGAACCATCGAGCCGCGACTGATCAGCGGAACCATCTGCATATGCGGAAAAGACGGCGCGCGGATGCGGGCGCGGTAAGCCATCGTATTGCCATCGCTGATCAGGTAATAACCGTTGTCGCCTTTGGTCGCTTCGACGTGAACCAGCGCTTCGCCCGGCGGAATGACCGGCCCCCAACTGACGCCCAGAAAATGCGTGATCAAGGTTTCGATGTCATGCATCGTGCGCTCCTTGAGCGGCGGCGTCGCCAGCGGATGATCCGATTTGTAAGGCCCGGCGGGCATGTTGTTCAGGCATTGCTCGACGATTCGCAAACTCTGGCGCATCTCGGCCACGCGCACGACGGCGCGGTCGTAACAATCGCCGCGTTGAGCTGTGGGGATGTCGAAATCGAACTGATCGTAGCCGGAATATGGCCGCCGTTTGCGGAAGTCCCACTCGAAGCCGCAGGCGCGCAAGCCAGGGCCGGTCACGCCCCACTCGATGGCTTCGTCCAGCGTGTAAGCGCCGACGCCGACGGTCCGCGCTTTGAAGATGCGATTTTTCATGACCATCCCGTCGTACTCGTCCAGCCTGCGCCTTTGATAAGGAATGAACTCTCTGACCAGTCTGTCCCAACCGTTGGGCAAATCCTGCGTGACGCCGCCGATGCGGAACCAACTCGGATGCATGCGCCCGCCAGTGACGGCCTCGACGATGTCGAAGATGCGCTCGCGGTCGGTGAACATATAAAACACCGGCGAGAGCGCGCCCACGTCCTGCGCGAAGGTTCCGTACCAGACCAGATGGCTGGCCAATCGAAACAACTCCGCCATCATCACGCGGATCACCTTTGCGCGATCCGGGACTTCGATCCCGGCGAGCCGTTCCACCGGCAGAACGTAAGCGAGGTTGTTCATCACTCCGCCGAGATAATCCACGCGGTCGGTGTAAGGAAGATAGGTGTGCCACGATTGCCGCTCGCCCATCTTTTCAGCGCCGCGATGGTGATAGCCGATGTCGGGCACGACATCCACGATCTCTTCGCCGCTCAGTTGCAACACAAGTCGCAACACGCCGTGCGTGCCCGGATGCTGCGGCCCCAGGTTGAGAAACATGAAATCGGTGTCTTCGCCGCTGCGCCTGAGGCCCCAGTCTTCCGGGCGAAATTTCAACGCCGCCTGTTCAGCCTCTTCCTTCTCTTCGGGCAAGCGGAACGGCCCCATTTCGGTTGCGCGCGCCGGATGCTCTTTGCGCAGCGGATGTCCTTGCCAGGTCGGTGGCATCAGGATGCGCCTCAAGTGTGGATGGCCATCGAAGCCGACGCCGAACATATCCCACGATTCGCGCTCGTACCAATTCGCGGCGGGCCAGATGTCGGTGATTGTTTCAAGCGACGGGCGTTCGCCCCTGAGCGCCACTTTGATTCGGACATCCTGGTTGCGCTCGAAGGAGAGCAGGTGATAGACGACGGTGAAATCGCTGGCGGGCTGATCGCCGCGATTGGCGCGGACGCGCTCGTCAATAGCCGTCAGATCGTAAAGCAGGCGATAGGGCCGCTCGGCTTCCAATTTGAGGTAGCGCAACATCGCGCGCGCCTTGTCCCGATCAGCCCACAGCGTCGGTATTCCATCAAGCGTGGTCTGCGGCCTGATGGATTCTTCGCCGAAGGCTCGTCGCAGTTCCTGGAAGATCGTCGCGTCGCTGTTCATGACAAATGTCCGGGGAGAGTCAAACTTCATCGGGAGGGCGTAATGATGTGGCTTGCTGTCGCCCGGCTCGCTTCAAATCTCTCATTGACGGAGGCTCCGGTCGCACGACGCCTTGCGGGCCGATGACCCAGCTCAACGGGCGCCGCTCGTCGCCGACGGCCTGTTGCAGCAGCGTCAATCCTTCCATAAACGCGCTGGGGCTGGGCGGGCAGCCGGGCACGTAGAGGTCAACCGGAAGAAATTTATCCACTCCCTGAACGACGCTGTAGATGTCATACATCCCGCCGGAATTGGCGCACGATCCCATCGAGATCACCCAGCGCGGTTCCATCATCTGTTCGTGCAGCCGCCGGATGATCGGCGCCATCTTGATGAAGACCGTGCCCGCGATGACCATCAAGTCGGCTTCGCGCGGCGTGCCGCGAATCACCTCGGCGCCGAAACGCGCGATGTCGTACTTGCTGGTAAGACTGGTGGCCATTTCGACAAAACAGCACGAGAGGCCGAAGTTGAACGGCCAGATCGAATTTTTGCGCCCCCAGGCCAGCAGGTCCTGCAATCGCGCCAGAACCAGATTGCGCCGGACTGCGTCATCAAAAGAATCGGCGCCATCACGCCAACTCTGAATTGTTGTCATATGCCATATTTCATATGCCATATTTCATATGAAATATGGCATATGGCCGCCCGCTCATATCTACAGGGCTTTTCTCCCTTTGCTTCCCCAATCGAGCAGGCCCAGCCGCCACGCATAGATCAGCGCCGCGACCAGCACGCCGATGAAGACCGATACTCCAACGTAACCGGCACAGCCCAATTCGCGGAACGCGATGGCCCAGGCGAAGATGAAGACCGCCTCCAGATCGAAGATCACAAAAAGCATCGCCATCAGATAGAACTGCGCCGAGAAACGCAGCCGCGCCGAACCGGTCGAGACGATGCCCGATTCATAAGGCTCGTTCATCTCCCTGGCCCGGTGTCGCTGCCCCAGCAGATATGAAACCGCGAGCATCCCCGCCACCAGCAGGATCACGAGAATGAAATACACGGCCAATGGCCACAGGGTAATTAGATAAATCGAGAATGTGTTCAGACGCTCCGCTCCTTTGCCTTCTTGTCTGCTGCTTCGACAAAGGGGAGTGATTAAAAGTGTGATCCTGAAAAACAATATAGACCGACTCGACTACACGGTCGGTACGCAACGGCACGGACAAGAATCGCGCCGCGCCGTTCGCGTCCCTGGCAGCGGCGGTGGAATGGCGATTGCCACGTTGCGACTTATTTACAAATGGAGGTGTGTGATGAGAGAGAACAGACTGATGGCGCCGGAAACGGCGATTGATTTGATCGCACGGCAGAATTGGCTGGAACGGACGGCGGGCGTCGTGCAACCGGCTGTCATCCGCGCTTTCGCAGCGGGAGGAGGAGCCGGGCAGAAGATCAAAAACTTCCTGCGCGGAACGTGGTTTGGACATCCGCTGCATCCGGCGCTGGTTGACGTGCCGCTCGGCGCGTGGACGGTGGCGTTTGTGTTTGATGTGATGTCGGAGAAGAACGGACGCAAGGATTACGCGCGCGCAGCCGACGCTGCTGTGACAATTGGTTTGGCCGGAGCGGCGGGCGCGGCGTTGACCGGCTTGACGGATTGGAGCGCCACGCGCGGGCAGGCGCGGCGCGTAGGATTGATGCACGGGTTGTTGAATGTGGGAGCGGTGGCGCTTTACGGCGCTTCGCTCTGGCGGCG
>JAJVID010000132.1:4633-13743 GCA_022072205.1 Acidobacteriota bacterium
GACGATGAAGGCGGGATGCGAAACTTCTCGATTGCCAGCGCCCCCGCCGAACCGGATTTAATGATTGCGACGCGCATGCGCGACAGCGCGTTCAAGCGCGTCCTCAAAACCATGCCGCTCGGAACCGAAGTTCGCATCGTGGGACCTTTCGGAGCTTTGACGCTGCATCAGAACGCCGCCCGGCCAGCCGTTTTTCTGGCCGGCGGCATCGGCATTACGCCGTTCCGCAGCATGCTCCGGCAAGCGGCGGAACAAAAGTTGCCTCATCATCTCTTGCTCTTTTATTCCAACCGCCGTCCCGAAGACGCCGCATTCCTGGAGGAGTTGGAAGAGTTGGAACAGGAGAACTCAAATTACAAATTCATCGGGACGATGACCGAGATGGCCGGATCAAACCGCATCTGGCGAGGCGAAACAGGTTTCATCAACCAGGAGATGCTAACCAGATACATTGGCGATTTGGCGGCGCCGATTTATTACACTGCCGGGCCGCCGGCAATGGTCGCGGCCATGCAACAGATGCTGAGCGCCGCAGGCGTCAACAGCGACGATATTCGCGCCGAAGAATTCGCCGGTTACTAAATCACTTAAACCTCAGAGAGGAGATTTTAGATATGTGTTACAACTGCGGATGCCAAATGCCAGATAACGACATGGGCAATCCAAAAAACATTACCAATAAAACTTTCGAGGAAGCTGCGAAAGCCGCTGGTGAGACGCCGGAGGAAGCCAAAAAGAACACGCTTGAGCTTCTCGAAAAAACGCTCGGCGAGAAGCCGAAAGCGAAGCAGCAGAAAGGATGAAGACCGCGCGCTATGATCAAGTTGAAACGGGCCTACGAAAAACCGGCCAAAGATGATGGCGAGCGAATTCTGGTCGAACGGCTCTGGCCGCGCGGCGTGACCAAGGCGCAAGCGAAGCTCGATCTGTGGCTGAAGGAAATTGCGCCGAGCGCGGAACTGAGAAAATGGTTCGGGCATGATCCGGACAGGTGGATCGAGTTCCGCAGGCGGTATCAGAAGGAACTCAAGCAGAAGGCCGATCTGGTCAAACTGCTCAAGCGGAAGGCCAAAGATGGCACGATCACTCTGGTCTATGCGGCGCGGGACGAAGAACACAATGGCGCGCTGGCGCTGCAGCAGTTTCTGCAAAAGGGGTGAGGGCTGATCCGCCATTGAGATTGATGAGAGTTTTCGCCTGAAGTCCGCTGTTTGTTTTGCTTGAACCGACGCTGTCATTTCGGCTCAATCTGACTATCTGGGCGCTGCGCCGCTGGCCTGACAACAAGCTGGATGATTGAGACGAAGTAAAGCTACCGGCGCGCAGTTGCACTGGATGGAAAGGTCGTGGAAGTCGCGGTCGCGCAAACGGGCTTGCCGAACGCGCCGCGAAGGGGGATGAGTGTGTCCGGCGCGTGGCTGCGGGGGCTGAATGTGAATCTGCCGGGAGCTTACCGCCTCGCGTGAGAGATCCAGGGATGGATCGGCTTAAACGATCTCAAAAGCACTGAGGAGGAGCAACAATGAAAGCCACACAACTACTTCACGATCTGGGCCAGAGTCTCTGGCTGGACAACATCACGCGCGACCTGCTCGATAGCGGGAAACTCAAACAATACATTGACGAGTTTTCAGTCACAGGACTCACCTCGAATCCGACGATTTTCGATCACGCGATCAAAAACACTACGGCGTATGACGCGGCGATCACGGAGAAGTTGCGAAAGGGCAAGTCGGGCGAGGCGCTCTTTTTCGAGTTGGCGCTCGAAGACCTCACTCGCGCAGCCGACCTCTTTCGACCGATCTACGACGAAACGAACGGCGTGGACGGGTGGGTGTCGTTGGAAGTGTCGCCGTTGCTGGCTTACGACACCGCCAGCACAATCGCCGAAGCGAAGAATTTGTTCGCGCGCGCCGCGCGTCCCAACGTGTTCATCAAGATTCCCGGAACGAAAGAAGGCGTTCCGGCTATCGAGGAGGCGATCTTTTCCGGCGTGCCGATCAACGTCACGCTCCTGTTCTCGCGCGAGCATTATCTGGCGGCGGCTGAAGCGTACCTGCGCGGCATCGAGCGGCGCATTGACGCCGGCCTGAACCCCGCTGTCGGTTCGGTAGCTTCGCTCTTCGTCAGCCGCTGGGATGTCGCCGTGATGGGCAAGACGCCCGAGGCGCTGCGCGACCGGCTCGGCATCGCCATCGCTAAACGTACTTACAAGGCGGCCCGCGATATTCTCACATCGCCGCGATGGGAGCGCGTCTACAACCTCGGCGCTCGTCCGCAACGATTGCTGTGGGCCAGCACGGGAACCAAAGACCCGCAGGCCTCCGACATTCTTTACATCAAAGCCCTCGCGGCGCCTTTCACCGTCAACACTATGCCGGAGGGCACATTGAAAGCCCTCGCCACTCACACCGAGATAGGCGAACTGTTACCGGAGGACGGCGGCGATTGCGAAGAGGTGTTGGCGCAGTTTGCCAAAGCGGGCATAGACATTGACGCTCTGGCGGCGCAGCTTCAGGAAGAAGGCGCTAAGTCGTTCTCGAAGTCGTGGAACGATCTGATGGCGGTTATCTCTTCAAAATCCGCCTCGCTCGATAAAGGCGGCGCTCTGAAAACCGCCGGTTAAGGAGTAGAAGCATGGCATCGCGCGAACAACCAGACACGAAACGATCGGCGATCAAACTCCAGGCATGGGACGCGCTCGATGCCCATTTTAAAAAAGTATCGAAGCTGCATCTGCGGCAGCTCTTCGCGGACGATCCGAATCGCGGCGAGCGGATGGCGGTCGAGGCTGCGGGACTCTATTTGGACTACTCCAAAAATCGCATCACCGACGAGACGCTCAAGCTCCTTCTTCGACTCGCCGAGCAATCCGGCCTGCAAGCGCGAATCGAGGCGATGTTTCGCGGGGAGAAGATCAACGTCACAGAGAAGCGGGCGGTATTGCACGTTGCGCTGCGCGCGCCGCGCGGCGCGTCCATCGTCGTAGATGGAGAAAACGTTGTCCCGAAGGTTCACGCCGTGCTCGACAAGATGACCGATTTCTCAGATCGCGTGCGGAGCGGCGTGTGGAAGGGCCACACCGGCAAACGCATTCGCAACGTCATCAACATCGGCATCGGCGGCTCCGATCTTGGGCCGGTCATGGCTTATGAGGCGTTGAAAGCTTACAGCGACCACGACATGACGTTCCGGTTCGTTTCCAACATTGACGGCACGGACTTCGCCGAAGCGGTTCGAGACCTCGATCAGGCTGAAACTCTCTTCACCATTTCTTCAAAGACGTTCACGACGCTCGAAACCATGACGAACGCTCACACTGCTCGCGCCTGGTCGCTCGCGGGACTCGGCGGCGATGAAGCGTCGGTCGCAAAACATTTCGTCGCCGTTTCGACGAATGCGGCGGCAGTGTCGAAATTCGGCATTGACACCGCCAATATGTTCGAGTTCTGGGATTGGGTCGGCGGACGCTACTCGATGGATTCGGCCATCGGGCTTTCGACGATGATCGCCATCGGCCCGGATAACTTCCGCGCGATGCTCGACGGCTTCCACCAGATGGACGAGCATTTCCGCGCCACGCCGTTCGAGCGCAACCTGCCCGTGCTGATGGCGCTGCTCTCGGTCTGGTACAACGATTTTTTCGGCGCTGAAACTGTCGCCGTTTTGCCTTATGAGCAATATCTGAAGCGGTTTCCGGCGTACCTGCAGCAGTTGACGATGGAGAGCAACGGCAAGCATGTCACGCTCGACGGAACTCCGGTTGTGCGCCAAACCGGCCCAATCTACTGGGGCGAGCCGGGGACGAATGGGCAGCACTCGTTCTACCAGTTGATTCATCAGGGAACCAGGCTGATCCCTTGCGACTTCATCGCCTTCGCCAAACCGCTCAATCCGCTCGGACGGCATCACGACATGCTCCTGGCGAATGTCTTTGCCCAGGCCGAGGCTCTCGCTTTCGGCAAAACGCTCGATGAAGTGAAGGCCGAAGGGACGCCGGACTGGCTTGCGCCGCATCGTGTCTTCGAGGGCAACCGGCCATCGAACACGATTCTCGCAGAGCGGTTGACGCCGGAAACACTGGGCAAGCTCGTCGCGCTTTACGAGCATTGCGTTTTCACTCAGGGCGTCATCTGGAACATTGATTCGTTCGATCAATGGGGCGTCGAACTCGGCAAGGTTCTGGCGCAGCGCATCATTCCGGAACTTGAGAGCGAAGCCGAACCCGGACTTACCCACGACAGTTCGACGAACGACCTGATCCGCCGCTACAGAAAGCTGAAGGAGTTCTTATGCAAATCGGAATGATTGGACTAGGCAGGATGGGCGCCAACCTGACGCGCCGGCTTTTAAAGGGAGGACATCGAGTTGTGGTCTTCGACAGATCGCCGAAGCTGGTGGAAGAACTGGTCAGGGAAAACGCGACAGCAGCAGCCGACCTGCGAGATGTCGCAAAGAAATTGGAGAAACCGCGTGCGATCTGGTTAATGGTTCCTGCCGCAGCCGTGGACAATCTTATCGCCGACCTCGCGCCTCATCTGGAGCCGGGCGACATCCTGATAGATGGCGGCAATTCCTACTACATTGACGACATTCGGCGCGCAAAGGCGCTTGCGCCGAAGGGAATTCACTACGTGGACGTTGGGACGAGCGGCGGCGTCTGGGGACTGGAACGAGGCTACTGTTTGATGATCGGCGGCGAAGAGGACGTGGCCAAACATCTCGATCCGATCTTCAAGAGCCTGGCGCCGGGGCGAGGCGACATCCCGCGCACACCGGGGCGCGAAAAGCTCGACGGCACAGCCGAACTGGGTTATCTGCACTGCGGGCCAAATGGCGCCGGCCACTTCGTCAAGATGGTTCACAACGGAATCGAATACGGCATTATGGCGGCGCTGGCCGAAGGGCTGGGCGTCCTGCGCGAAGCCAACATCGGCAAACAGGTTCGCGCCAGCGACGCCGAGACGACGCCGCTGCGCAATCCGGAGTATTACCAGTATGACTTGAATCTCCGCGACATCGCCGAAGTGTGGCGGCGCGGCAGCGTGATTGCATCGTGGTTGCTCGATCTGACGGCGACCGCGCTGGTGAAAGACCCGGCGCTCTCGACGTTCACCGGGCGCGTCTCTGATTCGGGCGAGGGCCGTTGGACGATCAATGCGGCGATTGACGAGGCCGTGCCGGTTCCCGTTCTCTCCGCCGCGCTCTATCAGCGATTCAGTTCTCGCGGCGACGCCGATTTTCAGGACAAACTGCTGTCGGCGATGCGTTACGAGTTCGGCGGACATCTGGAGAAAGTCGCCGGCAAATAACCGCGTGAGAAAAGCAGGGCTTTTGCAAAGTCAGTTGTAGTAACCAAAACCTACAACCGACCGCCTAATACCTAAAAACTTTTCCTCCGAACCAGCGCCTGATGAAGCCCTCGAAGGAAAGTTTATAGGTTTTAGGTTTTAGGTCTTGGGTTTTAGTGTCGCCTTGGCGGCTTTGCAAAAGCCCTGGCGAGAAAAGGAGGAAGCCATGAGTGATTCTCACTCCGATGCCCTGGTCTTCTTCGGCGCGACCGGAGACCTGGCCTACAAGAAGATTTTTCCCGCGCTTCAGGCGATGGTGAAGCGTGGCCATCTTAATGCGCCGGTGATCGGCGTGGCCAGGTCAAGTTGGACTGTGGATCAGCTTCGGGCGCGGGCGCGCGACAGCGTTGAGAAACACGGCGGGGTAGATCGCGCAGCGTTTGAAAAGTTATCCGGTCTGCTGCGATATGTGAGCGGCGATTACCAGGACCCAGCGACTTTTCAAAAGCTCCGCAAAGAACTTGGCGCGGCCGAGCGGCCAGCGCATTACCTCGCGATTCCGCCAGAGATGTTCGAGACAGTCGTCGAACAACTTGGGAAATCGGGATGCGCAAAAAACGCCCGCGTCATCGTCGAAAAGCCCTTCGGGACCGACCTCGCCTCGGCCCGCGAACTCAACCGGGTCTTGCTTGCGACGTTTCAGGAGCCTGCGATCTTCCGCATAGATCATTACCTGGGGAAGCGGCCAGTCCACAACATCAGCTATTTCCGTTTTGCGAATTCGTTCCTGGAGCCGTTCTGGAATCGCAACCACATCGAGAGCATGCAGATCACGATGGCCGAAGATTTCGGGATCGAAGGCCGAGGCGCCTTCTACGATCAGACGGGAGCGATTCGTGACGTTGTGCAAAACCATCTGTTTCAGGTTCTGACCCTGCTGGCTATGGAGCCGCCTGTCAGAACCGACAGCGAATCCCTGCGGGATGAAAAGGTCAAGGTGCTCAAAGCAATGCCGCCGCTTGATGTGAAAAACGTCGTGCGCGGCCAGTTCCGCGGCTACCGAACCGAAAAGGGCGTGGCGCCCGAATCGCAAGTGGAGACCTTTGTGGCATTGCGATTGGAGATCAATTCGTGGCGCTGGCAAGGAGTCCCTTTCTACATTCGAGCCGGGAAGCGTTTGCCGGTGACGTGTACGGAAGTTTTCGTCCGCCTGCGACTGCCGCCGACGATCTATCCTTCTCAGGCTCTGAAGCCCAATCACCTGCGCCTGCGGATCACTCCGGACACAGTGATCGCTCTCGGCATGATGACCCTGGCGCCCGGCGAGGAGATGACCGGTCAGGCGGTGGAAATGCTGGCGAGCCATCATCCGCGAGCCGATGAGGTGGACGCTTACGAACGGTTGCTGGGCGATGCGATGGCGGGAGACGCGACGCTGTTCGCCCGCGAAGATTATGTGGAAGAAGCATGGCGAATCGTTGATCCGGCGCTGAAGGCAGGCATTCCGGTTTATGTGTACGAGCCAGGCGCCTGGGGGCCGGATGAAGTCGCCGGGCGAGTTTCGCCCGCCGGAGGCTGGCATAACCCGGCGCCGGACGAGGCGCGCTTCCGGACTGCGTGAGAGAAACTTCTACATTGATAAAGGAGGGCATATGCGCGTTGGAATCGCCGCCGATCACGGTGGGTTTGGATTGAAGGAAGATCTGCTTGCGCGCCTGCGCGCAGCGGGTCACGAGGTCGTGGACTTCGGCGCTCATCGTCTGGATTCAAGCGACGATTATCCCGATTTTGTTATCCCGCTCGCTCGCGCGGTGGCGGCGGGCAAGGTGGAGCGCGGGGTAGCCGTTTGCGGCAGCGGCGTGGGCGCGTCGGTCTGCGCCAACAAAATTCCAGGCGTTCGAGCCAGCATGATCAATGACCACTTCTCCGCCCGGCAGGGAGTCGAAGACGATCACATGAACATTATTTGTCTGGGCGGCAGGACTGTGGGGCCGTCGCTTGCCTGGGACAATGTCGAGGCGTTCCTGGCGGCTGAATTCAGTCAGGCCGAGCGCCATCTGCGCCGTCTGGCCAAAGTCGCCTCGCTGGAAAAGGACGAGTGATCGAAAGGTCGCCGGTGTTTCCGGGACGGACTAAGAGCGTGGACGAAAACCTGTGCCGCGCCGCGCGTGTCAGTAGCCCGACCGTGAGGGAGGGCTGGTCCCAATGAAACCAGGCCCTCCCTCACGGTCGGGCTACTGACACGCGATGCCAGTTTTCGCACACGCGCCAAGTAACAAAAGGAGTGTGGAATGAGCGTCAAAGTAGCAATCAACGGTCTGGGACGAATCGGACGCGCAGTTCTGAAACTGGCTATCGAAGAGCCGTCGTTCGAGCTGGTCGCGGTCAACGACTTGATCGGCGTCGAAAACCTCGCCTACCTGCTTCGCTTCGACACGGTGTACGGGCGGTATTCGAAGCCCGTCGCGATTGCCGGAGGCGATCTGGTGGTCGCTGACCGCAGGTTGCGGACGCTGAGCGCCCGCGATCCTTCGGACCTTCCCTGGAAAGAGTTGGGCGTCGAACTCGTGTTCGAGTGTACCGGGGCGTTCACGCGACGCGAGGATCTGGAGAAGCACATCCGGGCGGGCGCGCGATTTGCCATCCTGTCCGCGCCGTCGAAAAGCGCAGACGTGGAAACGATTGTTCATGGCGTGAACGCGCCGGGAGGCGCTTCCGCCATCGTCTCCTGCGCAAGCTGCACGACAAATTGCATCACGCCTGTGGTCGAGGTCATCGGACGCCGCATCGGATTCGAGAAGGCGGTGATGACGACCGTGCATGCCTATACCGCTTCTCAATCGGTCGTTGATGGGCCGAACAGACGCCCCCGCCGGGGCCGGGCGGCGGCGGCGAACCTCGTGCCGACCACGACGGGCGCGGCGCACGCGACTACGCGCGCGTTGCCGGAGTACGCGGGCCTGTTCGACGGCATCGCCATCCGGGCGCCGATTCCCGTCGGCTCAATCGCGGACATCACGTTCGTCACTTCGCGGAAAACGACTGTGGACGAGGTGAACCGGATCCTCACGGAAGAAGCCGGCACGCAGCGATACACCGGGGTGCTTGGCGTATCGCGTGACCCGCTTGTTTCGTCGGACATCATCGCCGATCCGCGCGCGTCCATCATTGACCTCGATCTCACCAGAGTCATTGACGGAGACCTGGTCAAGATCATGAGCTGGTACGACAACGAGTGGGGCTACGCAAATCAAATGATCCGCGAAGCGGTATCGGTGACCGGGGTCGGCGACTCCAAATCCCGGCAATCTTCGCTGAAAGGCAATTGAACGAATGAGTGGCCCGTGATCCACGCGATAAAACATTTTTCTGAAATTTACAGGAGCGAAAGGAGAGAGTCATGAGCGCAGCGCAAGCTACTAATCTTTTGTCGGACACTAAACTCGATCAACTGTGCATCAACACAATTCGCACGCTTTCGATAGATGCGGTGCAGAAGGCCAAATCCGGCCATCCCGGCACGCCGATGGCGCTCGCGCCGCTGGTTTATACGATCTGGAATCGCGTCTTGCGCTACGATCCGCAGGACCCGATCTGGCCCAATCGTGATCGCTTCGTGCTCTCGAACGGTCATGCTTCGATGCTGCTCTGGTCGGCGCTCCATCTCACACGCACGCGTGCCGTGAACGCCGACTATGAAACGCTGGGACAGCCCGCGGTCACGCTCGACGACATCCGCCGCTTCCGGCAACTCGACAGCAAGGCGACCGGCCACCCCGAATACCATTGGACGTCGGGCGTAGAGACCACCACCGGCCC
>JAJVID010000132.1:13843-22990 GCA_022072205.1 Acidobacteriota bacterium
CATCGGGCAAGGTGCTGAACGTGCTCGCGCAAAACATTCCCTGGTTTCTCGGAGGCTCCGCAGACCTCGGCTCATCGAACAAAACGACTCTGACCTACACGGGCGCGGGCGATTTCCAGGCTGAAACTCCCGGCGGAAAGAATCTGCATTTCGGCATTCGCGAACACGAGATGACGGCGATTGTGAACGGCCTCTCGTTGTCCAAAATCCGGGCCTTCGGCGCGACCTATTTCATCTTCAGCGATTACGCGCGGCCCGCGATACGTCTCGCGGCGATCATGGAACTGCCCTCGATTTTCGTTTACACGCACGACGCGATGGGCGACGGAGAAGACGGGCCGACGCATCAGCCGGTCGAGCAGCTTGCGTCAATGCGCGCGATACCCGGCTTGATTACACTGCGGCCCTGCGACGCCAACGAGGTCGTCGAGGCTTACCGCTACATCATGCAATTGCGTCATCAACCGGCGGCGCTGACCTTGTCGCGCCAGCCGCTGCCGACACTTGATCGCAGCAAATACGCGCCGGCGTCCGGCCTCGCGCGCGGCGCCTATGTGCTCGCCGACGCTCCCGGCGGAAATCCGGAAGTAATCATCATCGCCACAGGAAGCGAAGTCATCCTCGCGGTCAAAGCCCACGAGGAGTTGATTGCCGAAGGCATCCGTTCGCGAGTCGTGTCCATGCCTTCCTGGGAGATTTTCGATCATCAGAGCGAGGAGTACCGGAACAGCGTGTTGCCGCCGAGCGTCAAGGCGCGCGTCGCCGTCGAGCAGGCTTCCACTCTGGGATGGGAGCGATACGTCGGTCCCACTGGCCGCATCATCGGCATGCATACGTTCGGGGCTTCGGCGCCGCTCAGAGAATTGCAGCGGAAGTACGGCTTCGAACCGGATCAGGTGGTTGCGGCCGCGAAGCAACAACTGGGCAGGAACTGAGGAAAGGCGCCGTATGGCAGAGATCACCACTCTCTTCTGGGATGTGGGCGGCGTGATCCTGACCAATGGTTGGGATTTGAATATCCGCCGCCGCGCCGCCGAGCATTTCAATCTCGACTGGGAAGAGTTGCAGGAGCGGCACGAGCAGGTTCTGGCGGATTTCGAGGCGGGGCGGCTCAATCTGGCGGACTATTTGAACCGGACAGTTTTTTATCGCGCGCGTTCTTTCACACCGACCGAATTCGAAGCTTTTATGTTCGCTCAATCACAGCCGCATCCTGAGACCATCGCGATTGTCGAAGCGCTGGCTGGATCGGGGAAATATCTGGTGGGCGCGATCAACAATGAATCTTTGGAATTGAACCTGCATCGCATCGAACGGTTCGGCCTGCGCCGGTATTTCACAGTCTTTTTCAGTTCCTGTTTTGTGGGAATCAGAAAACCGGATGTAGCGATCTATCGCCTGGCGCTCAACGTCACGCAGCGCAGCCCCGACGCATGTTTGTTCATAGATGATCGGGAGTTGAACCTGGAGGGCGCGCGATTGCTGAACATGCTGACGATTCGCTATCAATCCCCCGCGCAGTTGCGCGAGGAGCTTCAACGTCACGGTGTGGCGTTATAATTTCTCTGCCACACCAATGCAGGGAAGAGCGCTTATAGCGGTTTGCGGTTGGATGCGGCCTTGTGTCAGTAGCCCGACCGTGAGGGAGGGCTTGATTCGCAAGCCCTCCCTCACGGTCGGGCTACTGACACGCCACACGCATCTGCAATCCGCTATAAGTAAAGAAACGAGGAATTCACGAGATGGCTAAGAGATTTAAGATCGGCGACCACGTAAGCTGGAACTCCGAGGCGGGCCGGGTGTCGGGAACCATCATCGCCGTCCACACCAAAAATTTTAACTACAAAGGCTATGTGCATCACGCCTCGGAAGACGATCCCCAATATGAAATCAGGAGCGATAAGACCGACCATATCGCGGCGCACAAGGGCAGCGCCCTTAAACTCGTAGGTAGGAAGGGCAACGTGTGAAGCTTCCGTTCTTCACAATCGGCCATTCCAATCGAAGCCTCGAAGAGTTCGTAGAGATGTTGAGAGGAGCCGATATTGATCTTGTCGCGGACATCAGAAAGATTCCGCGGTCGAGAACCAATCCGCAGTTCAATGAGGACGCGCTGCCCGAAGCTCTGGCGGCCTTCAACATTTCCTATGAGCACATAGCGGCGCTCGGCGGTCTTCGCGGAAAAGCAGGAATTATAGATCGGGACGTCAACGGCTACTGGACGAATGAAAGCTTCCATAACTACGCCGATTATGCGCTGTCGGATGATTTTCACGCGGGCCTTTGCCGCCTGATCGAACTGGGCCGCAAGCAACGCTGCGCGATGATGTGTTCGGAGGCCGTGTGGTGGCGGTGTCACCGGCGTATTGTCGCCGATCACCTCCTTGCCTGCGGCGAAACTGTTTTTCACCTGATGGGGAAGGGACGTACGGAGCCTGCCAGTCTTACTGCAGGCGCCGTCATCAAATCGAGAGATCAATCCTGCGGGACAGTCGTTTATCCCGGAGTGTGATGATGAGGGCTTTCACTTGAAACCTGGTGTTTTTTCGCTCGAACCGGCGCCGCCATTTCGGCTCGATCTGACGGTCTGGGCGCTGCGCCGGCGGGCTGACAACGAGGTGGATAATTGGGACGGAGAGACCTACCGGCGCGTGTTGGCTCTGGATGGAAAGGTCGTGGAGGTCGCGGTCGCGCAAACGGGCTTGCCGAATGCGCCGCGACTTGAGGCGCGCGTATCCGGCGCGCGGCTCACGTCCGGCGTGAAATCAGCCGTGACGGAGGCGCTGGATCGGTTGCTGGGGCTGAAAGTGAACCTGTCGAAGTTTTATCGTCTTGCGGCGGATGATCGCAGATTGGGGCCGCTGGCCGAGCGGTTTCGCGGACTCAAACCGCCTCGTTTTCCCACTGTGTTCGAGGCGCTGGTCAACGGCATCGTCTGCCAGCAGGTCACGCTCACGCTGGGCATCAGAATGCTCAACCGCCTGATCGAAAATTACGGCGCGGCCAGCGCAGATAGCCAACTGCATGCTTTTCCTCAACCGTCCGGCCTTGCCGGGGTGAAGCCGGAGAGTCTGAAAAAATTGAAGTTCAGCCGTCAGAAGACTCGCGCGCTGATCGAACTTTCCAGCGCCGTCGTTGAAGGAGAGTTGAACCTTGAAGAGTTGGCTCTGCTCGATGATGAAGCGGCTGTGGCACGGCTACTGCAATTATGGGGCGTGGGGCGGTGGACGGCGGAGTACGCGCTGTTGCGCGGACTCGGAAGGCTGGACGTTTTTCCCGGCGACGACGTCGGCGCGCGCAAAAATCTGCAACGCTGGCTGCGTCTGAAAAAGCCGCTGGATTACGAGAGCGTGCGTCGCACGCTCAGGCAATGGGAGCCTTATGCGGGGCTGATTTATTTTCATCTGCTGCTGGATCGTCTTGCCGAAGCGGGATTGGTCACGCCGGGGCAGGCGCATCCGGCACAATCAAAAAACGAATGAAAACAGAAAGGAGTTGATCATTATGGTCACACGAACTGGAACTGCTGTTTGGGAAGGAACACTCAAAGAAGGTAAAGGAAGCATGAAGCTTGGGAGCGGCGCTTACGAGGGCGCTTATTCTTTCAGCTCCCGCTTTGAAAATGGAAAGGGAACGAACCCCGAAGAATTGCTCGGCGCGGCGCACGCGGGCTGCTTCTCGATGGCTCTGGCCAATGAACTCGCCCAGGCGGGTCACGCGCCGAAGCGCGTCAACACGACCGCCAAAGTTCATCTGGAAAAAACCGGCGAGGGATTCAAGATCACCTCGATTGACCTCAACACGGAAGCCGAAGTTCCGGGAGTTGATGAACAGACATTCCTGCGACATGCCGAGACAGCTAAGAAGAATTGCCCGGTCTCCAAAGTTCTGGGCGGGACTGAAATCAAGTTGCAGGCCAGGCTGATGAAAGCGGCAGGCTGAGTCGTAGCAGGTGAAATGGATTTACTACCCGGAGACTACTTCCCTCTGTGGGTTCGCCTGACTCATTTCTTCAACTTCCTGTTCATCACGCTGCTCATGCGCAGCGGGATAGAGATTATCGGCACGCATCCGAAGTTTTACTGGAACGATGACTGCCTGACGGGAAGCGAGTGGTTGAAGTTCACGAAGAGGCGAATGCCGGAGAACGAGTTGTGGACTGCGGAAGATGAAATCGTTCCGCTCAACTCCTGGATCGCGATGCCGGGGCGAAACAACCTCGGGCTGGGCAGGCACTGGCATTTCTGGTCAACCGCCGGCTGGATCATCACCGGCGTGGTCTATGTCGTTTGCCTGTTCGCCTCGTCGGAATGGCGACGTCTCGTTCCCACTTCCTGGGAGATTTTTCCGAACGCGTGGAACGCCCTGACGATCTACCTGCAACTCAGGCTTCCGCCGGATGGCCATCCATTCAACCCGCTTCAACAACTCAGCTACTTCGGTTTGATCTTCATCCTGACGCCGATTCAGATCATCACCGGCATCGCCATGTCGCCGGCCCTGGCCGCGCGCTTTCCCTGGATTCTGAAAATCTTCGGAGGGCGGCAGGGCGTGCGGAGCGTGCATTTTCTGGGACTCTGCCTCTACGTTCTGTTCACCATCGGCCACATATCGCTGGTCATCTGGCACGGCTTCGGCCCCGAAATGGCGAAGATTGTGCTCGGATATGAGAGTGACTCACACAGCCTTGCGATCAAGATCGGTCTGGCCGGAATCGCGGCGGTCATCGTTTACCACGTCGCGATGACGCTGCTCACGCTGCGCCAGCCAAAAATGATCCAGAAGCGGCTCGAAATAGGCATTGATCGGCTGCGGTACATTCTGTTTCATCGGTTGCAATCCCGGCAGAATTACAACCGCCGTTCGTCGTACGCCAGAGTCAATGGCCGCCCGCCGAGAGATGCGACGTTCCAGAAACACCTTGCGACAAACTTCGAGGACTTCCGGCTTGAAATCCACGGCCTTGTCGAGCATCCGCTAAGTCTGTCGCTGGACCATTTGAGGGGACTGTCGAAGAAGACTCAGACGACCTTGCACACCTGCATTCAGGGCTGGACGTACTTTGCGCAATGGGGCGGCGTGTCGGTCGCCGAGTTGATCGAAATGTGCGTGCCGGCCCCCGAAGCGAAATACCTTGTCTTCCGCACGATGGATGACAAATGGGAGGTTCCGGGACGCGGCCATTACTACGAGGTGATTGATCTGACGCTCGCCCGAAAGCCGCAAACGATTCTGGCGTATGAAATGAACAACGAGCCGCTCCCGTTGAATCACGGCGCGCCGCTGCGCCTTCGGGTCGAAAGCCAGTTGGGTTACAAGATGGCCAAGTGGGTTTGCGCCATCGAATTTGTCGAGAGCTTCGCCGAAATCGGACAGGGGCAGGGCGGTTGGCGCGATGATGTGTTGAATTATTACCGGCTCGACGCGGGCATTTAGAGATGACCTTCCCGCCTGATTTTAAACATGGTGTCTTGCTATTATGCGACGAAAGGTCATTCTGAAGATCACGGAAATCGCCACGCCCACAAGCAGCGCGCCGAGCAACCAGATCTCGATTCGCTTGACCTCGCCGATCAACAACATTGCGCTGTGGCTCAATAGCCAGCCCAGGCTTGTTATTGCGCTTGCCCACGCCAGGCAACCGATCAGGTCAATCAACATGAATCTGCCGGTAGAGAGGCCGCGGACGCCCCAGAAAATCGCGCTCGCTATGCGAGCGCCGAAAACAAGCCGCGCCACCACCAGTTCCCAGGGGCCGAAACGGCCGGCCAGATGATCTGCGAGCGGTTCGGCGCGCCGATATGCCCGGCTGCCGCGAATGCGCGCGCCGCTTGAACGTCCGAGCCAATACCAGAAATTGTCCGCTCCGAAAGTCCCAAGCGCCCCGGCCACAATCACTGTCGGAAGATCGAGCAGGCCGAGATGCGCCACAACACCCGCGAGGATGAATACTACATCGCCTTCGACTGCGGAGCCGATGAAGACCGCCGCGAGGCCGTATCTAATCAGTAAGGCTTCCATTAAAAGCTCGATCATTACCGCGCGCGTAAAGCAGCGGCCAATTGGGCGTTAATATCGCAAATTCGACCATGCATCTGTCTTCCTGCGTACTGAGAAGCATGGTTCAGGATTGATACAAGTTCGTCGAACGACGAATATCATGTCAGAAAGAAAGACGGTAGTCTCCATTCAATGTCACTGGTCAATCTCCTTTTTGGCAAGCCACTCGCCTCCTATCAGGATCGCGCTGAGAGAATCGGGGCTTCGACCGGCGTCCCAATTTTCGGCCTCGACGCGTTGGGGTCGCCCGCCTATGGCCCGGAAGCCGCTCTGACGCTTCTGATCCCGCTTGGATTGGCCGGAATACATTACATCGTTCCGATTACGGGCTGCATCATCGCGCTGCTCTCCGTCCTCTATTTCTCCTATCGCCAGACGATCGAGGCTTATCCGAACGGCGGCGGATCATACACAGTCGCAAGCCAGAACCTCGGTCCTCTGGCGGGCCTGCTGGCCGCCGCCGCATTGATGGTTGATTACGTGCTGGTGGTCGCCGTCGGCGTCTCCGCCGGAGTCGGCGCGCTGGTGTCGGCGCTGCCGAGTTGGCAACCTCATACGCTTGAGATTTGCCTGGCCATCCTGGCCGTGATTTCCATCCTGAATCTGCGCGGCATGCGCGATGTCGGGGCCGCGTTCATCGCCCCGACCTATCTTTATCTGGCCTGCCTTTTCGCCATCATCGCAATCGGACTCTGGAAAACAATTTTCAGCGGAGGCCATCCCGTTCCGGTCATCCGGGCGCCGGCGCCCGTACCGTTTGGCGAAGCCGCAAGCTTGTGGATTCTGCTGAAAGCCTTTTCGAGCGGCTGCACGGCGATGACCGGCGTCGAAGCGGTCAGCAACGGCGTGACGGCGTTCCGCGAACCTCGGACGCAATCAGCCCGCCGCACGCTGACAATCATCATCGGGATTTTGATTCTGCTGCTGGCCGGCGTCGCTTATCTCTGCGGCGCCTACGGGATCGGAGCCACTGTAGCCGGGAGCGCCGGTTACGAAAGCGTGCTGTCGCAATTGACCGGAGCGATCACCGGCAAGGGCTGGTTTTATTACGTCACAATCGGCTCGATTCTGCTGGTGCTCGCGTTGCAGGCGAACACGGCTTTCGCGGGCTTTCCACGCCTGTGCCACGTGATCGCCCAGGACGGTTATCTCCCGCGAGCATTTGCGAATCGTGGCCGCCGGCTTGTCTATTCGCATGGAATCCACGTGTTGATCTTTCTGTCCGGTTTGCTGCTGGTGCTGTTTGGCGGCGTGACCGACCGGTTGATCCCGCTCTTCGCGATAGGGGCGTTTGTGGCGTTCACGCTGTCGCAATCCGGTATGGTCTGGCATTGGAAGCGGACGGGAGGACGAGCGGCGCGGCGCAGCATGCTGATCAACGGCCTGGGCGCAATCGCAACGGCGGTCACGACCGGAATCGTCATCGTTTCAAAATTCAGCGAAGGCGCCTGGATCACGCTGCTGATTATTCCAGCATTGATGCTGTTGATGGGCGGCGTCCACGCGCATTATCGCCGGATAAATCGGGAGACTGCTTTTCGCGGAGAACTGCCGACGGACAATCTCCGCCCGCCGTTGGTCGTCGTCCCGATCGAGGCCTGGAATAGAATCTCGGAGAAGGCGCTGCGATTCGCCCTGACACTCTCGCCCGATGTCGTCGTGGTGTACGTCGCCTCCGGGGAAGAAGAGACAAACCTTTTCCAGATGTGGCGATCCCGCGTCGAGGAGCCTGTCCGGCGCGCAGGTTTAACCGTACCGGAACTGGTCACGCTCAGTTCGCCCTATCGTTTTGTGCTGGCTCCGATCCTCAACTACATTTTGGAATTGGAGCGCCAGCATGCGGATCGCCAGATTGCGGTGATCGTGCCGAATCTGGTCGAGCGTCACTGGTATCAGCATTTTCTGCATAACCAGACCGGCGAGCTTCTGACCACTCTGCTGCTTCTGAAAGGCAATCAGCGGATCGTCATTATCAATGTGCCCTGGTATCTCCACGAGTAACGCGCCCCGAATTCCGCGTCCTTCACTTCGCTTTCAGCAACGGCAGCAAGACAATTGAGAGGAAATCCAGGAGGAAGTGCATCACGATGGGAGCGACAAGGCTCTCGCGCCACAGGTAGATGATGGCGAAGATAGCTCCCATCACGCCGACGGTCACCAACCCCGCCGATCCCTCGTAGCCATGTCCAAGAGAAAAGATTACGGAAGACAGCAGCACAGGCAGCGCCGAACCCCGCAGGAGAGACCTGAAGCGCAGAATCAGATAGCCCCGGAAGATGGTCTCCTCGGTCACAGCGACGACCGCTACCAGAACTGCGGCCAGCAGGAATTCCGCGCCGCCCCTTGCCTCAAGGAAAGATGGAAGCGGCGTCGCGGGCCGTGACAGGCCAATCCACAACAGCGCGCGTTCCAGCATCGCCATCCCGAAAAGGAATGGGACAAACAGCGCCATGCCCAGCGCCACCTCCCAACTCGCGCGCCGTAACCTCCAACCGATGCGCTCAACGCTCTCGACGTTCCGCCAGAGAAAATACAGGATCAGAAACACCAGGGCGAGGTCCCGGAAGATGATCGCAACCGCCGACAAGACGAAACTCAAACTCCCCTTACGGACGGCGAACAGAGACAGGACTAAGGATGGCACGACAAGGAATAGGAAAACGGCCACCTCGACCGCCTGTTCCTTGCGGGTGGTTTGATCTGGTTCCGGCATTTTCTTTTCTCATTTCCGGAGCGCGCCCGCTTGCGCGATGGCGCATGTTATCTTCTTCTGCGAGCGAGGTCCGATGAGAGGGCAATCGCTATTCCATTTTTCGGCGCCTTACCGTACCGACCGGTTTGGCGCGTAGAGAATAAAAATGTTTTCCCGGCGAGGCGACGAGTGAGATGACCGATCTATCCGCGCAAAACCCCGGCCAACCCATCTTTCACAATTGGCGCAATCGGCGCAATTGGCGATACGCCATCGCCTGGCTGCTGGCCGCCGCCGGATTGATCTGGGTGTTGCACGACATCCACCCGTCGAGACTGGCTGAGCAGTTGGCTGGCATCAACTGGCGCTGGATCGCGCTGGCGCTGGGTTGCGAC
>JAJVID010000025.1 GCA_022072205.1 Acidobacteriota bacterium
TTACTTCATCGTGAGGTTAATAAATGCGCCGGCTTCAGCAATTCGCCTTCGGTTTTGCCAGGGCGGCGCGCCAATCGTTCAAAGCCGAGACGAGACCCGGCGTTACGTAAAAAGCCACAACCACTCCGAATAAAATTCCGGTCAGCGACCGCGAAAGGAAGGTGTTCGTGAACAAACCCAAAACTCCGCCCGCAAAATCAATTACCGTCGGGATGGCCGCAGCGATCAATATCCATCGAGGCGGAAACGAGTCTTCTCTCAGATCGCGCGTGAAAGGGTAAAATAAAAGCCCAACGACAAAGCCCGCGTAAATGCTCGCGCAACGCGAACAGACAGCCATCGGATAACCGCGAAAATAGAATGAGCGTTCCGGTATCTGATGACACGCCGCCGAAAATCCCTGATAGAGCGTCGCTGAAGCCAGCGGATGCCGCTCAGCCATCAACCCGGGCGCGGCCAGGATCAACGCTATCCACGCCAGAGAGAGCGTTATCAATGCCGCGTAAACGATCATCGCGCTGTTTCTCGTCGTCAACTTCATTCGCTCTTCACTTCACCGCATCGAAGAAATCGTAAACCACGCGCGCCAACCGCCCCATTTGCTCTTCGACTTCGCCGCGCGCCGCTCGCTTGTCCACCGTGAAGACGGCGATTGCAATCGGATTTCCCCGAACGAACATAATGCCCGCGTCGTTCGTCGTCGAGCCGATGGTTCCCGTCTTGTGCGCCATCCGCGCCGAGTCCGGCAGATAGCGCGGCAGTCGTTGATTGAACATCTGCTGGCCCAAAATCGCCATCATCATCCGGCACGATTCTTTGCTCGCCGCTTCGCCTTTGTAAATCTTTTCGAGCAACAAAGCCATGTCGCGCGGGCTGGAGACGTCTTTCATCATTTTTGCGAACTCGCGTTCGGCCTCGGCCTGTTTTTCCGGCGTGACCTGCCGCGTTCGGGGCGCCGCGATGATCTCCTTGTAAGTCTTGCCGCGCGCGCTTTCGTCCATGAAGCCGATGTAATCGCGGATCAGTTCAAAGGTGGTTCGGTCAACGCGAATGTTGTTCAGCCCCATCGAGCGCATGGCCGCCGTCACGTTTTCCGCGCCGGCCTTCTTGAGCAGAATGTCGGTGGCCTCGTTGTCGCTGAGGACGATCATCAAGGTGATCAGGTCTTTGATCGTCGGCTTCAGTCCATTCGAGAGCAGCGTCAGCACGCCGCTGCCCAGCGTGCGCTGCTCCTCGCCGACTTCGATCCGGTCATCGAGCGAAAACTTTTTGGCTTCGATCTGGCGGAAGACTTCGACCATGATCGGGATTTTGTAGACGCTGGCCATCGGGAATGGCCTGTCGCCATTGATCGAAATCTCCTCGCCGGTCTTGATGTCGCGCACCGCGACTCCCAGCGCGCCGGGGAACGCGTCGGCCAGTTCCTGCAAACGCGGTCGCAAACGCTCCAGCCTCGGCGGTGAGTTCTGTTCTTGCCCGAACGCGACAAACGAAATTGAGCACAGCAGCAACAGCGAATAAAGAGTGCGGGTCTTCATTCCGTATGTTCCTCACATTCTGTCGAATCTGACGAAGGCGTCCGGCCCGCCTTCGACATGCACGGAATCAACAAACCGTACGTGCATCGTTTCGGTCGTCATGACCAGCGATTGCGTGCGTTTGCCGGTGCCGAAAAATCTGACGCCACGCAGGAGCGTGCCGTCAGTCACACCGCACGCCGCGAAGATGATCTTCTCGCCCGGCGCCAGATCGTTGGTGTGGTAGACGCGTGTCGGATCGCTGATTCCCATCTTGCGCATCCGTTCAACCAGGCCGTCGGCGATCTTCGCGCGGTCTTCAGCCTGTTCCAACTGTTCTTTCAAAACGAAGCGGGCCTGGATTTCGCCGTTCAGGCACTTCATCGCGGCGGCGGTGATCACGCCTTCGGGGCCGCCGCCGATGCCCATCAACGCGTGGACGCCCGATCCGGCGACAGCCGCCGAAATTCCCGCCGACAGATCGCCGTCGCTGATCAGCCGGATGCGCGCGCCCGCGTCACGAATGTCCTGAATCAGTTGGTTGTGGCGCGGGCGGTCGAGCACGATGATCGTCAGGTCTTCGACTTTGCGCCTCAACCGGGAGGCGATGGCGTTGAGATTCTCCTTGACCGGCGCGTCAATGTCTACGGCGCCTCTGACCGAAGGGCCGACGACGATTTTGTTCATGTAAATATCCGGCGCGTGAAGCAGGCCGCCACGTTCAGCCGCCGCCAGCACCGCAATCGCGTTGGCCGATCCGGTCGCGCACAGGTTGGTGCCTTCGAGCGGGTCAACGGCGATGTCAACTTTGGGATAGCTGCGGGCGTTACCGTCTTTCGCGCCCATCCCGACGCGCTCGCCGATGTATAGCATCGGGGCTTCGTCGCGTTCGCCTTCACCGATGACGATTGTGCCGTCCATCGGGATCGTGTCCATCACCTCGCGCATCTTCTCGACCGCGACGTGATCCGAATATTTGCGTTTGCCCATTCCCATCGTGCGGGCGGCTTCAATCGCGGCGGCTTCGACGACGCGCAGAAAATCGAAAAGCAGATCGTATTCCATCGGACGTACTGTGTTCATAGCTTAACCTCCTTCAAAGACTCTCGGCCAACCACCGGCGCGTCGTCGGGCCACGCCGGCGGTTCGCGGGACACAAAAATATGGCGCTCGTTCGACAAGCGCTTGGTTATCAAAATAAAGAGGCCGCGAATTTGCGCGGCGGCGTGATCACACGGATTGACCGTGCCGATCCGTCCCACGCGCGTCATTCGTGGCCTCGTTCCTTTTTCTGATTTGCCGCCTCGATGTTTCTTTCATGCGGCGTTGGCTGGCCGGTTCAATCCCCGGCCTTCTCCGATAAATGCGGATCGAAGCATACGCGACAACGGGCTTCGTAGGCGTCGGCGGCGCCGACCACCACGCGTTCGCGGCTCGCAATCAGCCGCTGCGTGTAAGTCGCCGGGCTGCCGCAGCGCACGCAAATCGCCCGCGTCTTGGTGATGTCTTCCGCGATGGCCAGCAACAAAGGCATCGGCTCGAACGGGCGTCCCAGATAATCCATGTCCAGACCGGCGACGATCACCCGCTTGCCCTGATCGGCCAGAATGTTCGCCACCCTGACCAGGTCCTGATCGAAGAACTGTCCTTCGTCAATGCCAACGACGTTGGTGTCAATTTCAACCGCCGCCAGAATTTCGTTGGCCGATTTGACAGCGTGCGACGCGATCTTCATCTCGGAATGCGAGACGATGTGTTGATCCGAAAAACGCAGGTCTATCGCGGGCTTGAATATCTGCACCTTCTGCCGCGCGATCTGCGCCCGGCGCAAACGGCGAATCAACTCTTCGCTCTTGCCGCTGAACATCGAACCGGTGATTACTTCGATCCAGCCTGAGTCGCTTGAATGACGCTCCAATTCTTCGATTCCTTTCCTCAACGCGTTGTTTCTTTTGATTGCTGCGAGGCACACCTTCTACACCAAAATTCATGACCGCGCAAGAAATCAATTGGTCAAACAAACCAGCGCTTAAAAGCCCTCATGAAAACGGCGTCCGATTGAGCCTCGCACGGCTTGATTGCGTCAATGCCGGTCAACATTGCATTTTTGTCCGTGAGGTTAAACAATCAGCGCGGGAGGAAAGATTATGAGCCTGGCAACTTTTGAAGGAGTCGTGGAGCAGGGACAAATCAAACTGAAGAACGGAACAGCGCTTCCTGACAAAATCAAAGTTTACGTCGTCGTCCCGGACGAGGACGCGAACGAGAATGGAAGCGCCGCCGCGAAGGTCTATCAGTATCTCGATCGGCGTCCGGAGAAAAAGTCTCAGGAGCTTTTTGTGCGCGGGGCAGGCGTGCGAGCGTCAACAATCTGGCACGACAGATTCATCTCGCGATTCTCCCCAGAGCAGATCGCGCGCGACAGGGACCTGCCGTTGGAAGCAGTCTATGAAGCGCTGGACTACTGCCAGGAGAATTGGGAAAGCATCTGTAATGAGAAAGACTCCGAACAGCAGCGGCTGGAAAAGAAGGGATTCTTCGAAGAATCCGCTCCCGTACATCAATGAAAGTCTATCTGGACGACGATCTTGATTCGAATGCTTTGATCGGACTGCTACGGCGCGGAGGGCACAATGTGACCTCTCCCCGCGCAGTGGGGAACCGCGGCATTGATGATGAAGATCATCTGCGCTTTGCGGCTGCGCAGTCGCTGACGCTTCTGACTGCGAACGCCGAAGACTTCATTGAGTTGCACGAAGAATGGATGAAACGGCAATTGCGGCACTCCGGCATTTTGATCGTCTATCAGGAAAACAATCCTGCCCGCGACATGACCTTCCAGCAAATCGCGCAAGCTGTAACCAGGATCGAGCAATCTGGCGTCCCGCTGGAGAATGCTTATTACAACCTGAACTTCTGGCGCTGAGCCAAATCAACTACTACGAAGAACTTGGATGCCCGCTTCAATCATCAACATCGCCGACCACCGGCGCCCCGAAACAATCGCCGAATTATTGCGCGACGCCCGGATCGCGCGCGCTTTCGATTTCATTGATTCATCCCAGTCGCGTTTCACCGCCGAACTGATCCGCATCTGCGAAATTCCGGCTCCGCCGTTCAAGGAGCGGGAGCGCGGGAATTATTTCGCCGCTCGCTTCACCGAACTCGGCCTGTCTGAGGTTCACACCGACAGCGAGGGCAACGTGATCGGTTTTTATCGCGGCGAGAGCGAAGAGCCGCTGCTGGTGATGTCGGCGCATCTGGACACGGTCTTTCCCGAAGGCACAGATGTAAAAGTGCGCCGCGTCGGTTCGCGGCTGTGCGCGCCGGGCATCGCCGATGACGGAGCGGGGCTGGCGGCGCTGGTCGGACTGATCCAGGCGTTGAACGCGGCGGAGATCAGATTGCGCGGCTCAATAGCTTTTGTAGCCACCGTCGGCGAAGAGGGCGAGGGCGATCTGCGCGGCGTTCGCCATCTTTTCAGCGAAGGGCGATTGGCGGGCCGCGTCTCGGCTTTCGTCTCGTTCGACGGAACCACGATTGAATTCATCACGCATCAGGCGCTGGGGTCGCGCCGTTACCGCGTGACGCTGAAAGGCCCGGGCGGACACAGTTGGGGCGATTTCGGCGTGGTCAATCCGGTTCACGCGCTGGGCCGCGTGATCGCGCGGATGGCCGATTACCGCGCGCCGTTGGAACCGCGAACGACTTACAACATCGGACGCATCGAAGGCGGCGAATCGGTCAACGTCATTCCGCAATCAGCCACAATGGACGTTGACCTGCGCTCGGTTTCGGAATTGGAGTTGTCGCGGCTGGAAGAATTTCTGCTCGCGGCGGTTGATCGCGCGGTGGTTGACGAAAACGCCGTGCGCGCGGCTTCAGGCGCCAAGCTTCAGGCTGAACTGACGATGATCGGCAACCGGCCTTCGGGCGAAACGCCGCGCGACAGCCTGCTGGTTCGCACGGCTCTCGAGGCGTCGCGCGCGATGGGCGTCACGCCGATTCTCAATCGCGCCTCGACCGATTCAAACATCCCGATCAGCCTGGGCGTCCCGGCCATCACCATCGGCGCGGGCGGCGTGTCGAGCGATTCGCACCGACTGAGCGAATGGTACGATCCGGTGGGGAGAGAAATCGGCTACAAACGCGCATTGTTGTTGGCGCTGGGAATGGCCGGGATTGTTTGAATCATCCATCTCGCTTTTTGGCGATGCTGATCGGCAGATGCGGCAACTTCTTCACTTCAGCGTCGAGCGCGCCATCGCGAGCCAGTTCAATCGCTCTGACCAGCGTCGCTTCCTCCTGCACGCCTTGCAGCAAATGTCCGCCGATGACGAACGCCGGCACGACCGTCACTCCGTAGGTTTCGGCGATCAACAAATCTTCGTCAACTTCTTCAGCCATTCGCTGCTCGTCGAGCGCCTTCTCCAACTCGCCCGGATTCAACCCGGCTCGCCACGCGATCTCTTTCAGCGTCGCCATCTCGCCGATGTCTCTGTCTTCGACAAAGTGGGCGCGGAAAAGCCCGTCGTGAAACGGCTCGAAGCGGCCTTGCGAACGCCCCCAGGCCGCCGCTTCGTGAGCGAGCCTGGTCAGCGGCGCGTGCGACGGCTGGCTTATTTCAACGCCAAACCGCTCGGCCAATGGATAGATTGAATTGCGCCAGCCTTCGGTCATTCTTTCGCCAAGCGGATCGAATTTCGGCGGCCCCGATTTTCTCAACTGGAACGCGCGCCAAACCAACTGAGCGTCCGTCTTCGCTGCGGCCCGTCTGAGCGGGAATGCGCCAAGATAGCAATACGGACAAACGTAATCGGAAAATACCTGAATGAGCGCCGGCATCATCAACTCTCCTTTTTTGTATCTGCGCGAAGTAGTATAAATGCCGCTGAAACGAAGCTCAAAAAGAGCCTCAGCTTTGAAGCCATACAGGTTTGGCGGATTGATTTGAACAATCAAGAGGAGAAACGATGACAGACGATTACACCGATTACGAAGTGGATTTCTTTCAGGCCGTTGATCGCAACACGACAGCCGAACAGTCAATCTTCGACGCGCTGATGTCCATTCGCGACGACCAGTACTACACGCTGTTCGAGATCGAAGCCGAGCACACCTGCGGCTGGGCGCGCGTGCAGGTCTTCCCCGAACGCGCGGGCACGCTCTATCGCTGTATGAAATGCGGGATGGCGGGGATTATCGGAGGATGATCTGATTGAGGATTTCAGATTGCGGATTGCGGGTTTGAGAGGAATCTTTCCTGAACAATCCGCAATCCACAATCCGCATTCCGCAATCACGAAGTCTGGCTCAGCTTGACCGCTTTGTATCCGCCCGCCGCTCGGTCTTTGAGCCACCAGACAGCGAAGACGATGAACGGAATGAGCGCCAGTTTCGAGACGAACTTGAAGACCGCCGCCGCGCCCCAAGCGTCGAACACCGCGCCCATCTTCAAAATGATCACGCCCAGCGCGAATTGACCGGCAAATCCCATCAAGCCCATCGTGAACGCGCCGCCCTGCGGGAACCGTTCTGAAGTGATGCCGAGCATCGTCGGCCACATAAAACAGACGCCAACGTAAAAGATCGTCGCGGCGATGTAGGCCGGCACGGGCGAAGTCACACCGGCCAGCATGAACAGCCCCACTCCGGCTAGCGTCACCGAGGCCCACATCATTCCGATTGGCGAAAGCTTGTGCGCAATCGGCCCTGCGAAATATCTCAGGACGAACATCAGCGCGCTGCCGTAAACGAAAACCATCGTGCCCGACATCTTGGCCGTGTTGCGCAGCACCGATTCCAGCAATTGTCCCGGCCCAAGCTCAATCGAAGCCGTAATCATCATCGTAAACATCAGGAGCAGGAAAGCCGGATGGAAGGCCGTCTTGATCATCTCGCCGGTCGAAATGCCCGCCGCCGCGCGCTCTGTCTTCGGAAATTCCTGGCCAAAGATCAGCAGGCCGTAAGCGATTGTCGGGATGATCACGACGCCCATCTTCACCTGCCACGAAAGATTCATCAGGCCCATCAGGTAGGCGATCAATCCGCCAATGATCAGACCGCCCGGCCACCAGGAATGCAGCACGTTCAGTTTATGCACCTTCTCGTCGGGATAGACTGTCGCCGTTAAAGGATTGATCACCGCCTCGACCAGTCCGTTGCCGAAGCCCGCGAAGAGCATTGACATGTAGAGCATGGTGTAATTCGAGGCGAAGATGAAGGCCACGATCCCGCCAATGTGCAGGACGAGCGCCAGATAAAGAAGATTGCGCATTCCAAGCGCATCGAGCATCGGCGACGCCAGAAAGATCGAGGCGGCGAATCCGAAGAAGGCCATCGTCGAGACGAACGCGTATTGCTCGTGTGAGAGACCGAAGATCGGCTCGACCTGCGGGGCGATGTCGCCGCGAATGACGAAGATCATCGCGGTAACGACGAGAGATAGACAACTGGCGATGAAAAGCCTGCGTTGATTCATGGACTCTTTCCTCTTTTCCTTTGGCGGCGATGCCGTTCCGAATTTTCGGTTAATGTCCAGCGGAGAACCCGCCCGATGAAGTGACCTCGCAAAAGCGGCGTGATTATGCGGGCAAGGAAATCAAAAGGCAAAAGGCGGCGGGCAAAATCGAAATTGCAGATTGAAAATCGTGGCAATCGTACAAATCCTGCCCCTCTCGTATTCTTACCCGATTCGTGCAAGAATTTGCCCGTCCTTTTTATCCGGTATTATCCCAGGCAAAAATTACTATGGTGTAGCGTACCAACACACGCCGCGCCACTTATTTCATGGATGAGATTAAGGGAGCGGCCAAAAAGAAAAAAGTCGCTAACTTTGTGGAACAATTCAATTAGGAAGGCGTGACAGCGACCGAGGATCGCTTCGTTCGCTCTCGCTCCGGTTGATAATCAGGTTGATTAAGTTAAAGCCCGCAACCGAGAGCAAGACGCCTCATCAGTTGAGAGCGAAGTTTGAAATTAATGAACGATCTTCAGCACGAAGACCCAGGGTCGCCCCGCAATCTTGAGCGACTTGAATCAGGCAATTCACCGATGACGACATTGTCACTGAGCGCCGGTTTGCCGGAGCGTTTACCAGAGCGTGCAAAAGATATTGAGCCAGAGCGCGCATCGGATACTGGTTTCCCGGCGGCGCCCATCGAGCGGCTGCCCATTTCGGTCGAAAATATATCGGTCGAAGACATGGATGATCATCAGTTGCTGGCCGCGACTCTTACCGGTGATGAGGCCGCATTTCAAGAACTCACCAGGCGCTATCGCAATCAGATTACCAACTATGTTTACCGCATGCTGGATGATTACGACCGCGCCGTTGATCTGGCCCAGGAGACTTTCGTTCGAGTTTGGGTCAACGCTGAGCGTTACCAGGCGACATACAGCTTTTCGACTTATATCTATCGCATCGCTCACAACCTTGCGATCAGCGAGTTGAGACAGCGCAAACGCCGCCGCACGATTCCTTTCCCAACTATCTTTTCGGACAAAGATAGTGAGGAGATGGAAGTTGAAATCGAGGACCAGAAGCAGGTTATGGCCGACGATGCGATGATCGGCGACGAACGCCGACGAGCGGTCGCCAAAGCCATCGCAAGTCTGCCGGAGAAATATCGGGCGGCGCTGGTGCTCTGTGATCTCGAAGAGAAAAGCTACGAAGAGATTTCCGAGGTTTTGGGATTGCCTGTAGGCACAGTGAAATCGCGCATCAACAGAGCGCGGAATCTTTTGAAAGAAAAGTTGCGAGAGTATCTGTGAGATTGACCTCGAGTCGCTCGCAGATAAATTTTGCGGCAGTAATTTTGTAGAAGCTGTTTTTTCAAAACGTGGCCCCCTAACGTTTTTCAAGTCCGGCTTGGAAGGCTTGGGAACTTTCAAAGTGGAGACGATTTTCATGAATTGTAATCAGACAAGAGAGGCGGTTGACACAGCCTCACGTCGCACGCCATACGGCGATGCCGTTTCATCTCACCTGAGTGGATGTCTTGATTGCCGCCGTTATGCGGACGAGACCAATTCGCTATTGATGCTTTTGAGCGCGCAGCCGCGTGTCCAGGCCCCGGCAGATTTCGACTTCCGGTTGCGCGCGCGTATCGCCAGGGCGCAGGCTGAAAAGGCCCACCCGGCTGGATTGCTCGAACGGCTCTGGGAGAATTTCCTGGCGCAAACATTCTCCTGGGGACAGGCGGCGACGGCAATGGCGGCGGTCGCGCTGGTCATTACCGTTTCGACTTTCTATATCAACCATGACAAGAGCGCGCCTGTGACAGGCGCAGATGTCGCCATCGTCAATCCCGTAAATCCGCCGCAACCTAAAGCGCCGGAAGTCGAATCGCCAGCGGTTGAGGCCGTCAGACCGGCTCCGGTTAAGTTTACGGGCAGAAGCGCCAAGGCCACACCAGCGATGTTCAGACGCGAGGCCCCGACAAATTCGATTTCATCGAGTGACATTGCCAGCCTTGATAAATCGCCGCGTGTTTACAGCCGGGAGACACGGCAATTTGTGCCGCATCGCGACACATTGATCGGAGCCGAAGTTGCTTCGGTTAATTTGGCGAAATCGGCCTGGGCCACTCCTACATTCTGAGGTCCGGTTCTTCAGGCGTTTATTGGGCCGCAGGTGTTCCGCTTCGCCTGCGGCCTTATTCCTTTGAAATAGGCAATACTCCGGATGTTTCTGCGAATCCTTGTTATTTCCTTCTGGATTCTCACGCTGCTCCTGCCTGCGTCTGCACAGACCTCCCGGCGCAAAGCTCAAAAACCGGGCACAACCAAATCACCGGCTTCCGCCAGCGTTAAAACCCCGGCTCCTGATGACAACAGCGTTAAAATCACACTGCGGCAGTCGGAGCCGAAGGGATGGGTTTGGGTTTCGCACACAATTGACCTGGCGCAACAGCTTGGCGGCGAAGACAACATCATGACACTCGACGGCGAGCCGTTGCCGTTGATGCAGAAGAAGCGAGTCACGCTCGGGCTGGTGATTGACACCGAAGGACACGTCGTTACTCGCATGGTTGATGTCACTCCCGGCAATCCGCCGATCAATGTCTCTGTCCGCGCATCGGGAGCCAGACCGGTCGCCGCAAAATTTCTGGGCATGGACACGGTCACCGGCCTGTGCGTGATCAAGGCGGAGGGCGCGGCGCTTGTCACTCCGGCGTTTTCCGATTTCCCCGCTCTGCCCAAACAACTCAACATTCGCCTTTACGGCTTCCATCCAAACCTCAATCAGAACACATCTGTGGTGATGTCGCTTGGAAGCCCGCGCCTCAATGCTTATCCGGGGCAGATAGCCAAAGCCGTAGAAGATTTCCGCTTCAACACCGGCAACCCGATCTATTACCTGCTTACGCCGCAACTGACGCCTGTGCAGGATTGCAGCCTGATACTCAATAAGGACGATTCGGTCTTCGGCATCGCCATCTACAATATCGGCAGCGAAGGCAAACATCTCGTTTACCCGATCTCGCGCGTGCAAACCATAGCGCAATCTGTAATCGAGAATCACACGAGTATCGCTTACGGCTGGCTCGGCGCGACCGGCCGCGATGTTTACACGAACGTAATCACCCCGCTTCAACAGCATAAACCGCCGCCCGAACTCGGGGTGCGAATTATGGCCATCGCGCCTGACAGCCCCGCCGAAAAAGCCGGGGTGAAACCGGGCGATGTCGTCCTGGCCGTCAATGACCGCAAAGTTGATACCCAGGCGCAGATGGTCACGCTGATGAAGCAGATTCCTTCAGACAGCCAGGTATCCCTGAAGGTCAAGCGCGGCGGTGAATACAAGATACTGAAAGCCAAACTGGTTCCGGCTCCCGCAACAGAACCTGAGCAGCAACTTATTGCCTTCGCCAGCAGGCTTCGGACTATTGAAGATGAGTTGAAGACGCTGCCTTTGACTGATCCCAATCGCCAAAATCTCGAGAACCGCAAAAATGCCTGGCTCGACTTTATCCTCCCGCTCTATCGAACTGCGCCATCAGACGTCAGAATGCGCGTACTTTATGGATTTGAAGTTCAAGCGCTCACAGGCCAGTTGATGAACTATTTTGCTGTGACCAACGGCGTGCTTGTGTCGAGCGTGGCTGAAAATAACAGAGCGGCGCGGTCGGGATTGCGCGCAGGCGATGTGATCGTCGAAGCTGGAGGTAAGCCAATCAACAATCCGGCCAATCTGATCAGCGTGCTTGACACCGCTGGCAGCGCGCCTGTTGAGATCACCGTCTCACGCCGCCGCGAAAGTATGAAAATCACTTTTCGGCAGTGAACTGCGAGACAGCATCCCAAAGATACTGATTCATAAAAAGGCAGGCCGCGCTGGCCCGCCTTTTTTCTTGAACGCATCCGAAAGCTCGTCGGAAGCTCTTTGCACGCGTGCCCCCTGGAAGCTGCGATTGCCACTCACTGTTTGAACTGTTATCCTTGCCGCGCTTTTTTAATCACAACTTGAGATAACAGCGCGCGGTCATATCGCACTTATAAAAATTCGATGTCAGCAAAAATCACCGTCATCGTTTACATTCTGATCTGCTTCGAGATTGGGATACTGCTCCTGATCCTGCCCTGGTCGCCGTACTGGGAAGACAATTTTTTTCTCTACTACATTACGAGCAAGCTTAATGCGGCCTGGATTCCCACACTTCTGACCAGCGGTTGGGTGAAAGGGGCGGTGACCGGGTTGGGAGTGATGAACATCCTGGCCGGATTGCGCGACATTGTTAAATTCCGCGAGAGCGTCAACGCGCTCGTGGCATTGGGCAACGCGGAAAACGATAAAGAAAATTCTATCGAATCCACATCAAATGAATCCGGCTCGACCGAATCCAGATCGCCTGAATCCGGCTCAACACAGCCCGTTGCTCTATCTGATCACAGACCGCAGCGCGTTCCTCCGCAATCCTGAAGCCACTCCCACTGACGCCGCCTGTTTGCAAATCGAAACTATCGGCAGAGCATCTCAAGCCGGTTGTCAACTCATTCAAATTCGTGAAAAGGGTTTGAGCGCAAAAGCGCTCGGCGAATTCACGCGCGCAGCGATCAAATGCGCTCGTCCGCACGGCGCGCGCGTTCTGGTCAACGACCGGTTCGATGTCGCAATGGCCACAGGCGCGGACGGAGTTCATTTGCGAACCTCTTCAATCCCGGCTCACGAGGTTCGATCCATCGCCGCGAAAAAGAGGCTGGATGATTTCCTGATCGGAGTCTCCACGCATTCAATCGTTGAAGCTGCGCTGGCAGAAGACGGCGGCGCGGATTTCATCGTCTGCGGGCCGGTTTACGACACGCCGTCGAAGCGGGCTTTCGGCGCGCCGCTCGGCCTCGAACGTTTCGCCGAAATCTGTAGCGCGGTGAAAATTCCCGTGCTGGCCCTGGGCGGAATCAACCTCTCGAACTATCTCGAACCTTTGCGGCGTGGCGCGTCAGGCATTGCGGCCATCAGCCTTTTCACGGGCGCGAACGACCTTGAGCAAAACATTCGATCCATCCTGAACACTCATCTCCTACGCTGAATTTTTCCGCCTGTTCTCAATCTTGTGTGAATCTCTTCATCGCCGAGCGCCGCCATCAACGCCGCGACATCTCCGATCCGCCGGCCCAATTTCGCCGGAACGATTTCGCAGGCGGCTACCGCTTGAGGCAAAGCCTCTTCCGCCAATGCCCGCCGCGCAGGCGCAAGCACACGTTCGCCCAACGCGACGGCCAGCGATCCCAGCGCGATCACTTGCGGATTGAGCGTGTCAACCAGCAAGGCCATCCCGCGCCCCATCCACTTCCCCGCCTCGGCGGCGACATCCAGCGCTTGCGGATCATCGGCCAGCATCGCCGCGACAACTTCACGAATCGGCGTCTCGCGAGACCATCTGATCGGAAACATCCGAGAGGCAAGCTCAACCAATCCTCTTCCGGAAGCGAAGCCTTCCCACGACCCGGCCTTGCCGAATCCAACTGGCCCTTCCCACGCCAGCCGCAGATGGCCGACTTCGCCCGCCGTGTCCGTCGCGCCACGCAACACCTGCCCGTTGACTATCAACCCGGCGCCCAGGCCCGTGCCGAAAGTCAAAAACACCAGATGCCGCAAATCATCGCGCCCCTTCCCCGCTCCGAAATGAAATTCAGCCAGCGCGCCCGCGTTGCCGTCGTGCTCGATGAAAACCGGCAGGTTCGGAAACTCCTGCGACAATCGCTCTTTCAACCTGACGCCGCGCCAGCCGGGCAGGTGCGGCGGATCAATCAGGACGCCTTCGGCGATTTTCAGCGGCCCGCCGATTGAAACGCTGACCGCGATCACTTCCCGATTCGATCTCCGCGCGGCATCAATCGTCTTTCTCATCAGTTCGGCGATTCGCGGAAAAGTTTCGTCGAATGGGCGAGCGGCTTCGGTCGCAATCTCCTCGCGCTGCAAAATCTCAGCCTGCGCCGAACCTTCGACGACCGCAGTCTTCGTCCCTCCAACGTCCAAACCGATGATCGTCAAGCTCCCGGGCAGGCGTTCGGATAAATCCATTTTAGTTTCCTTTCTCGTGGCTTCAGTCATTGCAGTTAATCAGCACAATCAAGTATTCTTTCGCCGCCAAAACAAGTGAACACATTAACTCTTTTAAGGTCAGCTTTGGCGGGATCAGAATAACAAGCTGCATCCCACATCTCACCAGAATTTCGAGTTTACATCTCAGAGGTAAAGCCATGAACGCTGCTGAAGAACTGAACGTTATTCCACTCCCAACGAACGATTCCAGGCAGAGCCAGACAGCGCCGCAAGACGGCGCCGGCCTCGGCAATCTGGAAAAAGTCCGCGACATCCTATTCGGCGCGCAGATGCGCGATTACGACCGCCGCTTCACGCGACTGGAAGAGCGCATGCTCAAGGAAGTCTCCGACGCCCGCGAAGACACGCGCCGCCGCTTCGATCAACTGGAAAACTTTTTCAGACAGGAGATCGCCTCCTTGAGTGAACGTCTCCGCTCCGAAAACGCGCAACGCACGCAGGCCACCGAAGACATCACGCGCGAGTTGAGAGACACGGCGAAAGCCATCAACCAGAAGATCTCCCAATTGGACGAACAGTCGTCCCAGGCCAACCGCGAACTGCGACAGCAACTGCTGGATCAGTCGAAGAATCTCTCCGACGAAATCAGGCAGAAATACGAAGAGCTTGCCGCCGCGCTCACGCGTGAGGCGCGCGAGTTGCGCTCGGACAAGGCCGACCGCACGGCGCTCTCCAACCTCTTCACCGAACTCGCTATGCGTTTGAACAACGAGTTCAAACTGCCGGGCGAGGAGTAAAACCAGGTGGCGATGGCCATGAGTGATTCCCCTCTGCGTATTGTTCCAAACCAACCAGACGAACCGGATCAGCCTGAGGATGCGGCCTCGACTGAAGCCGCCGTCAGCCGGGACGAGATGGCCGAACTGCGCCGGCTGCTGGTCGAGCCGGAACAGGTTCAACTCAACAACATTCTCGAAAGGCTGAACAATCCGCGCGTCCGAACGCGCGAAATGAGCCGTCTGCTGAGCGAGGCCGTCAAATTGCGCGCATCGCAGGACGATTCGCTCACCGAAGCGCTGGCCCCGACCATCGTCACGTCGTTTCACAGTTCGGTCAAAAAAGATCCGCGCCCGGTGGCCGAAGCGATTTCGCCGCTGATGGGACCTGCCATCCGCCGCGCCATTTCGGCCGCGCTCAACTCGATGGTTCAGACTTTCGATCAGGCGCTGAAACACAGCTTCTCGTGGCAGGGATTGAAATGGCGGATCGAGGCGTTGAGCGCGGGCCAGTCGTTCGCCGAAGTCGTGATGCTGCACACGCTGCTTTACCGCGTCGAACAGGTCTTTCTGATTCACAAACAGAGCGGCGTAAAGCTGAACCACGTCGCCGCGCCTTCGATCAAGACGCAGGACTCCGACATCGTTTCGGGGATGCTAACCGCGATTCAGGAGGCGATCCGCAGCTTCTCGTTCGACAGCTTCGACCAAACGCAAAACGAGCACAGCGATATGTTGCGTTTGAGCGACGACCTCGAAGTCTGGTTTGAAACGGCGCCGCAGGCCGTGCTCGCTGTGGTCGTTCGCGGCAAAGCTCCTGAATCTTTGCGCAGCGAATTTTTCGCCCCTGCCATCGAAGCCATCCAGTACGAGCAGCGCGAAGCGCTCGAATCGTTCGACGGCGACACGACGCCGTTTGAATTGAGCCGCCCGCATCTGGAAAGCTGTCTGCTGTCGAAATACGAAGGGCAAACCGATCCGTCGAAATTCAAAATCCCGCTTTACGTCAAGTTGCTGGCGGCGCTGCTCCTGGCCGCAATCGCAGCCTGGGCGTTCTTCACCTGGCGCGAGAATCGCCGCTGGGAAAATTACTTGAACACGTTGAGAGCGCAACCCGGCGTCATCATCGCTGATCAGGGTAAGCGCGACGGCAAATTTTTCATAACCGGTTTCCGCGATCCGCTGGCCGCCGACCCAGCGACGATTTTGAAAGAACAAACGCCGATAAACCCGAACGACGTGGTTTCGAATTGGCAATTGCAAAAATCGTCGCATCCGCAACTCGCCCTTGCGAACGCCAGGTCGCTGCTCGAACCTCCGCCGGGCGTCGAGTTGAAACTCGATCAGGGAAAACTCTCGGCGGAAGGCGAGGCGCCGCATCAATGGGTCGCCGACGCGCGGAAATGGGCGCGCGCAATCCCCGGCGTTATCGAATTCGACGACGCAAAGCTGATTGACAAAGACCTGGACGAATTGCGCCGCCAGGTGGAGCGACAAGTCGTCCGCTTTGTCGTCAGCACAGATCAACTCGCCGCCGGACAAAACCAGGTGGTGAGTGCCTTGACGGATCAAATCCAGCAACTCATCGCTCTGGCGCCACCTGCGGGCCGCGCCGTCAGGATTGAAATCGTCGGCCACACCGACACCGAAGGCGACGAAAATACCAATCAGCGATTAAGCGACGAACGCGCGGCGCGAATCCTCTCGATGATCACAGTCAGCGGCGTCAGCAAAGACATATTTTTCATTCGCGGCGCCGCGTCGAAAGAACCCGTGCGGCCTGAAACCTCGAGGTCGGACAAGGAATACAACCGCAGTGTCTCGTTCAAAATTTCCCTGCTCAATCCCAGCAAGAGCGCCCAACAGCTCCCTAAAAAGAATTGAGCCGCCGATGACCCAGAAACAAATCCAGAAAAAAATCTGCCTGCTCGGCGCGTTCGCCGTAGGCAAAACCAGCCTCGTGGCGCGTTTCGTCAAAAGTATTTACTCCGACCAGTACATCACCACCGTCGGAGTCAAAGTGGACAAGAAGACGATCAACATTGACGGACAGGAGATCAATCTGATCGTCTGGGACGTCGCTGGTGAAGACGACTTGCAGAAAGTCCGGATGAATTATCTGAGCGGCGCGTCGGGCTATCTTCTGGTCGCCGACGGCACGCGCCGCGACACGCTGGAAACCGCGCGAATGTTGCGCGACCGCGTCAACGAAGAGGTCGGCGCGCTCCCGTTCATCTTCCTCATCAACAAAGCCGATCTCGCTTCGGAATGGGAGATTGACGATCAGGCCGTCGCCGAATGCGAAGCCCATGGCTGGACGGTGATCAAAACCAGCGCGAAGACCGGCGAAGGCGTCGAAGAAGCCTTCACGAAACTAGCCGAAAAAATATATCGGAAATAACTCCTGGGAGCGCGTGCCATATGCCATATTTCATATGCAATATTGCATATGAAATATGGCATATGGCACGCGCTCCCAGGTTGGAGGAAAAATGTCCAACCTGCCAGCGCCCGTCCTCGAATACCTGAATCGTCTGGCTCCGGAACTACGCTCGCTTGCATACTTCCTGAGCGACAGCGAAGGCGCTTTGATCGCGTGGGGCGGCGATGCCGAGCGCTACGGCGCCTCAAATCTTCAGGCGGGCGCTCCAATCGGCGAGCAGATATTTTTCCTCGAAGGCATGCTGCCGCTGAAAGACGAGGGAACGATTCTGCCCTTCCTGCAAACCGATTCGGGCCACACCGCCGACGTGCATCTCTTCCCCACGCCCGAAGGCGATTGCGCGTTACTGCTCGATTCGGCGGTTCAGCAATCTCAACAACAAATGTTGCAGCAGGAACGCTACGATCTGAGCCTCAATCACCAGCGCCTGCTCAAAGAAATTCAGAAGAAAGAAATCCTGCTCCATTGCATCGTTCACGATCTGGCCGGCCCGCTGATGGGCATCAGAGGCGGGTTTGAATTGCTCGCCAGCGAAAACATTTCCGAAAAGGGCCGCAAATATCTCGAAATCGGATTGCGCCAGTCGGCCAAACAGGACGCGCTGATCCGCGAAATCCTCCAGACGTTTTCAGCCGAAGTCGAATCGCTCGAAACTTTCGACACCGATCCCGCCAAAGCGCCCGACGCCGCGCAATCGGCCAGAGAGGTCATCACGACGCTCTCACCGGCTTTTGCGCTCAATCAAATCAAATTGCAGTTCGACCCGAACGTGGATTCGACCAGGGACTGGAAAGTGGTCGGCGAAAAATCGCGCCTCGAACGCGTGATCTCGAACCTGATCGAAAACGCGCTGCGCCACAGCCCCGCCAATTCAACTGTCACCGTCGGCTGCCACGATGAAGGCGGGAAAATTCTGGTGACGATTGACGACGAAGGACACGGCATCCCGCCTGAAGTGGCCCCGACGCTCTTCCAGAAATTCGCGCAGGGCAAGCAGGGCAAAGGCAAGATCGGCCTGGGACTCTATTTCTGCCGCATCACCGTCGAGCACTGGCGCGGCGAGATCGGCCATTCGCCGCGCGAACAGGGCGGAACCCGATTCTGGTTCCGATTGCCGAGACCAAAAGTTTAGGAGAAGAAACGAAACAAAGGGAAAGTTTTTCGACAGGATTTACAAGATTGAGCAGGATTGGTCGAAGGGAGATTTCACTTCATCCTGAAACATCCTGTCCTTCCTGTCTAAAAATTCTTTCCGTTTGCTCCGTCTTTTCCGTTTCTTCCGTAACCTCTCCTCACTTCAAAATCATCGCCACTTCCTCACGCAACCTCCCGCTCGCATAACTCCGCTGGATACGAATCTCGTCAACCCGCGCGGCCACGTCCAGCAAGCTCGCAATCTCGCCGGAGAAAAATTCCATTGATGGTTCGTTCGGGCCAATTTGTTTGATCTCGCCGCCGCGCCGCTGTTGCCAGTAAGCTTTGATCTGCGGCTCGTCCAACTTCATGAATATCTGGTCGAATGCCGTCTTGCGCTCGCCGAGTCGAATCACCGTCAGTTCGTGAATCGGCGATGAATTTTGTATCTCGCGTTTCGATTGAGCGCCGGTCATCAACGACGCCAGCAGTTCCAAGTTGTTCGAGACGACCAGGCATCTCCCGCGCAGGCCGTAGCCGACGGCGCGTCCCAGCATCGGTAATCGCATCTCCCGCCACTCAGCGCCGTTCGCGCTTCGGCTGCTCCACTCAAACTTCGCCGACGCTCCGGCGATCATCAAACGGCTCGCGGCCAAACTGGCTATCGCGCGTTCGAGCGATGCGCGTTCAAGCAGCGCCGGGTTATCCAGCGCGATGATCGCGGCCCGGCGGAATTCGGCGAACAACGGGCCGTCAATCGCGCGCGGCTCGGCGATCTTCGCCGCTGCCTGCGGCCTGGCCGATTGCAGCGCCAATCGCAGCGCGGCGGAAACTCTCGCTTCGCCTTTCAACCTCATCGCCGCGTCGTCAATCTCGCCCGCGCCACCCTCGCCCGCATCGTCCGGGTCGTCAACTTCGAGGTCGTACCTGTAGCTGAGCGACGAGTAGCGGCTATAGCCGTAAACCTCTTCATCTTCGGCGGCGACCTCGAAATCGCTGCTGTCGTATCGCCCCCAACTCCAATCGCGCGATTTTTTGGCGACTTCGATTTTTCCGTCGAAGAGCGCGTCACGAACCATCTCGACCGCCGCCCGCTGATCGCCGCTTGCTGATCGTATCTGCGCGAAAGGCGCGTCGGCGGGGATGATCCGCTCGATCTGTTGCAACGACTGTTTCGACACAGCCGCGCCAGCGCCCATCGTTTTGCCGTCGAGCAGAAATTCGCGCCGCTCGATCCAGCGGTTGCTCTGCAATTCAAGATCGAACATTCCGGCGCGAATGTTCTTCAGGTCGGCGGCGGCGCCCATCAACCAGTAGCGTTTGAAATACCAGTCGTCGTTGAGCGCCGACTGATTGACCCAAACCGTCATGAAATGCGGCGTGACGGTTTTGCCGAGAGTTTGAAACGAAGGCTCGTCGCTCAGCCGGTCTTTCTTCACCTGCCCGCCAATATTGGCGATGGCGCGCAGCAGGAGCTTTTCGTTCGTCGCCAGCACGAATCTGCCTTTCAACTGCGCGAACCCGATCTGCTGCTTCTGCCGCCCTTTGTCGGCTTCGACATCGCTCAGGTAATAAGCTGTCCCGTCCGGCGTCTTACTCTCCTCAAAGTTATCTTTGCTCTGAAAGAACTGCGTCGCGGCGAACTTCGCGTCGCCGAGCGGCGCGATCAAAACCAGGTCGAGCCGCCCGATGTCGTAAACGGCAATAGCGGCGCGGTTGTCGGCGATTGCGGCGAAGACCGAAGCGTCGAGCGAAAAGCCCGTGGCGGCGTTGAACTCTTCCCACCGCGAAAGGAGTTTGTTCGCCAGATGACGGCTCCACAGCTTCTGATAATTCACGCTGGCCAGATAACGGTCTTTCAACGCCGAATCGTCCCACTGCTTGATCGCCGCCGGCAGGTCTTTGAACTGCGCATAAACGACCGCCCCGCGCGGAAAGTCGTTCGCAAGTTCGAAGCCGTCCGCCGCGCGTTTCGCCGATACCGCGTTGATCGCAATGCCGACGCCGATCAGCGCGATCAGCAGAGCCGCGGTGAAAAGAGAACGCTTGATGATCTGCCGCCAGTCAGACTTTGAAAACATCTCCCCCTCCTTCAGTAAGACGCGACCTCGCGTTCGTTGATCTTCAGCGACAGCGCGGGCTTGCGCTTCCGCTCTTTCTGTTTCGCCTTCAACTGCTCGATGCGCGATTCCGATTTACGCCGCTCAGTCGAATCCGGCGCCAGATTCAACTTCGCAATCTCAAACTCAATCGCCTTCTCCAACTCGCCGATCTGTTCGGCGGTGATCGAAAGCAGCGAGAGCAGTTCAACCCGCGATTGCGACTCGCGACGGCTTGCGCGCGCGGGCAGGCTGATCAAGCGCGCTTTATCAATTTGTCCTGCGTCGCCGTCTGTCGCCTGAAAGACTGACGATTGCCCTTTCAACCGTTCGTCTGCGCTCGCCAGTTTCAAAGCTGCGCGATGTTGGCCCCGCTGCGCGTAAAGCCTGACCATCTGCCAGCGCTGTTCGTCCTCGGTCGCCTCGAAAGGCGCGGCGATCCACGCGTCGCCGCAGGCGATCATCGAATCGAGCAATGATTGCAGGGCGGCGTGAACCTGGCCCGCGTTCTTCAGCGACAGCGCTCGGAACAGTTTCAGTTGCGGCGACGGATTGTTCGACACAGCGTCGCCAAGCAGTTTGATCGCGTCGTTCGCCTGCCCGCGACTGAACATTGATTGAGCTTCAACGGCGGCGGCCATCTCCTGATCCTTGCTCGCGCGAACCTGCTGCGCGAACGATTGCCAGCTTTCCTGTTTGACGATCTCCGGCGCGATCCACACGGCTGCCCATCGGAATCGCCGCGCGGCTCGGCGATTCGCAATCAAGGAGGCAAGCTCGTTTGCCGCCTCATCGCTCTTTCCGTTCGCGGCCAACGCGCGCGCAAGCTCCAACCTGTTCGCGCTGTCTTCAGGCGAGAGCGCGGCCAGCCGTTGACGGTATTCGATGGCGATTGCGAATTGATTGAACTCGGCCGCCGTCTCAGCCGCGACGCCGAGCGCCTCGGCCTCCCGAACCTGATTCGACGGTTGCGGCTTCTCGATCCATTCGGCCGTGACTGCTCGCGCCTTGACCCAATCGAGCGATGCGATTTCGGCGGCGGCTGTTTCGCGCGTCTCCGCATTGCCGAGTTCGATCATCAGCTTCATCAGCTTCAACCCGCGCGCCGCGTCGCCTTTTTCAAAAGCCAGCCGAGACAGCGCGGCGAATGATGAGGTCTGAAACCGTTCGAGCGCGACGCTGCGCTCGTAAGCCGCCCGCAGTAAATCATCGGCGTCGGCGTTTCGTTTCTCCGCGCGGAGCATCGTCGCCGCCGCGTTCAACCGTTCGATGTTCGGCGGCGTGACGTGATCAATCTTCGCGCTGACTTCGACGCCTGCGAAATGCTTCAACCCGTTGACCGCCTGCGCCACACTGCCCTGCCGGACATCCAGCCTCAGCTTCGCCAATCGCAGCCATTCGGGGCGCGGGTAACGGCCTTTGAACTCCTGTTCGATCTTCGGAATCAGGCTGAGCGCTTCGGCGTTTCGCCGCTCCGCGATCAGGTAATCGAGATATTTCTGATACCAATCAACGCGGGCGCCGAACTGCCGCGAATCGCGCGCGCTGATGCGCGTCGCCGTCTGCGCCGCTCTTTCGTGATCCAGCGACTGCTCGATCTCGTCAAGGCTCCACGAACTGCGCGTTCGCAAACGGTCAACGAAATCGGAGTCGGATTCATAACTCGGCATGACTTCAGCGCCGCGAATGAGCGTCTCGTAAAACGGCGCGAAATATTCGCCTTTGACGAGCGGCTCGCTGACCACCATCTCCGGCAAAGAAAGACGGCTCGGCGCCGCGTCGCAAAGCTCGCGCAGAAACGCTGCCTTCTCCGCTTCATCTTTCGCCGAGGCTTCGACGACGCCGTCTTCATTCTCCTTCCCAAAAGACGCGGCCAGAGCGCGAATCAACGGCTTGAGCGATTCGATCTCCGCCTCCGACGGATCGGCGAAGCGTTTGACGATCATCGGCTTCAACTTCGCTCTCGCTTCGGCGGCCAGACCGTGTTTGGCGAGCGTCCGCAGATAAAGCGCGAGCGATTCTATCTTCGGCTTACCGCCCGCGACGATTTTCGCCCAATGTTCATCGGCCTCGCGGCGTTTGCCGAGTTTGAACCAGGCCGAACCGATGTCCGCGATGGTTTGCTCGTCCCCCGGCTTCATCTCCAGCGCAAGCTCGAAATGTTCGAGCGACAGTTGATGCTCGCCCTGATCGGCGTACCACTGCGCCAGCCGCTTTTGAGCGTTCGCGTCCTTCGGGCGATTTTCAATCATCGCTGGCAGGAAGATCGCGCTTGCGGCCTTCGATGGCTGCT
>JAJVID010000076.1:0-2498 GCA_022072205.1 Acidobacteriota bacterium
GTTTTTCCCGCCGCGACTTTCGCCGAAGGCGACGGCACGTTGGTGAATAACGAAGGGCGCGCGCAACGCTTCTATCAGGTCTTCAAACCCGCAGGCGCAATCCGCGAGAGTTGGCGCTGGTTGCGCGATCTGATGATCGCAGCAGGACGTTCAGAGGCCGAAGAGTGGCGCAACCTGGACGACATCACGGCGGCGATGGCGCGTGAGCTTCCAGAGTTCGAGCCTGTGTTGAAGATTGCGCCGCCGGCCGGCTTCCGCATTGATGGCGAAAAGATTCCGCGCCAGCCGCATCGTTACAGCGGGCGCACAGCGATGCTGGCGAACATCAGCGTCCACGAGCCGAAGCCGCCCGACGATCCCGACTCGCCGCTCGCGTTTTCGATGGAAGGTTACGAAGGCCAGCCGCCGTCGCCGCTCATCACGCGCTTCTGGGCGCCGGGCTGGAACTCGGTGCAGGCGCTCAACAAATTTCAGAGCGAAGTGGGCGGCCCATTGCGCGGCGGCGATCCGGGCCAGCGGCTGATCGAGCCGCCGCCGGTTGAAAGGTTTTCTTACTTCGTCGAAACGCCCGCGGCCTTTCGACCGCGCGCGGGCGAATTGCTGGTTGCGCCGCTCCATCACATCTTCGGCTCGGAGGAGTTGAGCGTTCTCACGCCCGGCGTCGCCGAAAGATCGCCGCGACCTTATCTGGCGCTGAATCCAGGCGACGCAAGCGCGCAGCGTGTGAATGAAGGAGAAGAGATCGAGCTGGTTCTGGACGGCGCGGTCTTTCGGCTGCCGGTCAGATTTCATCCGGCCTTGCCGCGAGGCGTGGCCGGGATGCCTGCCGGCCTGCGCGAATTGCCGTGGGCGGCTTTGCCAGCGTGGGGAAGAACAGTACCGCGCGCGTGAGCAAGCGGTTGGACTTACGACCAACCGCTTGCTCACGCGCGCGGTACTGTCGCAACAGTATGAATGAAATCCTGCGATCATCGCTGATCATCATCATCGTGCTGCTTGTCGTGATGACCATCGCCGCCGGTCTGATCTGGCTGGAGCGAAGGTTGCTGGCATTGTGGCAGGATCGTTACGGGCCGAATCGGGTCGGGCCTTTCGGATTGCTGCAGGTGCTGGCCGATATGATCAAGATTTTCGCCAAAGAGGATTGGGTTCCGCCTTTCGCCGACAAGCCGGTCTTCATCGTCGCTCCGGCGATTGTCGTGGTGACGGCGCTGCTGAGTTTCGCCGTCATCGCCTACGCGCCGGGCATTGTGGTTGCCGATCTCAACATCGGTCTGCTCTTTTTTCTGGCGATGTCGTCAATGGGGGCTTACAGCGTGGTTCTGGCCGGGTGGGCTTCGGACAATAAATATTCGTTGCTGGGCGGGCTGCGCGCGTCGGCGCAGATGCTGAGCTACGAAGTTTTCATGGGCCTGTCGCTGATGGGCGTGGTGATGCTCGCAGGCTCATTCAACCTGCGCGAGATCGTCGAAGCCCAAAGCCGGATGTGGTTCTGCATCCCGCAGTTTCTGGGTCTGGTGATTTTTCTGATCGCGGGCGTCGCCGAAACGCACCGGCTGCCATTCGATATTCCTGAAGCCGAGAGCGAACTGGTGGCCGGATTTCATTCCGAATACTCCGGCATGAAATTCGGGATGTTCTTTGTCGGAGAGTATCTGGGCATTACGCTGATTTCGGCGCTGACGGTGGCGTTGTTCTTCGGCGGATGGCTGGGGCCGCTGCTGCCGCCGCTGGTCTGGTTTTTGTTGAAGACGTTTGTGTTGATCTGCGGATTCATCTTGCTGCGGGCCACACTGCCCCGGCTGCGCTTCGATCAACTGATGGAGTTCGGATGGAAGGTAATGTTGCCGCTGGCGCTCGCAAACATTCTGGTCACGGGCGGAATTGCGTTGGCGGCAAAGTAGGGAAGGAAGCGATGATCAGTATTCTGAAAAGTCTCTGGCTGGTGCTGCTGCACACATTCCAGCCGCGCGCGACGGTTCAATATCCCGACGAGAAGCCTTATCTGCCGCCGCGTTATCGAGGGCGGATCGTGCTGACGCGCGATCCCGACGGCGGCGAGCGTTGCGTCGCCTGTTATCTGTGCGCGGCGGCTTGCCCTCCTGATTGCATCGCGCTGCAGGCGACTGAAGACGAGAGCGGGAGGCGTTATCCGGAATTCTTTCGGATCAACTTCTCGCGCTGCATCTTCTGCGGCTTTTGCGAGGAGGCCTGTCCGACTTATGCGATTCAGCTCACGCCCGATTTCGAGATGAGCGAGTTCAGGCGGCAGAACATGGTTTACGAGAAGGAGGACCTGCTGATCAACGGCGAGGGCAAATACCCCGGTTACAACTTTTATCGCGTGGCCGGATTGTCCATCGGCGGCAAAGACAAAGGCGAAGCCGAGAATGAAAGGCCGCCGGTGGACGTGCGTAGCCTGATGCCCTGATTAGGTCAGGTTTCAGGTGTCAGGTTTCAGGTGTCAGGCGCCAGGCGTTCTTCAATCTGAAACCTGA
>JAJVID010000076.1:2598-22585 GCA_022072205.1 Acidobacteriota bacterium
ATGCTCGGCGTCGAGCTGGCTTCGCTGTTGCTGCTGGCGGGAATGGTGGGCGCTTACCATCTGGGCCGGCGCGACCGAAATGGAAAGGAAGGAGAATTGTGATGGCTTCGGTTCCGATGGAGTACGGATTATTGCTGGCCGCCGCGCTTTTCGCGCTGGGGCTGATTGGGCTGATCGTCCGCCGCAACATCGTTTTCATTCTGATGTCGCTCGAAATTATGTTGAATGCGGCGGGGCTGGCTTTCGTGTCGGCGGGCGCGCGGTGGGCGCAGGCTGATGGACAGGTGATGTATCTCTTCATTCTGAGCATGGCGGCGGCGGAGGTGGCGGTCGGTTTGGCGCTCGTGCTCAGACTTTACCATCATTACAAAACCGTGGACGCCGACGCGGCGAGCCAGATGCGAGGATGACCCAGGTGACGGCTGATGATCTGATTGCCTTATTGCCATTGCTTATCATCGCCGCCTCTTCGGTGGCGCTTATGCTGGTGATCGCTTTTTATCGCAATCGGCTTGCGGCTCTGATTTGCGCGCTCGTTGGAATCGCGCTGGCCTTCGCCGCGCTTCCGGTGGCCGCAACACGAGCGCCGCGACAGATCACGTCGCTTTTGATTCTCGATCAATACGCGCTCTTCTATCTGGGTCTTCTCTTCATCACCAGTTTTGTCGTCGCGCTGCTGTCTCACGGCTATCTGGGCAATCTCGAAGGCGAGCCGGAGGAATTCTATCTCGTGTTGCTGCTCGCGACGGTGGGCGGCGCGACGCTGGTGATGAGCAGTCATTTCGCCTCTTTCTTTCTGGGGCTGGAAGTTCTCAGCGTCTCCCTGTACGTGCTGATCGCTTATCGGCGCGCAAGCGGGGTCAGCATCGAAGCTGGAATCAAATACCTAATTCTGGCTGCGGCTTCGGCTGCTTTTCTGTTGTTCGGGATGGCGCTCGTTTACGCCGAAACCGGAACGATGGAGTTCGCGCGATTGGCGGCGGGAATGAGTGGCGCGAACGCTCGATGGGCGCTTTTGCTGACCGGCCAGGCGATGATCTTCGTCGGCATCGGATTCAAGCTGGCGGTCGCGCCGTTTCACATCTGGGCGCCGGATGTTTACGAAGGCGCGCCGGCGCCGGTGACGGCTTTTCTTGCGACAGTTTCAAAAGGCGCGGTCTTTGCGCTGCTGCTCAGGTATTTTGCGAATTTGGGAGAGGAGGTCTTTCAATCGTTTTTTCCGGCGCTCGTGGTCATCGCCATCGCCTCGATGTTCGTAGGCAATGTGCTGGCGCTCATCTCAAACAGCGTCAAACGCATTCTGGCTTATTCCTCAATCGCGCATCTGGGTTATCTGCTGGTGGCTTTTCTGGCGGGCGGAAGTTTGGGAGCGACGGCGGTGGCCTTTTATCTCGTGGTCTATTTCGTGGCCAATCTGGCCGCGTTCGGAGTCGTCACGGTCTTGTCCGGTCAAAGAGAAGCGGATGACCTGGAGGATTATCGCGGCCTGTTCTGGCGGCGGCCCTGGCTGGCCATGATCTTCCTCACTGCGCTGCTCAGCCTGGGCGGAACTCCGGTGACGGCGGGGTTCATGGGCAAGTTCTACATCCTGCTGGCCGGCGCCAGATCGGCGCTCTGGTTGCTGGCGATCATGCTGGTGGTGAACACGATGATCAGTTTTTACTACTACCTGAGCGTCGCCTTCATGATGTTCCGCGGCGCGCCTGAAGGTGAAGCAGCCCCCATCGCCACTCCGTCGCTTTCGTTCATTGGCGGCGCGGCGCTTGCCTGCCTGACGCTGTTGATGATCTGGTTTGGAGTCTATCCGGATCCCCTCATCCACACTATCCAGACCATGGCTTCCAGTCTGACGACGCCTTGAAACAATGAAAAAGGCGATGCTCTGTCCGACAGGCTGTCGGCCATCGGTATCTATACAAGTCGGCGTTCCCCCGCTCCGTTAGGAGCGCAATGTTTATAGAGGCGAATGACGGAACAACCAACGGTCGAGCGCTTGCCGGAAAATGGCGGGCGGCCTCCGCAACCGGTAGCCGCCACGCCCCGTAGTTCGCGCGTTCGCCGTTTTATCGTTCTGATCATTCTGCTGGCGGCGATTGCGGCGGCGGCCTATTTCATCTGGAAATTTTTCTTTGCGAAGCCTCGCGTTCCGGAGAATGTCATCACGCTGAGCGGGCGGATCGAAGGCGACCCTTCCGCGTTGGCGCCGAAAACTGAAGGACGCATTCGCGAAATCCGTTTTCGTGAGGGCGACCGCGTCAAGGCCGGGGAGGTGATTGCGATTCTCGACGACAAACAGATTCTGGCGCGCGAGGAGCAGGCCCGCGCCGCGTTGCGGGAAGCGGAAGCTCAGGCGCAATCGGCGCGAGACCAGATCGCCGTTCTTCAGGAACAGTTGCGGCAGGAGCAATTGCAAAGAGAGCAGGCGGAAATTGACGCGCAAGGCCGCGTGCGGCAGGCCGAAGCCGAATTGGCGGCCGCCGAAGCCGAACTCGTCGAACAACAGGCCGCCTATCAGATCGCGCTCTTCGACAAGGAAGCTTATTCCCGGCTGGCGAAGACCGGCGCCGTCTCCGAACGTCAGGGGAGACAGGCCGCCTCAACCGCCAATCAACAAGCCGCGACCGTCGCCGCCGCCAAACGCCGCGTCGCAGCGGCCTGCGGCGCGTTGACTACGGCCAAAGCGAACCTGGCCAACCCGAAGATTCGCAGGGCCGCAGCCGAATCAGTGGAAAAGCAGATTACGCGGCAACAGGCGGAGGTAGCTGGAGCCAACGCGAACATCGAACAAGCTCGCGCTCAGCTTCGAGAAGCTCAGGCGAACCGGCAGGACTTGATCATCACTGCGCCGTTCGACGGCACAATCACAACGCGCGCCGCAGAACCCGGAGAAGTAATCACCGCAGGAACCGCCGTCGTCACGCTGCTGGATTTGAGCAAAGTCTATCTGCGAGGCTTTGTCCCGGAAGGAGAGATCGGAAAGGTCAAGGTCGGCCAGCCCGCGCGCGTCTATCTCGATTCCAACCCCAATCAGTCAATCGAAGCCTACGTCTCCCGCATTGATCCCGAAGCCACCTTCACGCCGGAGAACACATATTTCCGAAATGATCGCGTGAAGCAGGTCGTCGGCCTCAAGTTGCAATTAAACGGCGCGGTCGGATTCGCCAAACCGGGCATGCCGGCCGACGGCGAGATTCTCATCCAGGGCGTCAAATGGCCGGAGTATAAGCGAAGGAAGTAGGGAGTGGGGAGTGGGGAGTGAAATAATGAATATGCGTGAAATGATGTCAGGAGAAACGCACAAGCAGCAACGGGCGTCCGACACCGGAAATCCTCCCCCTCTCCCTACTCCCCACTCCCTACTCCCCACTCCCTACTCAGCGATTCGCGTCGAAAATCTCTGGAAGCGATACGGACAGCTCGAAGCCGTTCGCGGCGTCAGCCTTGATGTCGGCGAGGGTGAAATTTTCGGATTGATCGGGCCGGATGGCGCCGGGAAGACCACGACCTTTCAGATTCTCGCGGGCGTGATGGAAGCCACGTCAGGCGCGGCGGAAATTTTTGGCCGTCCGGCGCGCGAGATGCGTTCGCAAACCGGTTACCTGACGCAGGCGTTCAGCCTGTACCCCGATCTGACCGTTGCGGAAAACATCCGCTACATCGGCGATCTGCGCGCCGTTCCGCCGAAAGAAATTGTCGCGCGTGGCCGCCGTTATTTGCGGATGTTCGACATGGATCGGTTCGAGGATCGGCTGGCGGGCCGTTTGAGCGGCGGCATGAAACAGAAGCTGGCGCTGGCTTGCGCGCTCGTGCCTCAACCGCGCGTGCTGTTGCTGGATGAACCCACGACCGGCGTTGATCCGGTCTCGCGCCGCGAATTCTGGGACACACTGGCGCATCTTTCGGCTGACGGTTTGACGATTCTGGTGGCCACGCCGTATCTGGACGAAGCTGAGCGGTGCCACCGCGTGGCGCTGATGAGTCAGGGCGAGATTCGGCAAAGCGGCGCGCCCGCCGAATTGCGAGCCAGTTTGCGCGCAAAACGGATCGAGCTTCGCGCCTCGAACCTCGGCGAAGCCGGACAAATTCTTTCGGAAATCAGCGGGCCGGATCGAGAGATCGTTGACGTGCAGCGATTCGGCGACCGCCTCGATCTGCTCGCGCACGACCCGGACGAAGCGAAACGCATTCTGCAAAACCGGATGAGCGCCGCCGGGCTGCGAATCGAAGAGGTTCGCGTTGACGAACCAACTCTCGAAAACACCTTCGTCGCCGTCCTGCGCGCTCTGGGGCAGGAGACGCATGAAGCCCCGTTCCCAGGCCGCCACGATCACGGAGCGCTACGCGGGCGAATTGCGATTGGCGCCGACAATCTCGTCAAACATTTCGGATCGTTCGCCGCCGTCAAGGGCGTCAACCTGGTAGTTCGATACGGAGAGATTTACGGACTGCTCGGCGCGAACGGCGCAGGCAAAACGACGACCATCAAGTTGCTCTGCGGGCTGCTCGATCCGACCAGCGGAAAGATTCAACTGGCGGGCGAATCCGACTTGCGAGCCGTCGGCGTGCGCGAACAACTCGGTTACATGTCGCAAAAGTTTTCGCTCTACAACGATCTCTCGATAGAAGAAAACCTGGACTTCTTCGCCGGGGTCTATGACGTGCCTGAACGTGAGCGCGAGGAGAAGAAGCGATGGGTGCTGGCGTTTTCCGGACTCGAAGGCCGGCAGGATCAAATCACCGGCAGTTTGCCCGGAGGCTGGAAACAGCGCGTGGCTTTCGGCGCGGCCATCATGCACGAACCGGGCGTGCTCTTCCTTGATGAGCCGACTTCCGGCGTTGATCCGCTGGCGCGCCGCGCCTTCTGGAAGATGATCAACCGGCTGGCCGACGCGGGCGCCGCAATTCTGGTGACCACGCATTACCTGGAAGAATCCGAACAGTGCAATCGTCTGGGCCTGATGGTCGCGGGCGAGATCGTGGCAGAAGGCAGTCCGAGCGGCCTCAAGAGCCAACAGACCGGCCACCTGCTGGAATTCATCGTTGATCAGCCGCAACGCGCGGCGGACACGTTGAAGAAAGAAATGGAGCGATGGCGGGTTTCGCTCTTCGGCGACCGGCTCCACGTCATCACGGATGAAGACGCCCGGAGCGGACTGCAAACAATCACACGCGAGCTTGAAGCGAATGGATTGCGTGTGATCAACGCGCGTGAAGGAAGCTTTTCGATGGAAGACGTGTTCATCAGCGTCGTCGAAAAGGCGCGGCAGGAAGGCAAAGTCGCGTCTGAAGACTGAAGGATTGCGGATTGCGGATTGCGGATTTTCCAAACCCAATCCGCAATCCGCAATCCGCAATCCGCAATCGAATATTCAGCATTCAATGAGACGAATACTTGCGCAAACTCGCAAAGAACTGACCCAGATCGTTCGTGACTGGCGAACACTGACGCTGGCGCTCGCGCTTCCCATGATTCTGCTCGTCCTGAACGGATCGGCGATTTCGCTGACGGTGAGCGACCTGCCGATCATCGTGCAGGATTTCGACAGTTCGCCTGCGTCGCGCAATTTGATTGACGCCTTCCGCGCCTCGCTCACCTTCCACGTCGTTTCCTTCCCCACTGACAAACAACCCGACGACGCGTTCATGTCCAACACCGCGCATGCCGCGCTCATCATCCCGTTTCATTTCGGTCGCGATGTGGCGCGCGGATTCAATTCGCCTGTGCAGATTCTGATAGACGCCTCAGACGCCAATACCGCCAGACTGGTCGCCGGTTACGCGACCCAGATTACGCGGGCATACAACCAGCGGAACGCCAACGCGACGCGGCCCGAACCTGTTCAGGCCGCGATCCGGCTCTGGTTCAATCCCGGACGTTCGTCCAAGAAGTTTTACGGACCGGGGATATTCGTACTTGGCATTTCGATGTTCCCGTCACTGCTGGCCGCGCTGGCGATGGCTAAAGAAGGAGAGCAGCAGACCATCCTCCAGGTTTATGTCTCCAGCGTCTCAGCGTCGGAGTTTTTGCTCGGAAAGATTTTCGCCTTCGTGATTGTGGCGGTAGCGGAATGCCTGCTCGGACTGCTGTTGCTGTTCACATATTTCGGCCTCGGTCTGGCCGGCGATCCGACGCCGTTCATCGTCGCCACCGTCCTGTACGCCTTCTGTGTCGCTTCGTTCGGAACGATGATCGGGGCCGTCATTCCGAGTCAGGCGGCGGCGATGCAGGCAGTCGCGCTGGGCGGCTTCCTGCTGGTCTTCCTGCTTTCCGGTCTTTTGTTTCCGGTCGAAAACATTCCGGTGGGTTTGCGCTGGCTCTCTCGTCTGGTCTGGGGCAGGTATTACATCGAAATCGTGCGCGATGCGTTGCTGCAGGGCGGCGGATGGCCTTCCGTCTGGTACAAGGTCGTGATCATCGGCGCTATCGGCGTGGTCTTTTACGCGCTGGCGTGGCGCGGCATGCGGCGAATGCAACTCAAGACATGATCAATGGCAAGGCTGTTCCAACAACTCTTCAACTACAAGCCGGGGCGGGTTCGCGCGCTGATACGGAAAGAGTTCAATCAGATTCGGCGCGACCGGCGGCTGGCGATGTCTCTGATTCTTCCGCCGACTTTGCAATTGCTGCTTTTCGGTTTCGCTTTGAGCGCGAACGTGACAAATCTGCGGCTCGGCGTGGTTGACGACAGCAAAACGCCTGAGAGCCGGGAGTTGATCGCGTCGCTGAGCGAGAGCAAGAGCTTTCGCCTGGCCGGTTACTATCTTTCTTCGAGAGAGCTTGGCGAGGCGATCGGTCGCGGCGATCTCGACGCCGGAGTCGTCATTCCCTACGACTTCACGCGCGACCTGCTGCGTGGCCGCGCGACGACGGTGCAGGTTTTGCTGAACGCGATGAACGCGAACACAGCCGCCATCGGCCAGGGATACGTCGAAGGCGTGATCCAATCCTACAATCGCGGCCTTCGGACGGAGGGAATCCACGCCGACTTTCGGCAAATCGCCGAGCCGGATGTCGCTCGTCGCGGCCCGGTCGTTTTGCGGCCCGCCTTTCTTTACAACCCCGGTCTGGTTGATTCGTGGTTCATCGTGACCGGCGTCTTCGGACTGCTCTTGATTCTCAACGGATCGCTGGTGGCTTCCGGAACGATGGTCAAAGAGCGCGAGGCGGGGACAATCGAACAGTTGCTGATGTCGCCCGCCGGCACGTCTGAAATCATCATCGCCAAAATCACGCCGATGTTTTTTCTGCTCTGCCTGATGGCGCTGCTGGCGATTGTAGTGATCAAGCTCGGCTTCGGCGTGCCTTTTCAGGGAAGCATGGCGCTGGTGCTTGGCGGCGCGGCGTTGTGCGTGCTGTCGGGGATCAGCATCGGCACGGTCATCGCCACTTTCAGCAAGTCAGCGCAGCAGGCCCTCCTGACGAGCTTTTTCGTGAACCCTCCCCTCGCCACTTTATCAGGCGCCTTGAATCCGGTAGAGGCGATGCCGCAGTGGTTGCAGCCGGTGACGAAAATCAATCCGATTCACCATTTCTCGACCATTGCGCGCGCAATCATGCTCAAGGGAAGCGGATTCGCCGATCTTTGGCCCAATTTTCTGGGCCTGCTCGTCATTACGCTCGTGCTGTTTTCATTGAGCGTGTGGCGCTTCCGAAAACAACTTAGCTAGGGGAAGGTTCAAAGATGATGATAAGACCGACTAAAACATCAATTCGGAGAAGCGGAAAAGATGTGACGCCGAGACATGGCGAACCTGATTGGCGCATCGTGAAAGGCCTGTTTACCGCAGAGACGCAGAGAACGCCGAGAAAGCGCAGAGAGGACGTCAGAGGGCTTTTCTTTTTCTTCTCTTCTTCTCTGCGATGCCTCCGCGTTCTCTGCGTCTCTGCGGTGAATTCAGCAATCGGTTTTTCGCGTTACCCAATTCGCGCCGCAATCTTCGCAATTGCGATCCTCGCTTTATCGCCTCGCGTTCTCGCGCAGGCCGAGCCGACAGGAACTCCGCCCGGCGGAACCAGGCGCGCGCAGGCCATTCAACTTCCGCTCTCCGGACGAACCGGACAGAACGGGACCGTGACGTCCACGCAAGTTCCGACGCCCGGAACAACGACCAGCGTCAACACTCTCAATCCGAGAGTCGAACCGGCAGGCTCTTTCGCCGGGAGCGCCGCAAACAGGCCATTTTCGGGCAGGCTCTCGCTTCGCGAAGCGGTGGATCGCGGAATTGATTTCAATCTGGGCGCGGTCGGATTGACGAATGCGGTGCGCGAGGCGCGCGGCCAGCGCAAAGTCGTTCGCAGCGCGCTGCTCCCGAACCTGAACGGGTATCTGAGCGAAACCGTGCGGCAGGTAAATCTGCAGGCGCTGGGATTGCGATTGAATCAACCGCTTCCCGGCTTCACGATCCCGACCATCGCGGGGCCGTTCAATTTCTTCGATCTTCGCGCGAGCCTGACGCAGACGGTCGTAGACGTGACGGCGTGGAAAAACTACGGTTCGGCTAAAGAGATCGCGCGAGCCAACGAACGGTCGGTCGAAGACGCGCGCGATCTGGTCGTCCTGGCGGTCGGCGGCGCCTACCTTCAGGTGATCGCGGCGAAAGCGAAGGTGGACGCGTCGCGCGCTCAACTGGAAACCGCGAACGCTCTTTATCAACAGGCAATCGAACAGCGCGGCGCCGGCGTCATCGCGCAGACCGATCTCAATCGCGCTCAGATTCAGGCGCTCACCGAACAACAGCGTTTGATCACGCTTCAGAACGATCTGGCGAAACAGAAGATCAATCTGGCGCGGCTGACGGGCCTGGAGTCAACCGACCTGTACGACATTTCCGACCTGGTTCCCTTCTCGCCCGCGCCTTCGATGAGGCTGGATGAGGCGCTGAAGCTGGCCTTCGAGAATCGCGCGGATTTGAAGGCGGCGGAATCGCAAGTCCGCGCGGCTGAGAAAGCGCTGGCCGCCGCGCGCGCCGAACGCCTTCCCTCATTCTCGATTTACGCCGATTACGGCGTGATCGGAACGACTCCGTCGCGCTCGCACGGCACGTTCAGCGTGATCGGAACGCTGAGCTTTCCGATCTGGCAAGGCGGCCGCATCAAAGGAGAGATCGAGCAGGCTGAGGCGGCTCTGTCCCAGCGGCGAGCCGAACTGGAAGACATCAGGGGAGAGATCGAAAGCGATGTCCGCAACGCCTTTCTCGATCTGCAGGCGGCGGCGAGCCAGGTCGAGGTGGCCCGGAAAAACATTCAAATCGCGCAACAGAATCTCGACCTGACGCGGCAACGTTTCGACGCAGGGGTGAGCGACAACGTCGAAGTCGTGCAATCCCAGGAATCAATCGCCACCGGACAACTGGATTACATCAACAGCCTCTTCGCTCACAACGTGGCGAAACTCAGCCTGGCGCGGGCGATTGGGCGCGCGGCGGAAAATCTGCCGCGATTCCTGACGTTGCAATGATGTGAATTCGACATTTATCGTAATTGCTATAGATCGGCGACCGCGGACGGCAAACTCTGCCTGCCCTTCAGCGCGAGGCGGAACAGGTCGCCCTTCCGCTCTATTCGCCGGAGTATGTTTTCAATTGTGAAATCCTGCGGCTTGATTTTCCCGCGTTTGATCTCGTTCCAATCGAGCGGCGTCGAAACTGTGGCCCCGGCGCGCGGACGTACCGAGTAAGGCGCGACGACCGATTTGCCGCGCGCATTTTGCAGATGGTCAACGTAGATGCGCCCGCTCGGACGTTTCTTCAGCGAGCGTTCGACCGTCGCAATCTGCGGGTACCTTTCGGCGATCAGCTTTGCGATTCGCTCGGCGAAGCCCGCTACTTCTTCGTAATCGTGAACAGGTTTGAGCGGCGCATAAACGTGAATGCCGCGCGAGCCGGAGGTCTTGGCGCAACATTTCAGCCCTGCGCGGTTGAGCGCCTCGCGCAAACGCAGCGCCGTCTCGCAGATTGCCGCGAACTCCACGCCTTCGCCCGGATCGAGATCGAAGACGCACCAATCAGGATGGTCAAGCGCGCTCACGCGCGAATTCCACGGATGACACTCAATCGCGCCGAGGTTCGCCACGTAAAGCAACGTCGCCAGGTTGTCGCAGACGAGGTAATCCACCGTGTGACCTTCTTCGACAGCAATCGTGACAGTGCGCGCGTAATCGGGCGCTTCGTCAACATCGTGCTGGTGGAACGAAGGCTGGCCGATCCCGTTCGGGTAACGGTTGAGAATGAGCGGACGATCTTTGAGGTACGGCAGGATGTATTTCGCAATCCCGTAGTAGTACCTGATCAGATCGCCTTTCGTGTAACCGTCGTTGGGCCAGTAAACTTTATCGAGGTTGGTGAGCGCGACAATCTCTTTCCCGATTTTGAGGTCAATGTCGCCGCTCAGATCTTTCGCCCTGAAGACGCGGCTCGCCGCGATTGCGCGGCTTTCCTGTTTGGCCTTCGCCCGAAACTTTTTTACGGGGTGACGCGCGCCGCCCACGCTCTTCTTCCTCTTCCGCGTCTCGCCGGTTTTCAATCGCAACTCGAGCTTCCAGCCGGGCTGCGCGAACTCGTCGTCGCTTTTGATGAGCAGCCACTCGCCGTCACGTCCTTTCATTCGAATCAGGTTGAATCCGCCTTGCAGCTTATCGCCGTGCAATTCAAAGCTGAGCTTTCCTTCTTTCAATTGCCGCAACGGATCAGCGTCGTTCTTCATCTCGTAATTCCCCGCGTCCCAGATCAATTGTTCGCCCGCGCCATAACGGCCTTCGGGAATGCGTCCCTCGAATTTCAGATATTCGACCGGATGATCTTCGGTCATCACCGCAAGCCGCTTCACTCGCGGGTCGAGCGTTGGGCCTTTCGGCGCCGCCCACGATTTGAGCACGCCGCCCATTTCAAGGCGGAAGTCGAAATGCAGTCTCGACGCGTGATGCTCCTGCACGACAAAACGGCGCCGCGCGCGGCGCGAGACTCGCCCTTTCGGCTCCGGCGTTTTTTTGAAGTCCCGTCTGCGGCGATAAGTTTCAAGCCCCATTTCTTCCTCCGTTTAAAGTGACGATTTAGTCCTTTGCGCTCTAAATCGGAACAGCAAAGATTGGTACAACCCGCCGCAGAGTGCGCAGAGGTACGCAGGGGAAAGACCTGTCTGGATCGTTCTCTGCGTTCCTCTGCGTTCCTCTACGACCCTCTGCGGTTGGTCTCTCTGCGCCAATGTTGCGTGGTCTGATTTAGTCAGTAATTCAGCTTGCAAGCCTCGTGCTTTGAAGTGTTCCGCTTCATTCTTTCTGATGAAATGCCTGCTCTCCGGGTGTAGCATTCTTCCAGAAACATGTTGAATGTGCGGGTGTGATGAGAGCGTTGAAATATGAGAGGAGGTTGCGATGAGATTTCAGGATCGAGTTGAAGCGGGACAGATATTGGCCGAGAGCCTGGATGCTTACAAAAATCGCCCTGATGTGGTTGTGCTGGCGCTGCCGCGCGGGGGCGTGCCTGTGGCTTTTGAAGTGGCCCGGGCGTTGAACGCGCCGCTCGACATTTTTCTCGTGCGCAAGCTCGGCGTGCCCGGGCACGAGGAACTGGCGATGGGCGCGATCGCTTCGGGCGGTGTGCGAACGATCAACGAAGATGTGACGGAGACGCTGGGAATCCCGGACGAGGTGATTGACGCGGTGACCGCAAAAGAACAGCAGGAGCTTGAGCGGCGCGAACATCTTTACCGCGATGGCAGGCCGCCGCTCGACGTTCGCGGGCGCACGGTGATTTTGATTGATGACGGACTGGCGACCGGTTCGACAATGCGCGCGGCGGCGGCGGCGCTGCGTAAGCAGCGGCCCGCTCGAATCGTGGTGGCCGTGCCGGTCGGGGCCGCTTCTACCTGCGACGAATTCAGGCGTGAAGTGGATGAGGCGATCTGCGCTGTGACGCCGGAACCGTTCTTCGCCATCAGTCTCTGGTACAGAGACTTCACGCAGACGACCGACGATGAGGTGCGCGATCTGCTCGCGCGGGCCACCGGACGGCCAGCGGTCATGACTCAGAAAGGATCGCGATGAGAATGAGATGAAAGAGCGGATTTCGATAGCTGTGACCGGCGACGTGATGCTGGGACGCGGAGTGAACGAGGCGATCCGGCGATACGGGCTTCTTTATCCCTGGGGGAACACGCTCGACGAATTGCGCGCCGCCGATCTGACGCTGATCAATCTGGAATGCGTGATCGCGCGCGGCGGACGTCCGTGGTCGCGGTGGCCTAAAATTTTTCATTTCAAAGCCGACCCTGCCGCTGTCGAAGCGCTGCTGCTGGCGGGCGTTGACGGCGTCTCGCTGGCCAACAATCACACGCTCGATTTCGAGGAAGACGCGTTTGTGGAGATGTTGAAACTGCTCGACAGTAACCACATCGCCCACGCCGGCGCGGGCCGCAACATCGAAGAGGCGCGGCGGCCAGCGCTGCTTGAAACCGGCGGCGCGCGCATCGCCCTGATCTGCTTCACCGACAACGAGCCGGGTTGGGCAGCCTCCAGGGAAGGGCCGGGCACGAACTGGATTCCGATCTCGTTATCGGAACAATCTCTCGAGCCGGCGCGCGAGGGCATCGCCAGCGCGCGTGAAGCAGGCGCGGATGTCGTCATCTTCTCGATTCATTGGGGGCCGAACATGGTCGAGCGCCCGTCCCCGCTCTTCCGCGAGTTTGCGCGCGCGGTGATTGACGCGGGAGCCGATGTTTACCTCGGTCACAGCGCGCACATCTTCCAGGGAGTCGAAATCTATCGCGGGCGGCCAATCATCTACGACGCCGGTGATTTCGTGGACGATTACGCGGTTGATCCGGCGCTGCGAAATGATTGGGGCTTTCTCTTCCGCTTGCAGTTGTCCGGGCGGAGCGTCCGCCGAGTGGAGTTGATCCCGACCTTGATTGGCCGCTGCCAGGTCAACTTCGCCACAGGCGCCGCGCGCGAGGCGATCATTGAACGGATGCGCGAGCGCTCAGCCGAAATCGGAACTGCGATCAGATCTGAAGACGACCGCTGCTGGATCGAATGCCGAAGCGATCTGTGATGTTTGCGCCTGAAGCGATGAGGCTGAATCAGGCCTTTGTAGGCGGATGCGCGTGGCGCCAGTCTTGCCTCTTCTTATAGCAAAGGTATTTGCGACACATGAAAGGCCGCTATGACTGGAACAGCTACCAAGACATTGATTGAAACGTTTGCCCATCCTCTGACGGGCGCGGCGGCGGATTACGATCCGCTGCTGAAGGCGATTGGAGACGCGCGACTTGTTTTGCTCGGCGAGGCTTCGCACGGCACGCACGAGTTTTACCGCGAGCGAGCGCAGATCACCAAACGTCTGATTGAGGAGAAAGGATTCACGGCGGTCGCGGTCGAAGCCGACTGGCCGGACGCTTACCGCGTCAACCGCTATGCGGTCGGCGCGAGCAACGACGCCGACGCCGACGAGGCGCTCAGCGGTTTCAAACGCTTCCCGACCTGGATGTGGCGCAACGCCGACGTGCTCAACTTCATCGGCTGGCTGAGAGAGCGCAACGACCGGGCCGGTCGTGACGCCGCAAAAGCCGGCTTCTACGGCCTGGACCTCTACAGCCTGTTTACTTCGATCGAAGCGGTTCTGGCCTACCTCGATAAAGTTGACCCGGAAGCGGGGCGGCGGGCGCGCTATCGTTATTCGTGCTTCGAAGACTTCGGCGAAGACAGCCAGGCCTACGGTTACGCCGCGAGCCTCGGCCTGGGCGAGTCGTGCGAGGATGAAGTGGTCAATCAACTGATGGAACTGCGCTGGCGCGCGGCTGAATACGCCAGCCGTGACGGGCGCGTGGCCGCCGACGAATTCTTCTACGCCGAGCAAAACGCGCGGCTGGTGAAAAACGCCGAAGAGTATTACCGCTCGATGTTCAGCGGGCGCGTGGATTCGTGGAATCTGCGCGATCAACACATGGCCGGAACGCTCGACGCGCTGATCGCGCATCTCGACGCGCAGGGGCGGAAGGCGAAAATCGTGGTCTGGGAGCACAACTCGCATCTGGGTGACGCGCGCGCGACTGAGAGCGGCGAGCGAGGCCAGCTCAATGTCGGCCAGCTTGTGCGCGAACGGCATGGCCGCGAAGCGATGATCGTCGGATTCACCACCCACACCGGAACGGTGACGGCGGCGTCGAATTGGGATTGGCCAGCCGAACGCAAGCGCGTGCGCCCGGCATTGAACAATAGTTACGAATCACTTTTCCACGAAATGGGCCTGCCGCGTTTTCTGCTCGTGATGGGCGAAAGCGAGGAGCTGGCGTGGACGCTGCGTCCGGAGAGACTGGAACGGGCTATCGGTGTGATTTATCGCCCTGAAACGGAGCGTCTCAGTCATTACTTTCACGCGCGGTTGTCCGATCAATTCGACGCAGTGATCCATTTCGATGAGACGCGGGCGGTAGAGCCGCTCGAACGAACAGCCAGGTGGGAAGCCGGCGAAGCGCCGGAAACTTACCCGTCGGGCTTGTGATCTTTGAATGAAGTCGTGATCGGCGCCGGTTGGGTGCGTTGGAGTACCGACCTGCGTGACGGGGCAGCCTAAGATGGCGTTGATCCCACGATTGCCGCGCACTGCCTGAATTTTGGAAATTGCAGGACGGCCTGCAAGCCGAAACTTCAAAAATATCCGGCGGCGCCGACTGACCAATTCTTCAGCCTATATTCAGGTTTGAGTGAGAAAGGCTGTTTTCCGCCGCTTGAATATAAGAATGGGCGGGGCATTTGATGGGAGCTTACCAGCGCAAGGCGGGATGCGCCCGCCGGAGGCTGACACAAATTTCAACCGCGCATCGCGCAAAACAGGAGGAAGAGATGAAAGTTAAAGTTGAAAGGCTGATGACACCCAACGCCAAATTCTGCGCGACTGATACAGATTTGGCGTCGGCGGCAGTGATGATGTGGGACAACGATTGCGGCGCGCTGCCCATCGTGGACGAGCATGAACGCGTGGTCGGAATGATCACCGACCGCGACATCGCAATCGCCACGGCGACCAAGGGGCGAATCGCTTCACACATTCCCGTAGGCGAAGTGATGACCGGGCAAAGGCACGTTTGCGCGCCGGACGATGACATTCAATCGGCTCTCGAAACGATGCGGCGTGAGCGTGTGCGGCGGCTCCCGGTAGTTGATCAGGATGGCCGATTGCAGGGCATCCTCTCGATCAATGACCTGATTCTTCAGGCCGAGCGAGTCGGCGGCGCGGCCAGAACGCCCGGCGTCAGTTACGACGATGTGATGATTACGCTGCAAGCGTTGTGCGAACATCGTGGAGCAGCCAGAGCAGCGAAAGCTTGAGAATGGAGGTGAATTATCATGGCAAAAGCAAAAGAGAGTAGAGAACCGACTCAACCTGCGCAGCAGGGTGAGCGGCAGACGGGGCTTCAGCGCCACGATCCGTCCGCAATAACATCGTGGGCCAGCCCATTCAATCTGATGAGTCGCTTTGCGGATGAGATGGATCGCGTCTTCGGAGACTTCGGTCTGGGACGTGGCCTGGGACATGGTTGGCTTGCGCCTTTAGGAAGGCGCGAGTTGTGGTCGCCGCAAATCGAGGTTTTCGAGCGTGGAGATCAGTTCATTGTGCGCGCTGAGCTGCCCGGTTTGAGCAAGAACGACGTCAAAGTAGACGTCACCAACGACGCGCTCACGATCCAGGGCGAGCGGCGGCAGGAGAGCGAAGAAGATCGCCAGGGCTATTACCACAGCGAACGCAGCTACGGCAGCTTCTACCGCAGCATTCCGTTGCCGGAAGGCGTCAAAACCGGTGAGGCGAAGGCGAATTTCCACGACGGCATGCTCGAAGTAACCATGCCCGCGCCGCGCCGCGAAACAAGCCGGCGCCAGATCGAAATCCAATCCGGCGCTTAAGTCTGATTGGCAATCGTGTATGCGGAATCAATCACTGGGAACGGGGAGCGCGGGAAAAGAAAAAGTAAAATCGTCGCTGCTCCTGTTCTTCCCTGCGCTCCCCGTTTCCCGGTGGTTAGCTGGTTTCGCCGCACACTGACTCGATGATATCCGACTTTATTATCTTCGCGGGCGCGGCCAATCCCGCATTGGCATCGAGGATCGCAAGCGAACTCGGCGCGCAGCTCGGAGCGCGCGTGATCGAGCGTTTCCCGGATGGCGAGATTTCGGTGCGGCTGGAGGAGCCGGTGCGCGGGCGCGAAGTTTTCATCGTGCAGCCGACCTCGCCGCCGGTCAACGATCATCTGATCGAACTGCTCGCCTTCGCCGACGCCTGCCGCCGCGCCTCGGCTGAGCGCATCACGGCCATCGTGCCTTACTTCGGCTATGCGCGCGCCGACAAACGGCATGGCCGCCGCGAGCCGATCACCGCAAGCATGGTCGCGGAACTGATCCAGACGGTGGGAATCAATCATCTGGTCACCATAGACCTGCACGCGCCGCAGATTGAAGGCTTCTTCCACATTCCTGTAGACAGTTTGACGGCGGCGCCAACGCTCTGCCAGGCGTTTCGGCGCCGGCTGCCTGGAAATTTCGTCATCGTCTCGCCCGACGCGGGGCGCGTGAAGATGGCCGCCGAATACGCGCATCGGCTCAACGCCACAGTCGCCGTTCTGCACAAAAGGCGCGAGAGCGGCACGGAGACTGAAATCCTGCGCGTAGTCGGCGACGTGCGAGACAGGGCGTGCCTGATCATTGACGATATGATCTCGACCGGCGGCACCATCGCTGAAAGCGTCGCAGCGCTTCGAGCCGCAGGCGCGCGGTCTGAAATCACAGTGGCGGCCACTCACGGATTGTTGCTCGAAGGCGCGCGCGAGAAGCTGACCCGCGCGGGCGTGCGCGAGGTGTTGGTGACCGATACGACGCCCGTGAGCAGGCAGGATTGGCCGCAATTGCAGGTTGTTTCAATCGCGCCCCTGATTGCGGGCGCGATCCGGCGCTTCCTGGCCGACCAGTCGCTGAGCGATCTGTGTTGAAGCCACAGCTACTGTTTCACCTTCTCCCAATCCTTCAGGAAATTCGCCAGCCCGATGTCCGTCAGCGGATGTTTGAGCAATTGCTCGATCACTTTGAACGGCATCGTCGCAATGTCGGCGCCGAGCCGCGCCGATTCGATCACGTGCAGCGGGTGGCGGATGCTGGCCGCCAGAATCTGTGTGTTGAAACCGTAGTTGTCGAAAATCTCACGAATCTCGCCAACCAGCCCCATGCCTTCGTGGCCGATGTCGTCCAGCCGGCCAATGAACGGACTGACAAAAGTCGAACCTGCTTTCGCCGACATCAGCGCCTGGGTGGCGTTGAAAATCAGCGTCTGGTTGATGCGGATGCCTTCCTTCGACAGCGTGTGCGTCCCCTGCAATCCTGCTTTGGTCATCGGCAGTTTGACGTAAACGTTCGGGTGGATTTTCGCCAAATCGCGCCCCTCGCGGAGCATCCCCTCATAGTCGGTAGCGACGACTTCGGCGCTGACCGAAGCGCCCTCCCAATTGAGGATTTCGCAGATTTTCAAAATGTGTTCCTTGAAATTTACGTTGCTCTCTTTGGCGATGAGCGACGGGTTGGTCGTCACGCCGTCGAGGATGCCCAGACTCGCCGCTTCACGAATCTCATTCAAATTTGCGCTATCAATAAAAAACTTCATGGCTTTCTCTCCTTCGTCAAAATTTAAAATGCGGGCGCTCAACTGTCATCACGACGCCTTGCGCCACGCCGATTCATAATCCAAAAGATAATCACGGTGATCAATGTGATTCCGGCGACGGTCAGCAGCGCCAGACTCCATTGACCCCGCGCGGGGCCTGGCTGAATTTCAAAAGCGAGAAAATCGGAACGCTCGATCTGCAATCCATCCGGCGTCGAGCCGCGCGCGATGACATCAACCGCGTGGATGCCCGGCTCTTTCGGAATCCAGACCGCGCGCTTTTCATTGCCGCTGTCAGTGAAATTAACTTCTTCGGCTCCACCATCGGGCCGGCGAATGCGCGCCTGGATCAGAGCGCCGGCCAACGGACGCCCGGCCAGTTCCATCGAGGCCGAGAGCGTGATCGGCTGATCGGGTTTGGCGACCATTCGATCCGCCCGCGCCCGCAGCGCCGCGCCCCCGACGACTTTCGCCACCAGCGCGTAATCGGCGCCTTTGCCCGGCGTCTGCGGAGTCGCCTGCAAAACGATCTTCCAGGCTCCCGCCTTCGGGTTGTCGAAACCGTAACCGAGCGTGAAGAGCGCCGCCGGATCATTGACACGGATCAGCCCATTCGCGTCCGGAGTCAGATTGATCACGTTGCCGTTCGCGCCGTGAACCGTGAGCGCCAGCGTGCGCGTCGTGTCGTAAAGCGCAAAACTCGCCACAGTCAGTTGATCCAGATTGACGACGACTTCACGGCTGGAACCGAAATCTACGTGGCCGGTGACGACTCTGGTGAACTGTTCCGGCGCTGATGTCTCGGCGGGAAGCGGCGGATCAGATTCGGCGGGAAATTCTCCTGCCTGCTGCCGCAGATGGGGCGCGACGAAGCTTTTGAAGATTTGCTCTGATCCGGTCATGTCAGTATGAAGCAACGGCGCTTCCACAATCGGCGCAGCGACGGCGGCTGCGCTGGCGCGGCTCACCACCAGATCGCTTGGCGTAGCAGTGCAGGGAGCTTTGAAAGATTCGATGATCGGATTACCGGCCAACAGATAAAACGGAACGCCTCGCCGCCGCGTGATCTGGCGGTTGAAGACTTCAGCCAGATATGACGAGCGCAGTTCCAACGTCGCGGGCAGATAAAATCCAAGCGACGCGGGCAAGCTGGCGCACCCCGATCCGCCATTCGGCGCGCCGAGCATGATCAGTTGCCCGACATCCCGATCTTTCATAAGGCGGTCAATGTAATAGCGCGAGATCAATCCGCCCATGCTGTGCGCGACCAGATCAACCGTCTGCGCGCCAGTCGCGCGTTTGACCCCGGCGATGTATCGCGCAAGCTCTTCGGCGTTCTGCGCGATCGTGTTCGTCTGTTTGAGCGGTTGCGCCGGATCGCCGGTGGACATAGCCCCTTCCGCCTGCCCATCGCCGACGGCAAAGCCGCGCAATCCCATCGAAGCCAGATAGCCGTCCGGCTTCGTATACGAAGCCCACGTCGCAGCGTTCGACGCCAGGCCGTGAACCAACACGACCGGGCGCGCAGAGATGCGCAGCTTTGTCATCCCGGAAAATTTCATCGTGTCGGGCAAGCCGGGATCAGCCGATTCGGCGCGAATCTCGCGCTCAGCCTGCGCCTTGCCGTCTTTGCTCCAATGCCATCCCAGCGCGGGAGCAAGCTCCGTCTCACATTCCTGTTTGCCAGGCTTGATGATGCACTTGCCGATCTGACGTTCATCGTCGGCGAACTTGAACGAAGCGACGTATGCCAGATTGGCGGGCTGATTCAACGCCACCTTCAGCTTGACCGAATCGCCATCGGTCAGCGAATCAATTTTCGCCGGCTGGCGGTTCAACACTTCGACTGTGGCGGGATTGGCCGGCGTTGGTTCCGGCTTTTTCCTTTGAGCCTCGCCTTGCAACGTCAAAATCGAGGCGGCGGCTATAAATCCGAAAAACAGTGATAAAAGTTGAAGCGAACGGCGCCGGTTCATTGCGCATCTCCTCGTGGGCATTGATCGGGTTGAGATAACCCGCGCCGAATATAACACGGATCGCGGCGCATTCACGCGCTTGCCTTGCCGAAAGAATCAATGTAGAAAATCAACCCCGCATCCAATTTTCTCTAGCCCAGCGATTATGGTCTTTGAGTAAATAACGCAACAACAGTGTAGGGGCGGGTTTTCCCCGCCCAGGCCCCTCAATAGCGAATCCGGGCGGGGAAAACCCGCCCCTACGCTGTTGTTGTAGTTAATTTTCAAACGCCATCATCGCTGGGCTGTGAGGCGAGCAATACTTTCAGCCCGGTTCAGCGGGCTTATCATCTGGCTTTAGCTGAATGCGGCAATTTGGCTAAAGCCATTAT
>JAJVID010000047.1 GCA_022072205.1 Acidobacteriota bacterium
GGGTTCTTCAGGATGGAAAACAATCCCGAAGAATCCTGTGAATCCTGTTTCTTTCCCTTCGCGGCTTGTCGCCTGACAAATCAATCGCCGTTTCGCGCTACCGACGCCTTCATAAAATCAACTATCCTGCCTACAAACTTCTCGCCGCCGCTGCCGAACAAAAAATGATCTCCGCCTTCGACAATGACCAGTCGCTTCGGATCGCGCGCTGATTCATAAATCTTTCGGCCCTGATCAACCGGGATGACCGGATCGTCGGTTCCGTGCGCGACCAGCACAGGACATTTGGCGCTCGTTATTTTGCGCGCCGACTCGAACCGGTTTTTTGCGAGGACGTGAAATTGTCGCGGCAGCCACGGAAAAGTAACCACGCCCATATCGCTCGCCGAACTCAACCCCGATTCGACGATCAACGCCCCGCAAGGCCTGCGCGACGCGACATCAATCGCCGCAGTCGTGCCGAGCGATTGGCCGTAGAGCACAAGCTTTTCGGCTTTCACGCCGCGCTCGCGCACAAGGTAATCGTAAACAGCGTCAGTGTCGGCATACAGTCCCCATTCATCGGTGATCCTGCCTTCGCTGCGACCGTAGCCGCGATAATCGAAGATCATCAGATCGAACCCACGCTTCGACAAATCTTCAGCGACCCAGGCGACGTTGGACAGATTGCCCCCGTTGCCGTGACAGTAAAGCACGGTCGCAACCGCAGGCTGATGGATCGCGCGCAAGAACCATCCGTGCACGCGCTCGCCGCTTGCGACCTTCACCCAAACATCTTCGCCGTTCGCTGGCAAAGTCCAATCCGGCCCCGGCGCGTAACGCGTCGGATGGTAAGTCACCATGAACTCAAGCTGACGCAGCGTGAAGAAAAGAACCGCCGCGATCACGGGCAGATAAATCATCAGGCGAATCCAGCGTGGGAGCTGAAAAAAACGGAATCGTTTCGAGGTGGGAGCGGCGATCTGTTTGTCTCGCATAGCATTAAAACTCGTTTTCGAGGACGTCGTGTTCGAGAACGCAGCCCGGCGAGCGATTGTTCCATTCTCTTCCTCAACGCGGAAGTTTAGAATGGCTATGCCAGCGCAGAGATGAGGCGTGAAGGGCGAAGAGGAAAATTGCTCCTGCCCTTCAGCTCCCGGTTACTTCTCCATTCGCAAAAGACCGAACGCTTCAGGCACGTGGTAGTTATCGGCGTTGGTCGGCTGCCAGGCGATGCGTTTGCGATCAGGCGGCGGGCCTTGAAAGCGGTAGAAATTGATGCGCAGTTCCTGGCTGGCGCGCGCCGGGCGTTTGTCTATCTTGTCCATCGGGATGCGCATCTCGCCGTACCAGACTTTCTTGTCGGCGTCCACGCGCGCTTTCACTTCAAAGCCGGAATTCCATCGCGCGTCGTGGTTCGGCGGTTTCGGGTTGCGGTCAATGTCCAGATCAACCCACTCGCCCTGCGGCGAGACCTGGAATTCGGTGTAACGTTTGATGTCTTTGAAATCGCTGCCGATGAAGACTTCGGCCACGTCGCGATCCCAGAGCTTGTTGGTTTCGGTCGTGGTTGACGGGTTGGGATTCAGGTAAAGTTGCTCGTACGGACAGATGAAAAGCAGGTAGAGATTTTTCTCCGTCCAGCGCGAGCGGATTTCGGTGCGATGGCCCGGCGTCAATTTGCCGAGCGAGTCGCGCTCGGCGGTTACGCCCCGGATTTTTTTCCAGCCCGCCGAGTCCGGATCGGCCGTCAGCGCGAAATCGGTGTTTGAGTGGAAACTTTTGATCGTTTTTGAATTGTTCTGGGCGGTCGCTTTGATCGCGCAGACGCAGAGCAAAACTATCGCCGTCGAAAGCTGAATCTTTTTCATAGTTTTTTCCCCGAAGATGAGATGTTGAGTTGCGAGCGCATCATGCCTTCATCAATTCCATTTGTCATCACTCCAGCGGCATCCACGCCACAGAGCCGCAGAGCCACAGAGAAGACAGAGAAAAAAAAGGCGTTTCTTCTGATCTTTCTGGTTCTGTGGCTCTGCGTCTCTGCGGCGAATCCGCGCGCGGCGCCGGCTCATCAGGAACAGCGTTACGAAGACAGCCGAGTCTCGATGGCCTGCGTTTACGCGATTGTCGTTTACGGTCACGATCTGCCGCCGCTTCGACAGGCCGCCGCCGCCGCTCTCGACGAAGTTGACCGGATTGACCGGTTGATGAGCAACTACAAAAAAGAGAGCGAGCTTTCGCGCGTCAATCGCGACGCCGCGAAATCGCCGGTCAAAGTTGATCGTGAGCTTTTCGACTTCATCGCCGAATGCCTGCGATACAGCCGCGAATCGGATGGCGCGTTCGACGTGACGGTCGGCCCGCTGATGAAAGCCTGGGGATTCTTTCGCGGCGAAGGCCGGATGCCGACCGACGCCGAACTGGCCGAAGCTCGTAACCGCATCGGCTATCAACACGTCATTTTGAATCAAAAGGACAAGACGATCTTTTTCGACAAGCCGGGCGTCGAACTCGATCTGGGAGGCATCGCGAAAGGCTACGCCGTTGATCGCGCCGTGGCGGTGTTGAAACAACACGGCGTCACGAAAGCTTTGATCAGCGCGGGCGGCAGCACGATTTACGCGCTCGGCGCGCCGCCGGGCAAATCCGCGTGGGAAGTCGAAATTCAAGACCCGGTTGAGCACAACAAAATCGCTACGACAGTTCAATTGAAAGACCGGTCGCTGTCGGTGTCCGGGAGTTACGAAAAGTTTTTCGAGCTTGACGGCAAACGATATTCGCACGTGATGGATCCGCGAACAGGCAAGCCTGCGCAAGGCGTCTTGAGCGTCGCCGTCATCACCGACGACGGAACGAGCGGCGACGCGCTGGATAACGTCTTTTACGTGCTCGGAGTCGAGCGCAGCCGCGCCCGTTTGAACAGGTTTTCCGCAAGCGAGGTAATTTTCTTCCTTCCCGAATCTGGCAAAAGATGGGAAATGGTTCGTGTGCGAAAGTAGGCGAGAGATGAACGAAAGAAAAAAACATCGAATCATCAAAACGTTTATCCTGATCTGCTCCGCGCTGGCGGTGATTGCGCACAGCGCGGATCGTAAGGCTTCGGCGGACGGGCAGACGGTCAGCTTCAACCTCAGTTTCAACCGGGACATCCGCCCGATCTTTTCGGACACCTGCTTCCGCTGTCACGGCCCCGACAAGAACGCGCGCAAGGCCGGGCTGCGGCTCGACATCCGCGAAGAGGCCACGAAGAAAACCAAATCCGGCGTGATCCCGATTGTTCCCGGCAAACCGGAAGAGAGCGAGATAATCCGCCGCATCTTCTCGAACGACGAATACGAGCTGATGCCGCCGAAAGAGGCGCACAAGATTCTCACGGAGAAACAGAAAGAGACGATCAAACGCTGGGTGGCCGAAGGCGCGAAATACGAAGGCCACTGGGCGTATCAGCCAATCGCTCGTCCCACCGCGCCGGAAATCTCGAATCTCGAATCTCGAATCAGAAATCCTATTGACGCGTTTATTCAGGCTCGATTGGCGAAAGAAGGATTGACGCCTTCGCCCGAAGCCGACCGCCGAACGTTGATTCGCCGCGTCTCGCTCGATCTGACCGGCTTGCCGCCGACGCCGCATGAGGTCGCCGCATTCGTCAATGACAAATCGCCGGACGCTTACGAGAAAGTCGTTGACCGTTTGCTCAACAGCCCGCGCTACGCCGAAAAACAGGCGATGCATTGGCTGGACGCCGTGCGATACGGCGACACCGCCGGATTTCACGGCGACAATCCGCTGCCCGCGTGGCCTTACCGCGATTACGTGCTGCGCGCTTTCCGCGACAACAAACCTTTCGACGAATTCACGCGCGAACAGATTGCGGGCGATCTGATGCTGAGCGCGACGCCGGAGCAGAAGATCGCTTCGGCCTACAACCGCATGAATCGCACCTCAGCCGAAGGCGGTTTGCAGCCCAAAGAGTATCTGGCCAAATACGCCGCCGACCGCGTGCGCACGACGAGCGCCGTCTGGATGGGCGTGACGATGGGCTGCGCCGAATGCCACGACCACAAATTCGATCCGATCCTGACCAAAGATTTTTATTCGATGAAGGCTTTCTTCGCAGACATCAAGGAGACGGGTCTCGTGCCCGACCGGGGCCGCAACGCGTTCGGATCGAAGCTGGCGATGCCGACCGAAGAGCAGAAACGGCGGTCTGACGAATTGAGCCGGCAGCTTGCGTGGCTGAGAAGCGAGCTTGACGAAAAGGCCAGCCAGTTGGCGCCGCACCGTCCGGAGTGGGAAAAACAGATTTTGCAATTGCACGAAGCGGGCAAGCTGGCGTGGCGATTCCAACGCCCATTGTCGGCGAAATCCGCGCGCGGAGCGACGCTGAAGATTTACAACGACGAATCGCTGATCGTCACGGTTTATCGCAGCGGCAATCTGATCACCGAGCAGATCAAAGGCGACGGTCTGGTCGTTGCGAGCGGCGCGAATCCCGACAACGAAACTTACACCGTCACGTTCAAACCCGGCGCGGGCGCGTGGACGGCGCTGGGCGTCGAGGTCGTGCAAGACGAAAGTCTGCCCGCCAACCGTTTGGCGCGAGGCGCGGATCGGTTTGTGCTGACCGAGGCTGAAGCCGAAATCTCATCGGGCGCGAAAGGCGCGGCGGGCAAGCTGGATTTCGTTTTAGCGACAACTGACGGCGCGGGCCAGCATCCTGAAAATCACGCGATGAACGCGATTGACGGCGATCCGAAGACCGGATGGGGAACCTCATTCACCGATGGTCGAGGTTCGTTCATCGCGCTGCGGTTCGCGCACCAATTGCGAACGTCCGCCGATTCGATCATCACCGTTCGTTTGCGTCACGATTCCGAGCTTCGCCGCGCCACGATTGGCCGCTTCCGCATCGCGCTTTCGTCGGCGGACTATCCCTGGCCCGATCACACGGCCAAGACTCCGAAGCCGATGAACGGGCTGCCCGAAGATGTTTTGAAAGGATTGAAAGAGCCGGAGGAGAAACGCACGGAGGCGCAGCGTAAGGCCACGCTCGAATTTTTCAAATGGTCATCGCCCGAATTGCAGCCGCTGATCGTGAAACTGGCGAAACTCGAAGCGGAGTTCGATCTGCTCGATTCGCAAATCCCGCGCGTCGTCGTCACCGAAGCGGCGGCGCCGATGGAAACTCGTGTGTTGCCGCGTGGCAATTTTCTGGACGATTCGGGCCAGGTCGTGGAGCCTGCGATCCCGGTGGTCTTCGGAAAACTGGACGTTGCGAATCGCCGCGCCACACGGCTCGATCTGGCCAACTGGATCGCGTCGCCCGACAACCCGCTCACCGCGCGGGTTTTCGTCAATCGGATGTGGAGACAGTTTTTCGGCGCAGGGTTGTCGAAGTCTCTGGATGATCTTGGCTCGCAGGGCGAATGGCCGACGCATCCCGAACTGCTCGACTGGCTGGCCGCTGAATTCATGCACCCGGTTGAATGCGGAATGCGGAATACGGAATGCGGAATGAAAACGCATGATTGGGATGTGAAGCACATCATTCGTATCATCGTCACCAGCCACACGTATCGACAATCCAGCATTCCGCAATCCGCAATCCGCAATCCGCATTCGGAGGATCCCGACAACCGGCTGCTCGCGCGTCAGAACCGTTTCCGCGTAGACGCCGAGATTGTGCGGGACATTGCGCTGAGCGTTTCCGGCCTGCTTGTCGAAAAATTCGGCGGGCCTTCAGTCAAACCGTACCAGCCGGAGCGTTACCTTGCCGCGTTGAATTTTCCGGTTCGGGATTATTCGGAGGATCGCGGCGAGAACCTTTACCGGCGCGGGTTGTACACGATCTGGCAGCGGACGTTCCTGCATCCGAGCCTGGCTGCCTTCGACGCGCCGTCGCGCGAGGAGTGCGCGGTCAACCGCGTGAACTCGAACACGCCGCTTCAGGCGCTGGTCTTGTTGAACGATCCGATCTTCGTCGAAGCCGCCCGCGTTTTCGCCGAAAACATTTTGAAGCAGGGCGGGCCGACCGTCGCCGCGCAGATCAACTGGGCGTTCGATCGCGCGCTCAGCCGCAAGCCGAATCCGGCGGAGCGGCGCGCGCTGGCAGATTTGCACGCGAAGAGTCTGGCGAGATTTCAGCGCGACCCGGCGTCGGCCAAAGATTTCATCAGCGCCGGCGACGCGCCAGTGGCGAAAGATGTGAACGCGGCGAAACTGGCCGCGATGATGACAGTCGCGCGAACGATCCTGAATCTGCACGAGACGATTACGAGGAATTGAACGCGACGATGAAAAACAATCGGGAACAGATGAAAGGCGGTGGGCGAAGCTACAGCTCAGAGTTTATCTGGGTCAACGCCCAGTTCGCGCAACCTGGCGGCGAGACGCTCGGCGCGGGCTTCAGCTTCCTGTCGGGCGGCGGCTTCTTCCTGTCGGGCGGCGGCTTCTTTTTGGCGGGCGGCGGCTTCCTCCAGGCGCGCGACGGCTTCCTCTTCCGGCGTGAGCAGAAATTGTCCCGTCGCCGGATTGAGCAAACGCAACGTCTGCCCAGTGTCTTCCAATTCCAAACCCAGTTCGTCGCTCTTCACGCGTCTGTTGACGACGGCAATCTCGATGTATGCGCCGCCGCTCAATCTCCATGCGCGCAACGGCGGTTTGACATAGCGGTACTCTGGATCGAAGACGTAATACTCCGCGACGCCCAGTCTCTCGTAAAGATGGAGTTTGCTGTTCAGATCGGCTTTCTTCGTTTCGCGCGAAGATATCTCGATCACCGCGCTGGGCGTGCGCCCTTCTTCCCAGAGCTTGTAAACGCGCCGGTCGCCCTTGCTCACGCCGCGCACAACGAAGACATCCGGGACGACGAATTTGCGCGTGTTACCCGGCTCGTAGTAGAGCAGAAGGTCACGAGACACGTACACATCAGGCTGGGGTCTGAAGAAATTCCGCAGGGCTTCAGAAAGATCTATTATCAACTTGATGTGAAGATCGGTTTCGCCCATCGGTTTGCCGTCCGTTTCGGGGTAATGGATCGCAGCTTCCAATTCACGTTTGCTGACACTCATAACACACCTCAATTCGAGCGTGACGTTAGCACGGTTGACAAAAGGAAGACAACAAAGGCAAGGCAATGAAAAAACAATCTTCAAACCAATCTGATCAGATCAATTTCGACATCAGCCGTCGCGCTTTTCTCGGCGGCGGATTTGCCGGGCTAGGTTCAATCGCGCTGACTTCAATGCTCGATCAGAGCGGCTCGGCGGCTATCAATCCGCAATCCGCAATCCGTAATCCGCAATCCGCAATCCGCAATCCGCAATCGAAAGGCGTGGTCAGCCCGCTGCATTTCCCGCCGAAGGCCGGGCGTGTGATCTTTCTCTATCAGGCCGGCGGCCCGTCGCACCTTGAAACTTTCGATTACAAACCGAGGCTGGCCGAGATGAGCGGCAAACCGATGCCCGAATCGTTCACGAAGGGGCAGCAGATCGCGCAGCTTCAAAACCAGAAGCTGGTCTGCTTCGGCCCGCAATTCAAATTCAAACGCTTCGGCCAATCGGGGCAGGAGATTTGCGAACTGTTTCCTGAAATCGGCGGGGTGGCCGATGACGTTTGCATCATCCGTTCGATGTGGGGCGAGCAGATCAATCACGATCCGGCGCACACGATTATGAACACCGGCTCGATCATCACTGGCCGTCCGAGCATCGGGTCGTGGCTGCTTTACGGACTCGGCTCCGAGGCCGAAGACCTGCCGGGTTTTGTCGTGCTGATGTCTTCGGGCAAAGGCGGTCAGAACCAGCCGGTCGCCGCGCGGCAGTGGTCAGCCGGATTTCTGCCGAGCAGGTTTCAAGGCGTCAAGCTCAACTCAATCGGCGATCCCGTGCTCTACATCGGCAACCCGCGCGGATTGAGTTCAGAGACTCAGCGCGATTCCATCGCCGCCATCAACGCGTTGAACAAGATACAATACGACGCGGTAAAAGACCCCGAAATCCTGACGCGCATCGCGCAGTACGAGCTTGCTTTCAAAATGCAATCGAGCGTGCCGGGACTGGTGGATATGAGCAAGGAGCCGAAAAACATTTTGGAGATGTACGGCGCCGAGCCGGGCGACGGTTCGTTCGCGTCGAACTGTCTGCTGGCGCGGCGGCTGGCTGAGCGCGGCGTGCGATTCATTCAGCTTTATCATCGCGATTGGGATCATCACACGGGCGTCCCGGTCAACATGCCGCTCAAAGCGCAGGAGGTTGATCGCGCGACGGCTGCGCTGATCAATGACCTGAAGCAGCGCGGGATGCTCGATGACACGCTGGTCATCTGGGGCGGGGAATTCGGGCGCACGCCGATGTCGCAGGGAGGCAGCGGGCGCGACCATCACATCAAGGGATTTTCGTACATGCTCGCCGGTGGCGGGATCAAAGGCGGAGTGGCTTACGGCGCGACTGATGATCTGGGCTACGCGGCGGTCGAAAACCCGGTCAGCATTCACGACCTGCACGCGACCATGCTGCGGCTGCTGGGCATTGATCATTTGCGGCTGACAGTGAAGTTTCAGGGGATTGACGCGCGGTTGACGAACGTTTCGGGCGAAGTGGTCAAAGGCATTCTGGCTTGATCGGTACCGCGAGCAGTAGCGAGCGGGTGTTGTGAAATACCCGCTCGCTACTGCTCGCGGTAATGATCCGTTATTTCATCGCCGGCAAATCAATTACCGCGTAAACTCCCATCTTGGAGATGGAGAATTCAGTCGCGGTTTCATCATTGACGAAATCCTCCAATTCGACGCGGCCAACGCCGAAAGCGGAGCCTTCGCCCTTGCCGTAATGGCCGCGCAACCGCACGCGCAAGCTTTCAGCGTTGCGTCCGCCGTAATTCAGCAGGTGTAGCCGGACGTGCGAGCCGTCGCCGGTCAATCGGCAGATCACAATCTCGGTTCCGTACACTCGCAGCGTTCTGTTCTCGTCGCCAAGCTGCCGCCGAATCTTTTGCGCGAAATCGCTTGGATTGGCCGCGTCGGATGTCGGATATTCTTTGGAGCCGAGCTTGATGTTGACTCTGAGTTGAGCGGAAGGCGCCGCGACTTTTTTGAAAAGCAGATTGCGGCGAGTGAGCAGGTTCATCACTTCGCCCATTTCCGGCGATCCGTCATCAATGACGCCGATGTCGGCGATTGGCGGATAGTCTGCGCCCGGCAGGTTCTTGATGAAAGCGAGCATCGCGCCCGCCTCCGCCGCGTCAGCCGGATCAATCTTCAAAATCGCATCGGCCTTATAAACGAAGGCTTCGGCCATCGCCATCGCCGCCTTGCCCTGCGGCAGCTCGTAATAAAACTTTCCCGCCGGGTTGCGGACAAAGCGCCAGCCGTTCGAGTCAATCCAGGGGCGGCGCGTCGCCGAAGCCACATTGGTTCGCCCGGCGAGGCGCGGCGTGAGCAATTTCTCGCGGCGCGCAAGCGCGGCCTGGCTCAGCGCGACGACCTTGAACCCGGCCTTCCGCCAAGCAGCGGCTTTGTCGGGCGGAGCGGCGATTTGCTCGATGCCGGCGCGCTTCAACGCTTCCGCCGTCTCAATTCCTCCTGGCCAATAGATCAGCGGCGTTCCACGTCGCGCGTCGGCGACCTGAGCCTCGATATGCCATATGTCGTATGGAATATGAGATATGAGATATGAAATATGAAATATGAAATATGCGCAAACCAAAACCACCAGTCTCATACCTCAATCTCCCTCACTTCGATTTCTCTGATGTCGTGAACGCCCAGGCCCAAACCCGACGCGTATTCGACGTGTCCCGGTTCGCGGATGATGATGTTCGTGTTCGGATCTTCGTCACGATTTTTGCCGTTGTTGAAGTCGAGCGTCTTCTCGTCCCGGTTCCAGATCGAAATCGCTCCCTGCCGCTTTCGCTCGTCGTCAATGATGTCGAGCAACAGCCGGTCAATCGCCACCGGGTCGGTGGCAAACTGAATCGTCTTCGGGAAGAAAACGTATCTCAGCGTGGGCGCGAACGGCCCGCCGTGCCACACTCCGCGCAATCCGTCCATAATTTGCAACACGGTTTTCGACCGCATCGGCTCGACGGCGGCCAGCGTGCCGACGAACGTCTTCGTGTGCGTCAGGCCTTTGAAATGCGTTCGCGCTACGTTCGAGAAACTGCCGTAGGCGATGTTCTTCAAACAGCCCGTCACGCCCGTCGCGCCGTGATCTTTCATATTCGGGATGTTGATGATCTTGGTCAGCTTTTGCGAAACCAGCCGGAACATGTTCGACCGCGTGTCGTCTTCGCCGAAAAAGTCGGCTTCGACGTAAACCTTCGGATCGTAGCTCAGGTTATCGCCCCGCACGTTCGCGCGTTCGGCGGCGATGATGTTGACGCCCTGGGGCACGCGCGGCGCGTAATTGGCCTGATCGAGTTGGTTCTGGAACCGTTCGTAGATGTAAATCTGTTGCGGCTTGACGCCAACCTCCATCAGGTTACGAATCGTCTCGGCGACGATGTCGTGCGACGAGATGACCCACGGACGCCCGCCAGCGTTGACCTTAATGCCGACCACGTCATCAGGCGTGAAAAATCGCCGCCACGAATCAATGGTCTTCGCGTCGCCGGTCAACGCGCGCATCCCGCGCTCCATCATCTCGCGGACGACCTCGCCGTTGATCTTCCGCCCGTCTTCGCTCAGACATTTCGCCGATTTAACCGAGACAACCTTGCCGGGATACGGTCCCGGCATTCCGGGCGTCGCAGCGGATTTGTAAGGTGTGACGACCTTGTACTTCGGAGGGTCTTTGGATTCTTTTGCGTGAACCGCTGAAGCCAGGGGCGCCGCAGCAAGAAGTTGCACGAATGTCCTGCGAGTCGTTTTCATAACTCGATCTCCTTTATCTGAATCTTCCTGATGTCGTGAACGCCCAAGCCGAGTTTTCCGGCGTATTCGACGTGGCGTGGTTCACGGATGATGATGTTCGTGTTTGGGTCTTCGTCGCGTTTTTTGCCGTTGTTGAAATCGAGCGTGCTCTCGTCGCGGTTCCAGATCGAGATTGCGCCGCGGCGCTTGCGCTCATCGTCAACGATGTCGAGCAGCAAGCGGTCAATCGCCACCGGATCAGTCCCGAACATAATCGTTCGCGGGAAGAAGACGTATTTCAGCGTTCGCGCGCCCGGCCCGCCGTGCCACACTCCGCGCAAACCGTCCATGATCTGCAACACCGTGCGCGAACGGATCGGTTCGACGTTGGCCAACTCGCCGACGAACGAGAGCGTGTGCGAGACGCCGCGATCATGCGTCCGCGCGACGTTTGAAAAACCTCCGTAGGCGATGTTCTTCAAACAACCCGTCACGCCGGTCGCGCCGTGATCTTTCATGTTCGGAATGTTGATAATCTTGGTCAGGTTCTGCGAAATCAGCTTCATCATGTTCGACCGCGTGTCTTCTTCGCCGAACATGTCGGCTTCGACGTAAACGCCGGGATCGTAGTTGAGACGGTCAACATTTTCGTTCGCTCTTTCCGAGGCGTAGTAGTTCACTCCTTCGGGCAGATGCGGCGCGTAATTGGCTTCATCGAGCTGATCCTGGAACCGGTCGTAGATGTAAATCTGCGCGGGCTTGACGCCAACGGCCATCAGGTTGCGGACGACTTCGGCGACTATCGGATGCGACGAGACGACCCACGGGCGCCCGACGACGTTGACCTTGACGCCCACGATGTCGTCGGGCGAGATGAAGCGCCGCCACGAATCAACCGCTTTCGCGTCGCCGGTCAGCGCGCGCATCCCGCGCTCCATCATCTCGCGCACGACCTCATCGTTGAACTTCAGCCCGTCTTCGCTCAGACACTTCGCCGATTTGACCGAGACGACTTTGCCCGGATACGGCCCGGGCATTCCCGGCTTCGCGGCGCGTTTGTGCGGAGTGACGATCTTGTACTTCGGAATGTCTTTGAATTCTTCCGCGCGAATTTTTGAAGCCAGCGGTGTCGCGGCAAGGAGTTGCACGAAGGTTCTGCGTTTCATGATTGCGCCTCGATCCCTGAGCGCGCATTCTGTTTCCGCTGACGAACCCGAGAGGTCCGACAAATGAAGCCCACCGAGATTACGGAACAGGCGGAAATAACGGAAAAATTTCCGAATGGGTTTCCGTTTGTTCCGTTATTTCCTTCTGTTCCGTAATCTCAAAGGCCATTTCATCTGCGACATTGGATTTGCCGGAGAGATAAGGATGCGCGCTCTCCGGTGGTTAGATGTAAGCGATCACGTCAATTTCGACGAGCGAATCGCCCGGAATCCACGCCGCTGCGATGGTCGTGCGGACCGGCGGCTCTTCGCCGAACCGTCCGCGAAAGACTTCGTTCATCGCCTGATAATCGGCGCCGTTGGCGAGATAGACGTTGCATTTCAAAACCTTGTCCATCGAGGAGCCGGCGTTGACCAGTTCCTTTTCGATCTCGTCGAGCACGGTCTTGGTGTGCTGCTTGATGTCGCCCTGGTAATGCGCGCCCTTGCCCGCGATGTAGAGCAGGTTGCCGTAAGAGACCGCGCCGGAAAAGAGCGGAGGCGGCTGGTCAGGTTTTCGTTCAGGCTTCTTGCCGCCTCGGTAATGCACTTTCTTTGTCGGAGCGCCTTTCTGCGGTTCGGCGTTGGTTGACGCTTTAGCCGCCGGAGCGGCGATGGCCGTCGCTGCGGCGGCTTTCAGGATTTTTCTGCGATTTGAATTCATAGTGGATCGTCCTTTGGTTTGAGTTGAAGGTTACACTGCTTGTGGACTCAGCAATCCGGAGCGGTCGAGGATTTTTCCCGATTAGACGCCGGATCAATATTCATATTCACTCTTTGACCGCGACCAGCGAAATCTTCACCAGCGCCGGATCGCCCTTCGACCGGTCGGCGACCGCGAACGGCTGCACGGTCGTCCGCGTCGGAGGCGCGCTCGAAAAGAACGTCGCGTAAGTCTCGTTCATCGGCCTGAATTCGCGGATGTCGTCGAGGTAGACGTTCGTGGCGACGACGTGTGAAAGTTGCGCTCCGTGCGCGGCCAATCCCGCCTGCAATTTTTTCATCACGGATTTCACCTGCTCCTGCACGGTTTTTTCGCCCGCGCCGGTTTGAGCTGAGCAGTAGATCGTCGCGCCGTCAGCCGCGCAATCGCCCGCGCGCTTCACGCTTTTGCGCGAAGCGATGACCGAGATGGCTGCGCTCGCCCCGCTCGGCAATTCGTTCATCGGGAGCTTTGCCGATGGCGCCGATCCGTAATCGTTGCGGAAGATGATCTGATTCAGTTTGGCTTCGCCGAGCGCCTTCTTCAAATTCGCATCGGCTTCGGCCTGAGTTTTGCCGTAAACAGCCGAAAGATAAACGCGGCCATTCGCTTCGACCGCCGCGCTCGCGTGGCCCAATGTTTTCAGGCTTTTCAGCGCGAGCGGCTTCTTCATCTTCAAATCGCGCACGGCGACGACCGTCATCTCGACCGTCGTGTCGGTCGGCATCTTCGCCGTTCCGATCACGACTCGCGCAGGCGGGTTCTTCGGAAAGTATTCGGCGTAAACGCGATCAACTTCCGGCAGCCAGCCAATCTTCTCAAGGTAAAGCTGCATGTGGACGACGTGTTCCATCGTCAGGCCGGCGGCTTCAACAATGGCTTTTATGTTCTCCAGGCATTGCCGCGTCTGCGCGGCGGCGCCTTCAGGCATTGCGCCGCTCGAATCGCGCACGCCCTGGCCCGAAACGTAAAGATAATCGCCGACGAAGATGCCGGGACTGTAGGGGCCGACAGGCTTCGGGGCGTTCGCGGGCACGATGACTTTGCGTTCGGAAGAGTATGGAATCGCGCTCACGAGAATCAGGCTCGCAATAAAAATGGATTTGATTGTAGTTTCGATCATGGCGGGCGAATTATACGAGCGAGTTTCGATTCCTGAAAGGCATATTGGTCATACATAGTGCTTGACGGCTCTTGAACCGAGGAGTATTTTTCGGGCGATTCAGTGAGGCTACGCTGAAAACGGAAGACACCATACGATCAGACGATAATTTTCAACCGCAACAACACCATTACAATTCCAACCGGAGGATTTCGCTTATGGCTCGTTATGTCTGCAAGCAAGGTGGGCAGAGCTTGCGCCTGTCCCTGCTTTTAACGTTTTCCGTTCTGACGCTCCTCAGCGCATTCAACAGCGCAGTTTCGGCTCAAACAACATCAACGACGATTCTGGGCCAGGTGACTGATTCATCAAGCGCCGTAGTCGCCGGGGCGAAGGTCACCGCGACCAACACAAAAACCGGCGTGAAGCGCGAGGTCACGACTTCTTCAACCGGCGATTTCAGTTTTCCACTGCTCGACGTTGGCGTTTACGACGTGACGATTGACGCGCAGGGATTCAAGTCCGAAGTGCGCCGCAACGTCATTCTTGAAATCAACGAGAAAGTCCGCGTGGATTTTGCGTTGCAGGTCGGCGCGACGACCGAGAAAGTCGAAATCGTCGCCGAAGCCGCCACGTTGCGCACTGACGACGCGACGCTCGGCCAGACGGTCGAACAACGGCGGGTCGAAGAGTTGCCGCTCAACAACCGCAACCTGGGCGCGCTGGCCATCCTGCAACCCGGCGTGCAATACGGCCCGCGCGCAGGCAGCGACGGCCAGGGCTTCGGCCAGCGTCAAGGCTCGCACGGCGTTCCGATCCCCGGCATCGGGCTGACGTTCGTCGCCAACGGCCAACGCGAGACCAATCAACAGGGCACGCTCGACGGCGTGGTCGCCACCGAAGCGCGCGTCAACACCATTCCCTTCAGCCCTTCGGTCGAGGCCGTTCAGGAATTCCGCGTGCTTGCCGGGAGTTATTCGGCTGAATACGGCTTCAACGCGGGCGCGCAAGTCCACATCGTCACCAAATCGGGCGGCAACGAGTGGCACGGCTCGGCGTTTGAATTTTTGCGCAACGACATCTTCGACGCCGAAAATTACTTCCAGAACTATTTCAATGCGCCGGGCGCGGCTCGCTCGAAGAAAGACAGTTTGCGGCAAAACAATTTCGGCGGCGTGTTGACCGGGCCGCTCTGGATTCCGAAGATTTACGACGGCCACAACAAGACATTCTTCATGTTCAACTACGAAGCGCGCCGCCGCCGCAACGGCAACATCGCGCAGACGGCCAACCATCCGCCGCTGGCTTTCCGCAACGGCGATTTCAGTTCGCTGCTCAGCTTGCCGACGCCGATCAAGATCCTCGATCCGGTGACGGGCGCCGAGTTCACCGGCAACATCATCCCGTCCAACCGGATCACGAACGTCGCGAAAGAATTGATGAAGTTCTGGCCCGAACCGCAGCGCATCAACGCGAACCCGCTGACCGGCGTCAACTTCACCGGCTTCGAGCGCCGCGTGACTGACGACGATCAGGCCTTCGTCCGCGTGGATCACAACTTTTCGGAGAAGGACAAAATTTTCGGGCGCTACGCGTTCAACGACGTGACCTACACCGTCATTCCGGGCGACAACCCGAACTTCACGTACTTCGTCGCCGGGCGCAACCAGAACGTCGGCAGCGGCTGGATTCACATCTTCACGCCGAATTTCATCAACGAATTCCGCTACGGCTGGAACCGTTCGGTGGACAATTCGCTCAACTCGCGCGCTAACACCAACTTCGACGTAGAGGCGCTGGGGTTGACCGGCTTCCGCGTTCTGAACGATGGCAACCGCAAATTCACGCCGCGCGAAACCGGCGTGCCGACCATCGCGGTCAGCGGCTTTTCGACTCTGGCCGAGCAGGACGGCGGCAATGGTTTCGATTTCAACAACCTGCATCAGGTCAACGACAACATCACGTGGACGAAGGGCGCGCACAATCTGAAGTTCGGCTTCGATTATCGCCGCGCGTCGCTCTTCCGAGGCGCTGCCAACGTCCCGCGCGGCGGACTGAATTTCAACGGCGACCTCGCCGGGACGGCGTTTGCGGCGTTTCTGCTTGGTTATCCATCGTCCACCGTCACGCCGGAAGGCTTGCCGCTGACCGACATTCGCCAGAGCCGGTTCGCCATCTATGGCCTGACCGATTGGAAAGCCACGCGCAAGCTGACGCTCAATCTGGGGCTGCGGTGGGAATACAACAAACCGGCGGTTGACGTGCAGGGGTTGTGGCGCAGCCTGAGCTTCACGACGCTGACCAACGGATTGCCGACGCTGATTCCGAACGTCGGCACTGAGTTCGAGTTTTACGAGGCGCAGAAAAAACAATTCATGCCGCGCATCGGATTCGCCTACCGCTGGAGCGACAACTGGGTCGCGCGTGGCGGCTTCGGCATCTATTACAACGTTCATCAGTTGAACAATTTCTCGATCCTCAATCTCAACCCGCCGAAATCGGGCACGAGCACGTTCAACAACACGGCGTCGGGCGGCAAGATCAATAACGCGCCGACGCAGCCCGTGCTGACTTACGCCAGCCCGTTCGGCACGCAGAACAACACGCGCGCCACCGGATTGAACGCGCTCGACGCAAAGAACAACCAGCCGTACATCACGCAATGGAGCCTGGACGTGCAACGCCGGCTGCCGTTCGATACGGTGCTCGGTGTCGGGTATGTCGGGAACAAAGGCACGCACATTGATAACACAGTCGAGTTCAACGCGCCGACGCCGGCGGTCGGACTCGATCCGAACACGCGGCGCATCATACCGTTCTTCGCCGACGGCGTGGGCGGCCCACAGCGTCCATTGACGCGGCTGCGCCTGCTCGATTCCAACGCCAATTCGTGGTACCACGCGATGCAGGTCAACGTGCAGAAGCGGTTGAGCCGCGGATTGGCGATGACGTTCGCTTACACGTGGAGCAGGGCGATGGGCGAAGGCTATGGCCGCAACGAAGGCGGCGGCGCGACGCAGAACACTTATCAGAATCCGCGCAACCGCGCGGCTGAAAAGACGCGCTACGGCTTCGATTACCAGCACAACGCGGTGATCAGTTTCGTTTACGAATTGCCTACGATCCTGGCTTTCAGGGACAATTTCGCCAAACACGTCTTCGGCGGATGGCAGACAAACGGCATCGTCGCGCTGCGTTCCGGATTACCATTCACCGTCACTCAGGGCAACACGCTCAACACCGGCGAATCGCCCGTGCGGCCTGACCGGTTGAGCGACGGCAAGCTCTCCGACCGGACGGTCAACAAATGGTTCAATCCCGACGCGTTCCGCATCGTCACTTGCGCGCAGCCGGGCAGCGCGGCGACCGATGCGGGCAAGGCTTTGAACCAATACCTGACGCAGTTCTGTCATTACGGCAGTTCCGGGCAGGGGATTCTGGAAGGCCCCGGAACCAAGAGCGTAGACTTCTCGCTGATCAAGAACTTTCAAATGACCGAGAAGCTGCGGCTGCAATTCCGCGCGGAGATGTTCAACGTCTTCAACACGCCGCAATTCGCCGTGCCGAACGCGAACCTCGGAACGGCGCCCGCTCAGTTCCTGCCGACGACGGCGGGCGGAGCTTTCCCGACGCAGGTCACGGCTTCGCGCGGGCCTGGTTCGATTTCGAGCCTCGTCTCGCCGATGCGGCAGATGCAGTTCGGGTTGAAGCTGTTGTTCTAAAATACTGACCAATAGAGCCGTGTCAGTAGCCCGACCGTGGGGGAGGGCGTGGGGAAAGAAGAATCCACGCCCTCCCTCACGGTCGGGCTACTGACACTTTTCAGAAAAAGGTGTCACATGCCAAACCGTCGCAATTTTATTCAATCAATGTCCAGCATCCCGTTCATCGGATCGCTGTTCACTTCAAGCGCAATCGCCGCCGCGCCGAAAACCGCCGGGCGCGATTACTTCAAGGAGTTGAACGTTCGCCCGTTTATCAACGCCGCCGGAACTTACACCACGCTAACCGCGTCGCTGATGTGGCCTGAAGTGATGGAGGCGATGAATTACGCCTCGAAGACTTTCGTCCCTCTCAACGATCTGCACGACGCCGTCGGCAAGCGCATTGCTGAGTTGATCGGCGTCGAATCTGCGATGGTCACTTCGGGGGCCGCCGCCGCGTTGACCGTCGGCACGGCGGCCTGCGTCGCCGGCAAGAAGCACGAATGGATCACGCGCATTCCCGATCTGGCCGGCACGGGAATGAAGAGCGAAGTGATCATCCAGAAATCGCACCGGTACGGTTACGACCACGCCGTGCGGAACTGCGGCGTCAAGATGATCGAGGTCGAGACGGCTGAGGAATTGGAGAAAGCCGTCAACGAAAAGACCGCGATGATGCTGTTTTTCAACGACGCCGATCCGAGAGGCAAGATCAAGGTCGCTGAGTTCGTCGCGCTCGGCAGGAAACACAACATCCCGACCTTCAATGACGCCGCAGCCGACACGCCGCCGACCGAAAATCTGTCGAAGTACAACAAGATGGGATTCGATCTTGTGACGTTCTCCGGCGGCAAAGGCATTCGCGGGCCGCAGAGCGCGGGCCTGCTGCTCGGCCGCAAAGACCTGATCGAGGCCGCGCGGATGAACTGTTCTCCCAACAGCGACTCGATCGGGCGCGGGATGAAGGTCAATAAGGAAGAAATGCTTGGGATGATGGTTGCTGTCGAGATGTTTCGGAAACGCGACGCCGCAGCCGAATGGAAAGAGTGGGAGCGCCGCGCCAAACTCGTCACCGACAGCGTGGCCGCGAATAAAGCCATTAAGACTGAAATCTACGTCCCGCCCATCGCCAACCACGTCCCTACAGTCCGGCTGACCTGGGACAAAGCGGCGTTGCCGATCATAGCCGACGACATTCGCAAACAACTGCGCGATGGCAAACCGTCAATCGAGATCGCGCCGGGTTCATCGCCCGCGAAGGCCGAGAAGCAGGAGATCGGCGTCGGCGTCTGGCAGATGCAGCCGGGCGAAGCCGAGATCGTCGCGCGACGATTGCGCGAAGTTTTCAACGGAACCAAAACAGCCTGATCCGGCATTAATTCGACTGGTCAAAGTGGACTGGTGCTTAAATGCAAAAGTGGAGCTTGTATGAGTCCACTTTTGCATTTATTTTTTTGGCGATCAAAACCGCAAGGAGAAAATCCCGAATGGCCCAGATAGATCAATTTTCGCCCACCGTCAGAACCACGCTGAAACGATTGCCGGATCGCGGCTCTTACGACCGCGAGCAGGTCTACCGGATTCTGGACGAAGGATTCGTTTGCCACGTCGGATTCGTCGTTGACGGACAACCTTTCGTCATTCCCACCGCTTACGGACGAGTCGGAGACAAACTTTACATTCACGGTTCGGCGGCGAGCCGGGCGATGCGCTCGCTTGTTGGCGGAATTCCGGTCTGCGTGACCGTCACGCTGGTTGATGGTCTTGTGCTGGCGCGTTCGGCTTTTCACCATTCGATCAATTACCGCTCGGTGGTGATTCTTGGAGCCGCGACGATGGTCGAGGCAGCCGAAGAGAAGATGGTCGCGCTCAGAGCGTTCACGGAACACGTCGTCCCAGGCCGCTGGGATGACGTGCGAGAACCCAACGAACAGGAGTTGAAGGGAACCACCGTGCTCGCGTTGCCGCTGGTTGAAGTCTCCGCGAAAGTCCGCACCGGCCCGCCGAAAGACGACGAGGAAGACATGGCGATCCCCGCGTGGGCGGGCGAATTGCCGTTGCGAATTGCGGCTGGCGAGCCAATCGCCGACCCGCATCTGGCTTCCGGCGTCAAACCACCTGATTACGTCACGCGATATTCCAGACAGAAGCAAACGGCAAATGGATTGAAGTGATCTGCAATGTCACAAAACCGCCAGACAGTCGCGGAGCGTTATGATAGAAAAACAGCTCGTGACTCAATCGAATTTCCGAAGGCGATAGTAGTTGAAAGAGGTTTGACGAGAGATGTTGATGTTAAATGAGCAGACGCGCGAAGAATTATGGCGGCGTTTGATTGAAGTCGTTGAGAATTACCTGACGAAGATTGATACGGCGCGAGTCGCGCCGGAACTCGATGTCGAGAAGATTCGCGGGGTATTGGCCGGACGCGATTTCGCCGAACCGTTGGGCGCAGTCGAGTCGCTGGATTTCGTAGCTGACGCGATGTGGCGGTTTCAGGTTCACACCGGGCATCCGCGTTATTTCGGACTTTTCTGTCCGGCCTCAACAACGATGGGGATCGCGGCCGACACGCTGGTGGCCGCTTTCAATCCGCAACTCGCCGCGTGGAGTCACAGCCCGTTTGCGGCGGAAGTCGAACGACACGTGATTCGCTCGTTCGGGCAGAAGTTCGGTTACGATCCCGCGCTGACCGACGGCGTTTTCACATCCGGCGGTTCGGAAGCGAATCACACCGCGCTGCTCGCCGCGATGACGAACGAGTTCCCCGAATTCAATGAACACGGGATGCGCGCGTTGACGGCTCAGCCCGTATTCTATGTTTCATCGCAAGGCCATCATTCTTTTTTGAAAGCGGCGCGCGCGAGCGGACTCGGCACGGCGGCTGTGCGCGAGATTCCCGTTGACGGCGAACTGCGGATGAACGCGGGCGCTTTGACCGAACGCATCGAGCGGGATCGAGCCGAGGGCTTCAAGCCGTTGATGATCGTCGCCACCGCCGGAACGACCAGTTCGGGCGTGATTGATCCGATTGACGAATTGGCCGAAGTCGCTGCGCGCGAGGGCATTTGGTTTCACGTTGACGCGGCTTGGGGAGGCGGGGCCGCATTCGCGCCTGAATTGCGCGCGACGCTTGGCGGCATTGAGAAGGCCGATTCGATCACGTTCGACGCGCACAAATGGCTTTCGGCCCCGATGGGCGCGGGGCTTTTCCTGACCCGCCATCCCGAAATTCTCAAGCGGACGTTTGGCATGGCGACAAGCTACATGCCGCGCGACGCCGCCGGGCTTGAAGTTGTTGATCCATTCACGCATTCGATTCAGTGGTCGCGGCGTTTCATCGGCTTGAAGGTTTTTATGTCGCTGCTGGTCGCGGGCTGGGACGGTTACGCCGAGGCGATTCGCCATCAGACGGCAATGGGCGACCGTTTGCGGCGGAGGCTTCAGGATTCGGGTTGGGAGGTGGTCAATCGCACGCCGCTGCCCGTAGTCTGTTTCGTTGACCGCGCGTTGTGGGAAGGCGCGACCGCCGAATATCTGGAAGCGGTCTGCAAATCCGTAGTCGCTTCGGGCGAAGCCTGGCTTTCAATCGCGCGCGTCGGCGACGACAACAAACCGGTTTTGCGGGCGGGCGTCACCAGCTATCGCACGAACGTCGCGGACGTGGACGCGCTGGTCGAATCGCTCAACCGCGCGCGCATTCGAGAAGGAGGGAGGAGCGCCCGGAACAGTTCCGGAGCGGCCTGAAGATCGGCATAACCAAACATTGAGGGGGAAAAATCATGACGCCACATGAGAGAAAAGAACTGATCGCAAAATACGCCGCCGGCTACGACGAAGTCATCGGCGCGCTCGATGGATTTCCGAAAGACAAATTGACCGCGCATTTGATTCCGGGCAAATGGAGCGCGGCTGAAATCATCCAGCATCTTGCCGACAGCGAGATGACCAGCGCGATCCGGCTGCGGCTGTTGCTGGTCGAAGACAAGCCCGCCATTCAAGGCTACGATCAGGATTTGTTCGCTACCCGGTTGATGTACAACGAACGCGACATCGCGCCCGCGCTCGAAGCGTTTCGCGCCTCGCGGTCAACCACCGTCCAGTTGCTCGAACGAATGAGCGACGCGGACTGGCTGCGCGAAGGCACGCATACCGAGGTCGGCGCTTACACGCCTGAAATCTGGCTGGAAATTTACGCCGGCCACGCGCACGGACACGCCGACCAGATTCGACGGTTGCGCGAGACACTGAAGTGAGCGATGAAAATGTAGAGGAGAAAATTATGACCAGACCTGACTCAACGGAATACGCGCCGTACTATGAAAAGTACGTTTCGCTCGTCGCCGAAGGCGAGATTGTCACAACGCTCGGCAAGCAGAT
>JAJVID010000098.1:0-15464 GCA_022072205.1 Acidobacteriota bacterium
GCCGAGAAACGTAAAACAGCGACACGCCGTCAGGGCCAAGCAGGAATTTGTGGGCGTCGGCTGAAAGCGCGTCAATCGCGCAGGCTTCGACATCGAGTTTGAGCGCGCCCAGCCCCTGAATCGCGTCAACGACGAACAATACGCCGTGTTCGCGGCAATGACGGCCAATCGCGGCGAGGTCGTTGCGGAACCCGCTGGCGAATTCGACGAAGCTCAAAGCGACGGCTCGCGTGCGGTCATCAATCAAGCTCAGAATCTCTTCGGTTTCCAAACGGCCATCGCGCTCGCGCGCCATCTTCACTTCAACGCCGAATTCGCGCCTGATCCGCATCCAGGGGACGATGTTGGCCGGGAATTCGCAATCGGCGGTGACGATGTTGTCGCCCGCGCTCCAATCAACGCCATTGGCGATCATCGCCAAGCCAGCCGAGGTGTTCGGCGCGAAGGCAATCTCGTCGGCGCGGGCGTTGATCAATTGGCCGGCGAGTTCGCGCGCGTGTCTAATCGCGTCAAGCCAGTCGCGGAAATTAACCGCGCCGTTTTCCAGCACATCGCGCGCATGCGCCTGCATTCGTTCGTAAACCGGCAGCGAGACGGGGCAGACGGCGGCGTGATTGAGATAGACGTAATTTTTCGTTACGGGGAAAAGCTCCCGAATCTTCTGATTCATAAATCGAGTTTAAAGCGAGGGCGAACCTCGCCGACTTCGATCCTGCGATGGTTGAAGATGGTTGACTGCGCGTAAGACGCAAGACGCGCAAGTTGGTTGTTATCGAGCAATCCGAGTTGCTTCAACGTCTCAATCACCACCGGGTCGCGGGCGCGACGGGTGTCGCCGTCCTCGATTTTGATGGCGACGCCGATGCCCTTCGGATAACGCTCGTTTGGTTTCACGCCGAGCAATTGCACACCTTCGGCGCCGACTTTTGAAACGATCTGGCCTTTTGCGGCCAGCATCAGGTCGGTGTCCAGCCGGTTGCGCGTTCCGCCAACCATTTCCGGATACTCCGTCATCGCGTTGACTACGGCTTCGGCGGCCTCGACAAGTTCCGGCTCGATTCCGGCGTGCTCGGCGCCAACGAGCCGCGCATAACTTCGCGCCATCGCTTCAATGCTCAGGCCGAAGACCGGCGCGCTGCATCCATCTATTGCAATGTTGATTTCGTCAACAGGCGCATCGGCAAATCGCGCGAGCGTGGAAAGAATCCGCCGCTGAACCGGATGATTTGGGTCAATGTAATTTTCCAATAGCGCGTTGATGTGGCTGGCGAAGGCGAGCATCCCGGCGTGTTTGCCCGAACAGTTGTTGTGCAACGCGCCTGGCTGACTGTTTTCGGCGCGGAGATGTTTCGCGGACGCGTCGTCGAACGGCATATGCGCTCCGCATTTCAGCGCCGATTCGTCCAGCGCGATCTTGCTCAGAATGGAAATGACAGTTTCGAGATGAATGCTTTCGCCGCTGTGCGAACCGGTGATCACAGCCAGTTCGCGCGGGGTAAAACTGTAACGCGCCGCCGCGCCGCTGGTGATGATGGGGATTGTCTGAAATGGTTTTGCGGCGGATCGAAACCATGCCGGCGTTCCGATGTCGCCTATTTTTGCGATGACGCCGCCTGTGGCGTCAACCACAGCGATAAACCCGCGATGACGTGATTCAACCATTGAACCGCGCGTGACTTCGACTAACACCGGCGCGTCAGCCGGCGTTTGATTACCCGATTGATTCATGACGCGATGATAGTTGAGCGTCGCGTAAAAGAAAATCGCCGCCTGCTTCCTTGAAACAGGCGGCGGTCGAGCGAAATGACGAGATTGGTGATGGAGGAGATTATTTTCTGTTAGCGCCTTTCGGGCCTAACCGCAGAACGTGCAGTTTTATCTGACGGCGCCCGAAGACTCGCGCCTCACGCGATGAAGGGACCCATACGTCAACGATGTTGCCTTTGATCTTTTTACCAGTGTCGTGGACGGTATAAACGCCGGTATAGCCGGGCGTTTTGAGTTGCACGACGGAACCGAGCGGGATCACGCGCGGATCGGCTGCGATCACTCCACGGCGAACGTAAGCGCCGCTGCGTGTGCGCCCGTACAAGGCGTAAGCCGTCGCCTGGAAACTCGCGGCGGAACCCAGGATTTCCAGGTCTGGTTCGGTGAACGGTCGTCCGCTCAACTTCGATTCGCTCGGATTGACTTTGAACTGAATGGAGGGATTCTTCAGAGAGACTTTCGGCTCCGTGATTGCAGCGGCAATTCTTGTTTCGGTTTTGACTTCGTTTACAGTCGAACTCGAAGCTTTGTCTGAAGCTTTGTCGGAGACCAGAGCCAATTGATTATTTAAATTGGTATTGGATGATGAGGAAGTATTGCCAGCGCTGGATGATTTTGGTGATTGAGTCTGCGAAGTTATCTGGCTCTGAGCATTGACGCCGATCTGAAGAAACACCGATAAACAAGCGATTCCCACGGTTTTGTTAAAACAGACGCTCATAAGATCCGTTCTTCTCCTTGTTGATTGTTGAAACCAACTTCAAACTAACGCCTGCTCTCAGGCGTGGATCAGACACCTGACAGGCTCGGATCAAAACTGCTTGACGGAGAAATCAATCGAAACGGATTCCTTCGTTGATCGAGCGAGAGCACTCACGTTGATTTGTAACCTGCCCATTCATCAAGAATGTTTTGCGGCCAATTAAGAACCCACCAGCGGCCACAAACGTGAACTTTAAGTTCACAGCGTTAGCTGAAGCGCTTTTGCGACGGCGCGGATTATATATCCGAAAATTTGAATATCGGCGCCCCATTTCGAGTAGCGACTTAAAGCGCGTCTTAAACCAACTTAGGATCAAAAAAAATCTTATATGGGTATTGACATTGCAATATAAAAATTCCCCGGTGAATGAAAAGAAGACAAAATATTCATTAGCCGTGTATCGTCTTTTTCCGGCGTTTTTCACGCTTTTGGGACAGGCTAAACAGTCAATATTGGCTATGGTTTGTTGTTGAAAAAATCAATTTCGGATGGGCTGATGAAAGCGGAAAAAGGCTGGATTGGCGATCTTGTATCAGCCCAGGTCTTGTAACGCCGCCACCAACTCGTCATGCGAAACTGTGGCGGTTCCTACTTTGCCCACAACGACACCCGCAGCGTGGTTAGCAATGATCGCGGCTTCAGTAAGGCTTGCGCCCGAAGCCAGCGCCAGCGTCAACGTAGCGATCACAGTGTCCCCAGCGCCAGTCACGTCATAAACTTCGCGCGCGACCGTCGGAATGTTGGTTGTTCCTCCCGCGTCGTCGAGCATGCTCATGCCATGCTCGCCGCGTGTAATCAGCACATTTCTGCAACTGATCAGATCACGAATTCTGCGCGCCGCCGCAATCAAAGATGATTCGTCGGTGATCTCGACGCCGCTCGCGCGCTCGGCTTCGATCTGATTCGGCGTTATCACATCAACCTCGCGGTAGTGAGCAAAGTTTCTGATCTTCGGATCGAGACAAACCATTCTGTTCCGCGACTGCGCCGATTCAATCACGGCGCGCAGCACGCGTGGCGTCAACAAGCCTTTATCGTAATCGGAGATAATCACAGCGTCCGCATTCGACAAAGCCTGATCGAACGCGGCGATGACCCGGCCTTCGACAGCGTTTGAAACCGGCGAACGGTCTTCGCGGTCGGCGCGGACCATCTGCTGGCTGTGCGCGACGACGCGGGTCTTGCGCGTCGTCGGGCGCGATGAATCGGTGATGACGCCATCGGTCTCGGCCTTCCGCTCGGCGAAGCGGTCGCGCAGCATCTTCGCGGCTTCGTCGTTCCCTACAATGCCAATGGGAATCGCACGCGCGCCGAGTTCTAGCAGGTTTGAGACTACGTTGCCAGCTCCGCCCAGATGCCAGGATTCGCGTTTGACTTCGACTACGGGCACGGGAGCTTCGGGGGAGATGCGGCGCACCTCGCCCCAGATGAATTCATCCAGCATCAGATCGCCCAGCGTGACAATCCGGAGGCCGGAGAATTTACTGACGATTTGTTCGGCGCGTTGATAATTCATCCGTGAATATTTCAGCCAGCGCGAACGCCATTCGGAACTGGTCTTTCAGGTACAACCAGGGCTGGAAGAATTCCATCGGCGTAGCCAATGTCGAACAACATTCCTTCAGAAACCAGTCCCATCATTTTTTTCGGCGGGAGGTTGACGACAAACAGCGCCTGTTTGCCTTCGATCTCTTTCGGATTTTGGCGCTCCTGTTTCAGACCAGCCAGGATGGTTCGCTTGTGGTCGCCGAAATCAACCGTGAGTTTGACCAGTTTGCCGGAGCCTGACACGTCTTCCACTGTTTCTATCGCTCCGACTCGGATATCAAGTTGATCAATCACATCGAATGAGATCTTCGGTTTGACCGTCGCAGGTTTGAATGTCTCCATATTTGTCATATCAACCGGTCAATCGCCTTCAGCGCCTGATCAACAGTGATTGACCGTATGCATTCGGGTTCGTCAAAAGCTTCGCAAGTGTACATTGAGCACGGATTGCACGGGAAATAATTCTGAACCAGCACGGATGGCGCGCGCCACGGACTCCACCTGACCGAGCTTGCCGGGCCGAACAAAACGACGAGCGGAGTTTTCACCGCCGCCGCGATGTGCGCCGGGCCGCTGTCGTTGCCGACGAAAAGTTTCGCCTGGGCGATCACCGCCACAAGCTCGCCGATGCTGAGCGAATTCAGACTGGCCAACTCGTGTTTCGTTGCAGCCTGCACAGCGGCCAACTGCGACCGCTGCTCTTCGGTCGGCGCGCCGGTCATCACGATTTGGAAATCTCGCGCAATCAACGATTCGGCAATAGCCGCGTAACGTTTCGGCTCCCAGCGTTTGGTGTAAAACTCGTTCGTCGGCGCGACCACAACATAGGGGCGTTCGGGATCAATCCCAGCCTCGCGCAATTTGCTCAACGCCGATTTGCGAAATTGCGGAGCGACGTGCAAACGCGTTGGTTCCGGTTCGTCGCCCGGAAGACCGAGCCATTTGAATTGCCCGAACTGGTACTCGACCGTGTGCAAATCCTTACGGCCAAGAATCTCTTCGGCGGGCGGGATACGTAAGTTGTAAGCATAGCCGTTGCGAAAATGTTCGGCGCCCGCGCGGTGTTTCGCCCCGCTCAGGAAAGTCAACTGCGCGCTGGTCGGCCCTCCGTGCAAATTGATCACCGCGGCGAACTTCCTGCTGCGAAGTTCTCTGATCATGTTCAAACGTGAGGCCAACGAGCTTCGTTTATCTTTCACGCCGCGAGGCAGAGGGATCGCTTCGATCTCGGGGTCGGCGGCGTAAAGATCGGTGTAGATCGCTTCGACCAGTGTCGCGATTTGCAGATCAGGCCTGAAATGTTTCAGCGCGCGCAGATTCGCAGTGTCCAACACCGCTTCTCCCAGATTGCGGATGCGGATGAAGAGCAGGCGCGAATTTTCAGGCAATTGTTGAAAGAGAGGAATTGACATCAAGACTGCTAAAGGCGGGGCGAAACCGACAAGCGGATGCGGCGATCAAGTAGACTTGATTCCTTCTTCTTCAATCGTCGCCTCGTCAATGAGCATGACCGGAATCTCGTCGCGGATCGGATAGACGCGATGGCAGCTTACGCATTTCAACCCGCTGCCATCAGGTTTCAATTCAACTTTCGATTTGCAGGCCGGACACCGCAGGATTTCCAGAAGATCAGGACTGACACTCATTGCATCTCGCCTCGTGAAAGTAGCTCTTGTTGGAACGAAGCGGCATTCTATTGGCGTGTGGAAAGCGTGTCAAACTTTGCCCAACCGGGCCGCGCGCAAACAAGCCTCGGTGGAAGCTTTGCTTGACCGCTATCAGCGCCGGAATTTATGATGCCGCCTGTTAGCCCTGATCTCGTTGATCTCCTCTTTTCAGATAGTTTCAATCACGAAGGAGTACACATCAGCTTTATGGCCCATCCAAGTTCGTCTACAGAAACCGCTAAGAAAATTTGGCACAATGGAAAATTGATTGATTGGAATGATGCGAACATTCACATCATGTCGCACGTCGTCCATTACGGCTCGTCGCTGTTTGAAGGCATTCGCTGTTATTCGACGCCGCAAGGCCCGGCGGTCTTCCGCCTGCGCGAACACATCCAGCGGCTGCACGATTCGTGCAAAATCTATCGCACCGAACTCGAATATCCGGTTGATCAACTAATCGCCGCCTGTCAGGAAGTGGTGCGCGTCAACGGCTTCAAGGAATGCTACCTGCGTCCGGTGGTCTTTCGCGGCTACGGCCCGTTCGGCGTTTATCCGTTGAACAATCCGGTCGAGGTTTACATCGCAAGCTGGGTCTGGGGCAAATACCTCGGCCAGGAAGCGATTGATCAGGGCGTTGATGTTTGCGTGGCGAGTTGGGCGAGAATGCACAACAACACTATTCCGCCGACGGCCAAATCCGCCGCGAATTACATGAACTCGCAGTTGATCAAGATGGAAGCGGTCGCCAACGGCTTCGTCGAAGGCATCGCGCTCGACACCGATGGCAACGTCAGCGAGGGCAGCGGCGAAAACATCTTTCTGATTCGGGGCGGAGTTTTATACACGCCGCCGCTCGCGTCCGCCGTGCTGCCCGGCATCACGCGCGATTCGGTGATCCAGATCGCGCGCAACCTGGGTTACGAAGTCCGTGAACAGGTTATTCCGCGCGCCGCGCTCTACGTCGCCGACGAAGTCTTCTTCACCGGCACCGCCGCCGAAATCACGCCCATCCGCAGCATTGACCGCGCGAAAGTCGGCTCCGGCAAACGCGGCCCCATCACTGCGCAATTGCAAAACGAATTCTTCGCCATCACTTCGGGAGAGAAGGAAGCGCCGGGCGATTGGCTGGCGTTCGTGGGCAAGTAGTCAGCTTATGAATGGGCTGCAAAATATCAGGCCGAGTTGCGCGCCAATTGGGAATTGGCGCGCACGGGCCGGCCATTGCAGCCAATTCCGCCGCTTGATTAGGCGTAGAGAGACCTAAAGATGGTTTTGCGCATTCTTGAGTATGAAGTCTGCGGATCGTACTCGCTGCTACTGACCTTCAATGACGGACCGAACAAGCGCGTGAATCTTTTACCGTCGAAGAGAACGAAAAGACTACGCTCGCGGCGTTACGTTTTTCTGTCTTCCTTCTCTCAGCCTGCCTTCATTGACAACCCCGGCGCCCGATTCTATAGTGCGCGCTGGTCAAACCATTTCACGGGATGAAAACAGGCGTGGGTAAAAAGCCTGTGTTCAATGATCCCTCCACCCAGCAGAGGAGGAAAAATGGCCATTCGCAATTCCAACCACCTCGGCGCGGCGATGGAGCCGATTGATCGAGCTGGGATAACTGAGCTTGTCGTGCAACGCATCAAGGAATTACTGGAACGCGGCGAACTGAAAGCTGGAAGCCGGCTGCCACCCGAACGCGAACTGGCCGACATGCTTCACATCAGCCGCCCCAGTTTGCGCACCGCGCTGAAAGCTCTGTCGGTGATGGGCATCATCCATGCGAAGCCCGGCGCGGGAACTTACATCGCCGAATCGCTGCCCGAAATCTTCACAGAGCCGATGCGCTTCATGACGCTGATCAATAACACCAGCGTCGAGGAATTGTTTGAAGCGCGCCGGATCATCGAAGCGGGATTGGCCGAACTGGCGGCTGAACGCGCTACGGAGGCCGACATCGCCGCGCTGGTCAGAGAAGTCGAAGGGATGAAAGCGACCACCGACGACCCGGAAAACTTCCTCAAACACGATGTCCGGTTTCACCAGACGATAGCCCGCGCCGCAAACAACAAACTGATGAGTGGCGTGATGGACACCGTCGCGCAACTGCTCTTTCACATCCGGCGCCTGACCATCTCACACGCGCGCGACCTGGAAGAAGCCATCGAATGGCACGAGAAGATCATCGCAGCCATGCGCAAACACGACGCGAAACGCGCCAAAGAAATGCTCTCAGGGCACCTGCGCGCGGCCCAATCCGCCTGGGCGCGTGAGCACAGACCGGAGAATAACGGCAAAGTTGAAGAGGCGCCTTCGGCAAAAATCAGGGGACGGTCAGGCAAGTGAGATGACGATTTCACATGCCATATGAAACATCGTAGATGGCGTATTCTCCGACGTGTTTCACGGCTTGGCGTCCATCCAGTTTTCGCCGACTCCGACGTCAACGACCAGCGGCGCGTCAATTTTCGCAGCGCTCTCCATCGCGGCCTTCACAACCTCACTGGTCTTTTTGATCTCTTTCTTCGGAACCTCGAAGACAAGCTCATCGTGAATTTGCAGAATCATCCGCGCCTTCAATTTTTCACGGCGCAGGCTCTCGGCCACACCGAGCATCGCCAGTTTGACGATGTCCGAAGCTGACCCCTGCATTGGCATGTTGATCGCCTCGCGTTCGGCGCGCGCGCGGGCAGCGCCTTTGCTCTCCAGGTCGGGCACGTTTCGCTTGCGGCCGTAAATTGAGCGCACCGCGCAACCGTTTTCCCGCGCCCTGTCAGGCAGTTCATCCATGTATTTCTTCACGCCCGCGTAGGTTCGGTAATACTCCTCGATCACCTTCTTCGCTTCGTTGCGCGATATGCCCGTGCGCTGCGCCAGCCCGAACGGGCCGATGACGTAGGCGATCCCGAAGTTGACGATCTTGGCCTTCCGCCGCGCCTCTCTCATCTCTTCCGGCGTTTTCGCGTTGAAGACCGCCTGTGCGGTGCGCGCGTGAATGTCTTCGCCCCGGCGGAATGTTTCGAGCATCACCGGGTCTTTCGTGATATGCGCGAGCAGCCGCAGTTCGATCTGCGAATAGTCGGCTGAAAGCAGGACGTGGCCGTCCGCCGGGATGAATGCGCGGCGGATGCGGCGGCCCATCTCGGTTCGGATCGGGATGTTTTGCAGGTTCGGATCGGTGGACGACAAACGCCCAGTCGCCGCGATGGTCTGATTGAGCGTGGTGTGAATGCGCCCGTCTGCCGTAGAAATCAACTTAGGGAAGGCGTCAACGTAAGTGCCTTTGAGTTTCGCCAACTCCCGATGCTCGATGACGAGTCGCGGCAATTCGTATTTTTCAGCCAACTCATCCAACACGTCGCGGCTGGTCGAAATTTTCCCCGTCGCCGTGCGGCGCGCAACTTCGTAATTCAATTCCTCGAAAATCTCGCCGAGTTGCGCGGGCGAGCCGATGTTGAACTCGCGCCCCGCCAATTCATAAATTTTCTTCGACAGCTTATCGAGTTCCTTATCCATCTCGACCGAGAGTTTGGCCAGCACTCCGATGTCAACACGGAACCCCGCTTCTTCCATCTCGTAAAGGATCGGCACGAGCGGCATCTCCATCTTCCGGTAAACGAAATCGAGCTTCTCCTGCTGAAAGTCGTATTGAATCTTGTCTTCCAGAATCTTCGCGCTCAGCACGTCCGCCAGCCGCCCGGTCGCATCGGCGAACTGGGCAACCGTTGTTTCTTCGTCCGTTGTGATCGAGCCATCCAGATACTCGCTCGCCAGTTGCGGCAATTCGTATTTCGTGCGCTCGGCTTCGAGCAGATAGGCTTGCAGCATCGTGTCATCAGCCACATTCTCCAGTTCGATTCCCAACGCGGCCAGGCTACGCATCGCTCGTTTGAAGTCGTGCGTGGATTTTTCGATCAGGCCGTTCTCAAAAACCTCTTTGAGCAGCTTCACGGCTTCTTTGCGGTCGTCGCAGTTTTCAAAATCGAAATAGTCCGCCGAGCCGGAGGCCGTCGAGAACGCGATGACGCTCAACTTGCCCGAAGAGTTTTCAGACAGCGCGAACGCGAATTGCTCGCGGTCGTAAAAAGTCTTGAGCAGTTGGCGCAAATCATCCGTCTTCGTGATGCGGCGGTAGGAAGCCGAGACGCCGCCGGATTCTTTCACCGCCACTGCTTCGCCCGGCTTCGCTCCATCCTTGAACTCCTGCTTCAGATGAGCGAATTCGAGTTCGTTGAACAATTCGTAAGCCAGCCTTGAGTCAGGCTCTTCGACGATCAGCGCTTCAAGGTCGAGTTCAACCGGGACGTTCAGGTCAATGCGCGCAAGCTCGCGCGACATCCTGATCTGCTCCGCGTGGTCGCGCAGCGATTCGCGGTAAGTCTTCTTCTTAACCTGTTCCCAGTTGACCAGCGCGTTCTCAATCGTGTCGAACTCCGCAAGCAACGACGCTGCGCCTTTTTCGCCGATACCCGGCGCGCCCGGAATGCCGTCGGCCGCGTCGCCCATCAGGCCCAGCCAGTCAACTATCTGATCCGACCGCACGCCGTATTTCGCCTTCACGCCCGATTCGTTGAGCAGCGATTCGCCATTCTTGTCCACGCGCAGCACGACCACCTCATCGTCGCGCACCAACTGCGCCAGGTCTTTGTCGTTCGTGACGATGACGGTTTGCAAGCCAGCCTCCGCCGCTTGCCTGGACAGCGCGCCGATAATGTCGTCAGCTTCGTAACGCGGCATGCGCACGACGGGCACGCGCAACGCTTCGCACACGCGCAGAATGTAAGGCAGTTGCGCCACCAGGTCTTCAGGCATATCAGGCCGGTGGGCTTTGTACGCGGCGAACTGCTCCTGACGAAAAGTCTTCTCTTTGGAATCGAGCACGACACCCAGATAATCGGGCCGGTGATCCTTCATCATTTTCCGCAACGTCACCGTGAAGCCGTAAACAGCGTTGGTCGGCACGCCTTTCGAATTCGACAACCCGCGAATCGCGTAATACGAACGAAAGATGTTCGACATTCCGTCAACAAGGAAGAGGCATTTTTTATTTGGCATAACCGGATTATCGGCGAGTTAAAGACGGAGGGTCAAGATTATGAATTCTTCGCAACAAGCCTGCTTGACCGCAATCGCGCACGTGATTACGCTGTGCCCGCGACGAAAGCTAAGATCATCAAAATCGGTAAGGAGAACAGCAAAGTATTAATGGATAACGAACAAGTCACCGTCATCGCATACATCGAAATCAAGCCCGGAACAGAAGATGCCTTCAAAGCGGAGCTTGAGAAAGTCATTGCCGCGACGCGAGCCGAAGCGGCCTGCATCAACTACGATTTTCATCAATCAGCCGACCAGCCCACCCGCTTCGTCGCTTACGAAAACTGGACGAGCAGGGCCGGGCTGGATCAGCACGCCAAATCGGCGCACATTCAAACATTCAGACAGAACTGCGCCGAGATATTCGCCAAACCTGTCGAGATAACGATCTGGAAAAAGCTGGATTGACTGCGCCTGCTTCCCTATAATGCCCGCCTTTGTTAATCACCCCAATGTAAAATGTCGGTAGCCTGGCCGCGAGAGATGGCGTGATCGCTCTTCCTCACTGTCGGGCTACTATCACTTATCAAGGAGCGAAAGTTGGCCCTTAAAGACCTCATCTCGATCAACGACCTGACCTCGACGGAAATTCGAAAGATATTCACTACGGCTGCCGATTTGAAAGCCAATCCCCGAAATTACAGCGATGCGCTGGCCGGATGCAGCGTCGCGTTGATTTTTGAAAAACCAAGTCTGCGCACGCGCGTGACGTTCGATCTGGGCGCGACGCAGATGGGCGCATCGTGCGTTTACCTGGATCATCAGGGCGTGCGGCTGGGCGAACGCGAATCGGTCAAGGACATGGCGCTCAACCTGGAACGGTGGGTTGACGTGATCGTCGCGCGCACTTACAGCCACGAGACCGTGATTGAATTGGCCGCGCATTCGTCCGCGCCGGTAATCAACGGCCTTTCGGAATTTTCACATCCGTGCCAGGGATTGACTGATTATTTCACGCTGACCGAGAAAGTCGGCCCTGATCTGAAAGGATTTCACATCGCCTATGTCGGCGACGGAAACAACACTTGCCACTCGCTGATCTTCGCGGCGGCCAAGCTCGGCGCGCACATCAGCGTCGGATGCCCGAAAGGTTACGAGCCTGACGCCGAAGTTTTAAAGCTGGCCCGCAAAGACGCGCGCAAGACTGGCGCGAAGATCGAAGTCGTCAACGATCCGTTTGACGCCGTCGAAGGCGCGCAGGCCGTCTATACCGACGTTTGGGCTTCGATGGGCTTCGAGGCCGAGACCGAACGCCGTCGCGAAATCTTCTCTCCATTCCGCGTCACCAAAAAGTTGATGAAGGCCACCGAAAAAGACGCGCTTTTCATGCATTGCCTGCCGGCGCATCGCGGCGACGAGGTTGACGCCGACGTGATTGACAGCCGAATCTCTATCGTCTACGACCAGGCGGAAAACCGGCTGCACACTCAGAAGGCGATAATGTTTCTGCTGGTCGAGGCAAACCGGTGACATTGCGGATTGCGGATTGCGGATTGCGGATTGCGGATTTTAAGATTGCGAACGATGAGTGACAACGTGAAGCCAGAAGCAGAAAACAACAACAAGGCGCCGGAACCAGCTCATTCGCAATCCGCAATCCGCAATCCGCAACCGGAAGATCCGCAATCCGCAATCCGCAATCCGCAATCCGTGGCTCGCTCCGCCGGCATCGTCAGCGTCGCTGTGATGGGCAGCCGGATTCTCGGTCTCGTGCGCGAACAGGTCTTCTCTTCGTTCTTCGGCGCGGGCTTCGCCAACGTAGCCTTTATAATCGCCTTCCGCATCCCGAATCTGTTGCGCGATCTGTTCGCCGAAGGCGCGCTGTCGGCGGCCTTCGTTGCGACCTTTTCGCAAACGCAAACCAAACGTGGCGAACAGGAGGCGTGGCGGCTGGCCAATCTGGTCAATAACGGTCTGATCATCGTACTTTCGGCAATCGTCGTCATCGGAATTATTTTCGCGCCTGAGATTGTAGGCATTCTGATCCGCCCCGGCGATGTCCCGGCTGATCCCGCCCGCGCGCAATTGATGGCCGATCTGGCCGTCAAGATGACCCGCATCCTGTTTCCGTTTCTGCCGATGGTTTCGCTGGCGGCGGTGGCGATGGGAGTGCTCAACACCAAAGGGCGTTTCGGCGTTCCGGCGTCGGCTTCAACGATGTTCAATGTCGGTTCGATCTTCGGCGGACTGGTCTGCGCTTACCTGCTGGCGCCCGAATACATCACCCACACTGCCACGTCGCTGTTCAATCGCCGGCAGCCTGCGAGAGACGATCTGGGCGCGGCCACCGCGATCATCGGAATGGCCATCGGCACGTTGATCGGCGGAATGCTGCAATGGCTCGTCCAGATTCCGAGCCTGCGCGCCGTCGGTTACCGCTGGCGCCCGATTATCAGTTTCCGCGACGAAGGCGTCAGGCAGGTGATGCGGATGATGGCGCCTGCGATCATCGGCTCCGCCGCGTTGCAAGTGAACGTCGTGGTCAACACCATGTTCGCTACCAGCGTCGCTGTAGGCGCGGTCGTATGGCTGGGCAACGCGTTCAGGTTGATTTACCTGCCAATTGGGATTTTCGGCGTGGCGATCTCGACGGCCACGCTGCCCGTCACGTCGCGCGCAGCGGCGATGGACAACCTGGACGAATTTCGCCGGACGCTGGCAAGCTCGCTGCGGTTGACGCTGCTGTTGACGATTCCATCGGCGGTCGGGCTGATTATTTTGAGCCGTCCGATTATCGCGCTGATCTATCAATACGGGCGATTCACTGCGTTCGATACGCAAGCGACGGCGCTCGCGCTGGCTTGCAACGCCATCGGATTGACAGCCTATTCAGCGGTGCGCGTGCTGGCGCCGTCGTTTTACGCGCTGCGCGAAACGCGCATTCCGATGATGGCCAGCCTGCTCTCTATCATCACCAACTACGCCGTCGCCAAGTTCACGGTTGATTACCTGAAGATCGGTTACGCCGGGCTAGCGCTTTCCATCTCCGCCGTCGCTATCATCAATTTCGCGTTGCTCTTTTTCTTCATGCGCCGGAAGCTCAGCGGGATCGAGGGTCGAGGGCTTTTCGCCACGTTCGCAAAAGTCACGCTGGCGGCGGCGGCGATGGGCGCAGTCTGCTGGCTGGTCAGCAATCGGATTGAAAATTACCTCGGACTGGATGGCCTGTTCGCTCGATTGATCAACGTGGGCGTTTCGATTGCGGTCGGCGTTATCACGTTCTATCTGGCTGCGAGCTTGTTGAAAGTCGGTGAACTCACTCAATTGACTGCGGCGTTGCAGCGGAAGTTCGGGGCGCGTTTTCGGAGAAATCGGCGCTGAGGTGTATGCCGTCAAACCGACCAGTCAGTGGTAAGCAAATTGTCAACTGACTGGAAATCCGAATCTCGCGTTACGAGCGTGGCGGCCAGGGCTAAGGCTGTCTCAGCAATCCAGAGATCATTCTCTCCCAAATTCAAGCCTTTCTGCTGAAAATGTTTGTGTCGAGAAGAAAGATCAAAGCTTCTCTCCCTCGTTCTCCTCGAATATGGAAGTCCAGTCAACTGGGAGTTCCCCCTCCTTGATCGCCTGCTCCAATGCGCTCACATCTTCTGATGAAACGTGCGGAGCATCCTTCAAAGCCTGAAGAATCGCCTGTGGGGAGCCAGGAGGCGATGAAACAAACTGCCGGCGCAGATTATCAATGATCCACTCTGAAGGACGTAAGCCTTTAGTCGAAGCTGCTCTGGTTACCGCCTCATAAATTTCACTTGGAAGCTCCAATGTCATCGTGTGGCTCATCTGCTTTACCTCCTTGCTGAAATGCGCCCAGCGTCATTATCAGCATTTGGCGCTCTTCCGGTCAAAGACTCTAAAAACGCCACCAGGTCTTTCTGCTCGTCTTCCGTCAGCGCCAGCGCGCTCAGGTCCCATTCGCGGTTGATGTTCTGCCGTCCGCCTTCGTTGTAGAACCTGACCACGTCGGCGAGCGTCTTCGCGCTCCCGTCGTGAAAGTAAGGCGCGGTCAGCGCGATGTTGCGCAAGCTCGGTGTGCGATAAGCGCCGATGTCGAAGACCTGATACGTGATCAGAACTCTTCCAAGCTCCTGCCCGCCATCCTGCTTCGCCAGCGCGTCAATCACTTCTTTCCCTCTGCCGGTTTCGACTTCCGCGAAAGCCTGTCTGGACAGTTTGTCGAAGTTCGGATGGTTCGCGGCCACGCCGGTGTTGTGATAATTGAAGTCGGTGAAGAAAGGCAGCGCGTCGCTGAACGTGTGGCAGCGCGAGCAACGCGCCTTGCCGCGAAAAACCGCCAAGCCGCGTTTGGCCGCTTCGCTGATCGCATTTTGATCTCCGGCGATGAAGCGGTCGAACGGCGAATCGCCCGAAACCAGCGTGCGTTCGTAAGCGGCGATGGCTTTGCCGACAAGCTCGATCTTCACTTCAGCGCCGAAGACGGATTGGAACTCCGCGCGATATTCGGGAATCGCGCGCAGCCGCTTGACCACTTCGTCGTAAGAATCATTCCCCATCTCCAGCGCGTTGATCAGCGGTTGAATGGCCTGATCTTCCAGCGTATCGGCGCGCCCATCCCAAAACTGTCCGGTGTTGAATGTGGCGTTGAGCAGCGTCGGCGAATTGCGCGA
>JAJVID010000098.1:15564-21573 GCA_022072205.1 Acidobacteriota bacterium
TCGCGCAACGCCACGCGCCACGCGTGTTTGACGCCGATTTCGCCGAGCGACAGGCTGCGGATGACGGTCATCACCGTCTGCGCGCCCGCGTTGCCGCCGGTGCCGATCAGCAGCGGGACGAAGAAATTAAGCGCGACCACAGTCGCCAGTTCGGCTTCAAAACTGTGCAGCACCTTGCTCGTCAAAGTCCCCGCGACGAACAGAAACAGCAGCCAACCGATGCGTTTTTGAACTACGCGGAAGACCGGATTGTCGAAATACGGGCGGTCGAGCGCGCCGGGTTCGACCGCCGCCATTCGCAGGATGTCTTCGGTCTGCTCCTCGATCATTACGTCAATCACATCGTCAACGGTGACGAAGCCGACGACGCTTCCGTCTTCTTCGAGCACCGGCACAGCCAGCAGGTTGTACTTGGCGATTTTATGGGCGACCGCTTCCTGATCGTCGCTGGCGTGAACGGTCACGGGTTTGCGCCGCATCACCTCGATCACGGGCTGATTCAATTCGGCCATCACCAGATCGCGCAGGCTGATCGCTCCCAGCAAAGCTCCCGTTTTGGGATCGAGCACGTAGCAGGCGTAAATGGATTCCTTTTCGCGCGCGACCGAGCGGATGTGTTTGAGAGCTTCGGCGACGGTGAGTTGCGGGTCGAGCTTGACGAACTCGGTGGTCATGATGCCGCCAGCGGTGTGCTCAGGATATTGCAGCAGATGTTCGAGTTCGGCTTTAGTTTCGGCGTTGACCCTGGCCAGTACGCGGCGGCGTTCAGTCAATCCCATCTGCTGAATGATGTCGGCGCCTTCGTCGGCTGAAAGACCTTCGATAATTTGAGCGGCCCGCGCTGGGTCGAGCTTTTCCAGTATCGCTCCGCGCCGCGTCATCGTCGGCTGATCGAGTAATTCGATGACGCGCGGCACAGGCAACATCATGATCACCGTCGAGGCTTCGATCAGCTTTAACTGATTGAGCAACTCGACCAGGTCTTCCGGGCGCAGGTCAGCCACCTGCTCACTGATTCCGACGAAGCTCTCATCCAAACGGAGGTTGATGCGCTCGCGCAACTCTTCCAGCGTTGACACGCGCTTACCTCCTTTCTTCCCATTTCTTCTTTAGCTCACTGAGCAGATCAATGAATCTGAGATCACAGCGCAGATTGTCCAGACGCGGGTTGTCGGCGAAGAGCGGGTAGTTTTCATTGCCGAGTTGAATCGCCTTATTGATCCATTCGACGGCTTCATCGCGCATGTTTTCCATCGCGTAAAGCGACGCCAGCCACAACGCCACGTCGTGATCGGCGGCGGCGGTCTCTTTAACTTGATCAGTGATCACGCTGCGGGCGCGTTCGTGCTGGCCGCGCCCGCTGTAACACCAGCCCAGGATGATTTGCAGCGGATCGAAATGCGGGTGTTGCCGGAGCACTTCTTCGGCCAGCTTCTGGCATTCCTCGATTCGGCCTTGATTGAAATAGATCAGTGAAAGGAAGGTCTTAATCAGTGGGTGGTCTGGTTCGACCGCGCGCCCTTTTTCCAGTTCCGCGATGGCCTGGTCGTATTCGTGACGGTAGGTGTGAAGCCGTCCGCGATTGTAGCTGGCGATGACAATGTCACGCGGATTGAGATCGAGCAGTTTGTCGTATTGCCTGAGAGCTTTGTCGTAAAGGCCGTTCAACCGATAGAGCAGGCCCGCGATGATGAAAACCGTCGGGTCGTGAGGAGCGAGGCGCCTGACTTCGGCCAGCGTCGCCAGAGCTTTGCCCTTCTCGCCGCGATACAGATAAACGTAAACCATCTGCAAACGCGCGCCCGATAGGTTCTCATCCAGTTCCAGCGCGCGATGCAAGGATTTCTCCGCGAGGTCGAAATATTCTCCACCCCCGTACCCCTGACCGTGATGCACAAAGCAGCGGCCCAGCGCGGAATGCGCCCGCGCAAAATTCGGGTCGAGCCGGATCGCTTCCTGGAACATCTTGATCGCCATGTCGAGGTCGCTGTCGTCGAAGGTGTGCGACGTGTACTTGAACAACAGGTCGCGTCCGCGCAGGTAAAACTCATAAGCTTCCGGGCTGGTCGTGAGCGGCTTCTCTATCTTTTGTTGTTCTTCCTCGGTCAGTTTCAATTTCAATCCGGCGATGACGTGTTCGGCGATGGTGTCCTGCACCGTGATCAGGTCGCGCGCGTCTGAATCAATCCTCTCACTCCACAATATCTCGCCAGTGGCGGTCCTGATCAGTTGAGCCGTGACGCGAAACCGGTCCGGCGTCTTGATGAAGCTGCCCGTGAGCACAGTGTTCACGGCCAGTTCCTCGCCGACCTGGCTCGGATCAACGTTCTGCCCGGCGTATCGAGTGATGTACTGCGATGGGCGCACGACCAGCGAACGCAGGTGCGCGAGTTCGGCGATGATGCCGTCAGCCAGCGAAAATTCGTAGAAGTTGTCCTCCGCATTGCCCGAGATATTTTTGAACGGCAACACCGCAATGGTCTGCTTATTCTCGCTCCCCCAGGATTGCGGTCTGAAAGATCCGGGATTGGAAGACGACGGGCGCAAAGAGCCGCCGCTGTGTCCCGATTGGCTGGGCGTCGAACGGGCTTCCCCGCCGGGCGATTGGTTGGGCGGATGGCTGTTGCGAAGTTTGTTGAAAACGCGGCTGCCGAAAACCCGGCCTAAAGCGCCGCTCAACCGCCACGAACTTCGCGCGCGTTGCGGCGCAATCAGGATCGCGTCATCGCCGTCCGGCGCGATGCCCCTCTCCAGCGAGAGTTGGCGCATCAGGCTCTTCAATTCGTCGCGCATCTCGGCCATCGTCCCGAACCGTTCGCGCGGCTTTTTGGCGAGCGCGCGGTTGAAGATCGTTTGAAGTTGTGGCGGCGCGTTCGGGTTTTCGTCATTGACCGGTTCCGGTTCGTCGTTGATCACGGCGTTCAGAATTTCAAGCCGGTTGCGGCCTTTGAACGGCTGGCGGCCCGTGATCATTTCGTACAGCACGACGCCGAGGCTGAAGACATCGGTGCGATGATCAACTCGTTCGCCTGCGGCCTGCTCCGGCGACGCATATCCCAACGTCCCGTAAGGCACGCCAATCTCCGTCATTGATTTGTCGAGGTCAGAAGCGGATTCCTGGCCGTTCGACAACATTTTCGCCAGCCCGAAGTCGAGCACCTTCACCTGCCCCTGATCGCTGACGACGATGTTGTTCGGCTTGATGTCGCGGTGGACGATGCCGCGCGAGTGCGCCGACGCGATGGCGTCGGCCACCTGAACGGCGATTGAGAGCGCGCTCAGAATTTCCAGCGGCTGCCCTGAAATGACCTGCTTGAGCGTGCGCCCTTCGGCGTAAGGCATGACGATGTAAAACAATCCATCACTTTCGCCGATGTCGTAAATCGCGCAGATGTTCGGATGGTCGAGCGCGGAAGCCAGTTTGGCCTCGCGTTCAAAACGCCGCCGCGCGTTTTCGCTGGAGGCCAGTTCGGGAAGCAAAATTTTGATGACGACCGAGCGGTCGAGGCGCGTGTCGGTGGCTTTGTAGGCAGTAGCCTGCCCGCCCTGACCAAGCTGTTTGACGATGCGGTAGTGTGTGAATGTGGCGCCAGGAGAGAGCGGAGTCATATCAAACCTCGTGTGAATTGGAATATCTCTTTACATCGTTTTTATCGTGTTGGCGCTCAAATCAATCGCGCGGGCGCTGTCTGGTGAAACCATCCGTATGCTACTACCGCGACCAGACCGCATCAAGCTGATTGCGCGCGACCTGCTCGGCAGGGCGAGATAGCCGAGACTCAACGACTGACTTCAAAAACGCTCGGCTGTCGCGTTATCGGCAGCAGGATTTTGTTCGCGCCCGCAGCCGGACGCAGCGCATAAACCTGCGCCGTGTGACGCCCCGGCGCCAGATTGATCAACTTCAAATCGAAGCTGAAACCGTGATCCGGTTTCGGCGTGACGCCCGATTCGACCAGATCAATCCGTTTTTCATCGGCGAGTTTCGACGCCGCCAGTTTCCCGTCAATGAACAATTGGACTTCCATCGAGTCTTCGGACGAATGCGGATCGTAGGCCCAACCCGCCACGCGCGTCTGGTCGGCGACATCAATCGCGCCACGCAGTTGCGGATTGAAAGTCGAAAACGCGGCGAGCGTCGCAACCACACAGACGAGGATGACCTCGACGAAAGTTTTCGCGGCGACCGCTCGCAGCAATCTCGACGGAATTGATGAATTCGGCGGAGCCATCAATGTTTTGCGTTGACCATCGCGCGCGCCCATTTCGCCAACGCTTCAACACGTTTGTCGAATTCGGCGAAGCGCGCGTCCTGAGTCTGTCCCACGTGGTAGCGATAGTAAATCTGTTGAATCACCACCGCCAGCTTGAAGATTGCGAACGTGTGGTAATAAGCGATGTTTGACAGATCGCGCCCGGAACGCGCCGCATATCGCTCGACGATTTCAGCGCGCTTCATCCATCCGGGCGCCATCGTCACGCTGCGCAAACTGCCCGCGAAGATTTCCGGGTCGTCCGCCTGAGGCCAGTAACAGAGCAGCAAGCCCAGATCAATCAGCGGATCGCCAACCGCACACATCTCCCAATCCAGAATCGCCACGATCTTCGTCGGGTCGCGCGGATCGAGCATCACGTTGTCCAATTTGTAATCGTTGTGAACCAGCGTCGGCTTCGTCGTGTCGGGCGGCAAACGTTCGATCAGCCACTCGGCGGTTTCGTTCATCTCTTTCAAGTCAGTCGTCTTTGAACGCTCCCACCGTCCGGCCCAGCCTTCGACCTGACGTTTGACGAAGCCGGCGGGTTTGCCGAGATTGACCAACCCGGTTGATTGAATATCAACCGCGTGCAGATCGGCGAGCGTGTCAACCAGGCTTTCGCTGACGCGGCGGCGAAGTTCGAGATCGTCGCCAATCTCCGGCGGAATGCTTTGGCGCACGACCACGCCGCGCCGCCGCTCCATCAGGTAGAACGGCGCGCCGATCACGCTCGTGTCCTCGCACAGCAGATAAGGTTTCGGCGCGAGATTGAAATGCGGATTGATCGCGGCCAGCAGCCGGTATTCGCGCGGCATGTCGTGAGCCGTCGGCGCGACGGGGCCGAACGGCGGGCGGCGCATCACGAATTCGCGGTCGCCGAAGCGAACGCAGTAGGTCAGGTTTGAATGCCCGCCGGGAAATTGCGTGACTTCGATTTGCGCGCTCGCGTCAAGTTCGCCGTCGAGCTTCGATGGCGGATGCTCTCGCAGATAAGCTTCGAGCGACTTCCAATCGAGTTCTTCTCCCGCACGAATCGGCGCGGTGTCGGTTGATGGCATAGATTTCATTTCATAAAACCGCTTCGTCCGCCGAACTGCGAACTCAACTCATCATTCAAAGGATCATCGAGCGCCAGCAGGCGCCGCAATTCAGGACTCAAGCTTCGCTGCGTTTCAAGCCGCAGCAATTGTTTTTGATACTGCTGCTGCGGCTTATCGCGGCGGCAATAAAAACTGTGCAGGGCCAGGCGCGGCTTGTCTGTCCGATTGGCCGTGCCGCCGTGCCACAAATGCGCGTTCATCACGATGACATCTCCGGCCTTGCCTGTGATCAACGCCTCGTCGGGATGCGCCGCCGACGGATCGGGCAAAACATCCTGCGGCAATCGGCCCGATCTGTGAGTGCCGGGCACGTAACGCGGCGCGCCGTTTTCAGTCGTGAAATCGTCGAGCAGCCAGACGATGTTGCAAACCGAATTGCCTTTTTCATCAGGCAGCGCGCCGGTGTCGCAATGCAGCGGCTGCGTCCAATCGGAATGCGGGCGCGCGGAACGGGCGTTCAGACTGCTCAGTTTGAATTCGGGGCCGAGCGCGTGTTCGACCGCGCTCAACAGCTTCGGCTCCGCAATCGCCCAGCGAAAAATTTCGCCGTGATCAACCAGATTAGCCAGCCGGTCGGTCTGCGGCTCCTGCTTGAATTCGCGTCCGGCGCGGTCGCCCAATTCGGCGAACAATTCCGCGATGCGGCGGCGAAG
>JAJVID010000074.1:0-4040 GCA_022072205.1 Acidobacteriota bacterium
CAATCTTTTTCATCGCCAGCCCTGCGGTCTTCAACACTTCAGCATTCGAGCCGGCGGCGAGAAAACGATTGCCGCGAATGGCGACAGCTTCGACGACTGGGCGCTCCTCCCACATCGTCACGATCTTGCCGTTGAAATAAATCGTGTCGGCGGGTTGTTGCCCAGACTGCGTCAATGCCTGCGCCAGCGCGAACGCGAAGAGGAAGATTGCGGCTATGGCTTTCATCATCTCAACCATTGCTCCAGGTTTTGCGCGACGAAATCATCGTCATTCAAATTCGGATACTGCGCGCAGATGCGGTCAATCTCTTCCATCTGCCCCGGCGACAAATCCTCGCGCGGATCGAGACACCAGCGCCCGGCGAGCAATCCCTGACGCCGCAAAATCTCGTGCAGTCCGGCGATGCACCCGGCGAAATTGTTTTGCGCGTCGAAGAGCACAGCGTTCGCATCAGTGATTTCGGCTGAGCGCGCCAGCACGTCGAAAGTATTGCCATTCGCGCGCGCCGCTTTGACTTCATCGAGCAGTTCGACCGCGCGCTTCGTCCACACCGCCCAGTGGCCGAGCAGACCGCCAGCGAAAGAAACGCGCGCGCCGCCGAAACGAAACTCAGTCAGTAAGTCGGCGACGATGTTGTCATCGTTGCCGGTGTAGAGAGCCACTTCACGCCCGCGACCGCTCTCAGCCAACGCGCGCGCGACATCCAGCGTCTGGTAGCGATTGAACGGCGCGACCTTGATCGCCACGACGTTTTCAATCTCCAGAAACTCGCGCCAGAAGTGATAGCCCAGCAATCGCCCGCCGACCGCCGGTTGGAGATAAAAACCGAAGAGCGGAATGGCTTCAGCCACGCGGCGGCAATGCTCAATCAGTTCGGCGTTCGCCGCCTGGCCGAGCGCTGACAGACTGAGCAGCCCGGCGTCGTAACCGATCTCGCGCGCCAGCGCCGCTTCATTCACGGCTTGCCGGGTCGGCCCGCAAACCCCGGCGACTTTGACGAGTCGTTTGTCGTTCGCGCTTTCAAACTCGCGCGCTGTCTCCATCGCCAATCGCAGCACGGGCGCGAACAATCCGACCTGCGGATCGCGGATGGCGAATTGCGTTGTGTGTACGCCGACGGCGACGCCGCCAGCGCCCGCCGCGCAGTAATACCGCGTCAGCGCCGCCTGCCTGCGTTCGTCCAGTTTGCGCTCGGCTGTCAGCGCCAGCGGATGCGCGGGAATCACTACGCCCTGTAAAAGCGTTTCGCGTGTGGCTGTCATCATCAATACCTCCCGTCAACAACCTCAAACTTCGTCGGTTTACCGAGGCTCGCGCCGCCAATCTCGACCCAGCGCGCAACCCGCTCCATCAATTCTCCAAGCGACGTTTCGGGATAGCCGAGCAGTTTGTGACAGAGCGAGGCGTTGTTGAGCAGCGCGACATCGGACTCTGCGTCTTGAAAGATCGCTTCGCGCCCGAACCGCTGCGCGAAGAACTCAGCCGCGCGCCGCGTCGAAACAGTCTCAGGCCCCGTCACGTTCAGCAGGCGCGGCGGCGCGTCGCACAATTCGATGCTCCGCAAAGCATACGAATTGGCGTCGCCCTGCCAGATGACGTTGAAGCACGCGACTGAGAGGTTGACGGGCTGACTTTCATAAACCTTCCGCGCGATGTCCACCAGAACGCCGTAACGCAGATCAACCGCGTAGTTGAGCCGGAAGATCAGGCAGCGAGTTCCCTGCTCGCGCGAGAAGTATTCAAAGATGCGTTCGCGTCCGAGGCAGGAGTTGGCGTATTCGCCGTTGGGCATCGGCGCGTCGGTTTCGACCGAACCGCCCGAAGCCACGTTGACGAAGGGATAAACGTTGCCGGTCGAGAAAACCACGATGCGCGCGGCGCGATAACGCTCGGCCACGATGCCCGGCGCGTAGCTGTTGATCGCCCACGTCAGGTCGCTGCGTTCGGTCGAGCCGAATTTTCTGCCCGCCAGAAAGAAGACGTTTTCGCAATCGGGCAATGCGGCAATCTGCGCGCGATCAAGCAAATCGCAGGAGATGGTCTCGACGCCCGCGCTTTCGAGTTCGCCGCGTGATTGCGGAGACGAAAAGCGCGAGACGGCGATCACACGTCGTTTGACGCCCGCCGCTTCAGTCGCGCGTTTGACGCGCCGCGCGAGCGACGGCCCCATCTTGCCGCCCGCGCCGAGGATGATCACATCGCCCGACAGGCGGCGCATCACCTCAGCGTCAGCCGCATTCGGCGCGGCCAGCGCGTCTTCCAATTGCTCTTCGGTTTCAATCAAAAGCATGCGATATCTTTCTCCAGGCTCGCTCAATCCATGACTACGATTGGACGACGATTGCGCTCCGGCGGTCTCGCCCCGGTTGAGCGATTGTCAGGCGCCATCGCGCGCCTTTTGGACGAAGATGAGCAACACTCCGGATGGATCAACCACGTGAAGAACCAGCGAGCCGTCCACGGCTTCCGGCGGCTTGATGTGAATGTGGCCGAATTCACCGCTGCTCGCAATCTCCCGCGCCCGTTCATGCCACGACTCGACATCATCAACCCCCATGACGACCATGAAATTGTCGGCCCAGTCCTTGACGTAGTAATCCTGCAGCCGGAAGCGATTGCCGTTGAGTTCAAAATCAGCCGCGCCTCCCCATCCCTCAGACATGGCAAACCCGAGCGCCGAGTAGAACCGCTTTGATTGCTCGAAGTTCTTCGCAGGCATGTACACTTTGAAATCGTTGATGCTCAGCGCCATTGCCTCCTCCTTACAGATCGTGCGTTCGAAGTTCCGTTTCGCATACTCCTCCTTCAAAAACTAAATTACCCGGAAGGTGGGACCGACCATGTCGCGGGTCAGTGGCCGCGACAGCGCAGGCCGGTTCGACGACTGGTCGCAACCGACGTCGCGCTTTTTGCCGCGCGGTTGGCCGTCAATGTCGTCAGTGACGAACGGAAAATCGCCGACGGCGGCGCCGATGGCCGGGCTGCCGGCGCCGGGCCGCCACAAGCCGTCAGCGCCCAGCCTGAGTCGCGGGTCGGCTTCAACAATGCCGGATGTTGGATTCACACCGAGCGCGGCGCCGTGAAAGATGTTTCCCTGCCAGCGCAGATTCAGCGGCTTGTTCATTTCCCGGATGAGCGGCCCGCTGTCGCCACGCGTCAGGTTGTTGGCGATGACGCAATCTTCGGGCGGCAGCGTGCTTCTTCCGGGATCGTTGCTGATCAGGCCGAGCGCGAAATTCGAGCGGCAATCCACCAGTGTGTTGAACGCCACCACCGCCCGCTTGACCTGAAAATATCCGGCCAGCGGCGAATCGGGGATGCCGTTTCTCATGCTCAGCGCCGATCGCGCATCTTCGCCCATCAACCCGGCGAAGTAGTTGTTGTAGACCTTGTGATCCTCGCCGATGATGCGAACGCCGCCGGTGTCGCGCTTGTGATTGCCGAGAAAGAAATTTCCATGAACTTCGCAGCGGTTGCCGTGCCTCAGCGTCAACGTCCCTTCGCAATTCAAAAAAGTATTTTGGCGATAGACGTTCTCGCAGGACTTGCTCGAAATAATCTCGATCTCGCCGTTGCACTCCTCGAACAGATTGCGCTCCACGATTGTGCGGGAAACGCTCATTGACCAATCGCTCGTGCCCACGCGAATCGTCTCGCCTCCGTTGGCGCCCAGCGGCGGACGCGGCCCGAAATAATTGTGATCAATCCGATGATAATTCGGCTCGCCGGAAAGCCAGACGACCAGCGTCGTCCCGGCGTTCTCCTTGCCGATGAGCGCGCAATGATCAACGCGGTTGTGCGCGCCGTAAAGCGACACCCATTTGTTGTTGGCCTTCTTGTCAAACGGGTTGTAGCCGGTGATGGCGCAGTTGGTGACGCGGCAATGATGCGCGTGTTTCGATGGATTGGCTCGCAGCTCAATCACGTCGCCGGAGGAAACATAGCCGTCCTTGAACCACAACCCATCCACCACCAGATGAGCGCCGCCTATGCGCAGCCGCGAGCCGCCGCTCAGGATCAGCTTGCCGGGCGTTTGCGC
>JAJVID010000074.1:4140-13695 GCA_022072205.1 Acidobacteriota bacterium
GCAGCTCAATCACGTCGCCGGAGGAAACATAGCCGTCCTTGAACCACAACCCATCCACCACCAGATGAGCGCCGCCTATGCGCAGCCGCGAGCCGCCGCTCAGGATCAGCTTGCCGGGCGTTTGCGCACGCAATGTGATGGGCTTGCCTTCTGTCCCTTGCGCGTCGAACACGATGTCGGCGTCTTTCCAAACTCCGTCCGACATCACGATCACATCGCCTGGCTTCGCGCGGCTGGCTGCGGTTGCAATCTCAGCCGCGCTGGAAACACGATGAGTGGCGGCTTGTTCGCTCGCCGCGCGCAGCGCCTGGGACGCAAGCAGCGCGGACATTCCGGCGCCGCTCCGTTTCAGAAAATCTCGTCGCCGCATCAGCGTCTCTCCGCTTGAATCGCTCTGACCGCCGCCACGCCCAGACGATCTTCGAGTTGTTTCAAATAAAGACTGCGCGGTTCGACCGGCTGGCCGAACGATTCCCAGCGGCCGTCGCCGCGACGATCTTTCGTGCGGCAGCCGATGCAGAAGTTTTGCGCAGTCGGCGGTTTTTCGCAGGTGATCACGCCAGCCTCGCTATTCCAGATCACCATATTCGCGCCCGCCCATCCGTGCCCCGTTCCCAGATTGCCGCGATTGCGAATGTTGATTGCGCCATCGGGCACGCGCACGTTGTCGTAAAGCGCGCCCGCCGACCAGCGGTGATGCGGGCCGGTGTCGGCGTGCGATTTCTCCGAGGCGCAATCGAGAAAGACATTCGGCCCCGGCGACAAACTGCCCTGCGCGAAATCGTGCCGCCCGTTGCGCGCAAAGCATCGCTGGACAAGCGATAACTGGCCCGTGATGACGAACGGATAGCGGCGGCTGCCGGTGATGACAGAAACCGGATCGAGGCAAACGCTGTCCGTGACTGTCACCCACTTCGCCCATCTTTCGATGTCAACCGCGCTGTGCCCGAAATGCAGCGCCGTGACGCGCCGCGCCCAGGCGTTGGCCGCCGCGTCAATCACGATGAAATCCCAGGCGTGCGCTTCGTCTTCGTCCTCGCGCCCTTTGTATTCGGAAACGCCGCGCAGATTTTCAACGCCGACCTCGGTGATGCGCCCGGCGAATTCGTATTTGTAGATCGCTCCGCCGCCGAACTCATTGTCGAATGAGTTGCAGAGCGGCGCGTCAATCGTGATCTCGTTGCCGTTGACCCGCGTGATCACGCGGTCGAAGCGCAGGTCTTTTGTGCCCGGCTTCCACTGCTCGACACGCCCTCCGTCTTTGCGCGGCGGGATGCGATCCATGCCGAGCGTGTGAATCCATCCGGCGGTGCTCGGACGATGAACGATGATCGTGTCGCCGGCTTTGAATCCGGCGGCGTCTTTGACGTGAAAGCTGTAGGCGCCCACCGGGACGTAAGCGTCGGCGATTTCGCGGCGCGTGCCCGGAACTTCGCGCGGCTGCCCGTCGCCGCCGACTTCGATCAATGTTCGCTTCTGCGTTCCCGTCGCAATCAGCGTTGTTCCGTTTTCATCCTGCCCTTCGCCACGCAACACGACGCCGCTCGCCGCGATTTTGATCGCGCCCTCGATTTCGTAGCGGCCTTTCTTCAACAACACCGCGCCGCGCAAGCCGCGTTTGTCGAGCGGGAGTTTCGAGACACGATCAATCGCCGCCTGAATGCGCGCGCCATCGTCGCCGTCAGCGGGCGCGACTTCGGCTTTGACCGGAACGTCGGGGAGGTTGGCGCCTCCGCCGCGATAACCGGCGTGAGAGAAATCGGGAATGCGATTGCCGCGATCATCCGCGACGTAAACCAGCTTGCCGTCTTTGCCGGGATAGACGAGCGAACTGGCGTTGCGATTTTCGCGTTTGCGCCCTGCCGCCCAAACCTCGATCCAATCCAGCCGCGATGAAGCCGGAGTGCGCCCGCCCGCCATCAGGTCGGTAAATCCGATCTCGTCAACGCGGCTCAAATCCGGTTTTTCTTTCCATCCGCCTTCGGTCACGGTTCCGATGTTCAGCGCGCGCCAGCGAAGCTCGGCGATGTTGAACTCCCGCTCGCGCCAAACATCGGACGGCCCGTCGGATTGATCGCTGACGAGCCACGTCCCATCAGCGAGTTTGATAATGACGCGAAGCTCTCGCCCGCCGGATTGCTTCGCCCGCCATCGAATCTTCGCCGCGCCGCTGAGGTCGGCGTAAAAATCCCGGTGGCGCAGCGCGACGGCCCACGCGCCTTTGCATTCGCCCGACCAGATGTAATACGGATCGTCCTTTGGTTGATCGTGATGGCTCTTCTTGATCCCGTCCCTGCCGGGGCCGTAAAGACGCAACGCCAACGCGGGATTGGCGACGTGCTCTTCGGTCACGGGCATGGCCGCCGGCAGTTCTTTCCAGTCTTCCCGAAAAAGCAGGCCGGTACGCTCCTGCGCCAGGAGCGCAAATCCGGCGAGCATCAGAAAAACAGCCGCCCATATTGATCGCATTGTTTTCTCATCCTCGGAAAATAGCCGCGTAGTGACGAATAATGGTCTTTGAATAAGTAATGCAACCAACAACGTAGGGGCGGGTTTTCCCCGCCCGCGTCCGCTGCAAAGAGGCTTGGGCGGGGAAAACCCTCCCCTACGTTGTTGCAGCAATTTTACGCGAGCGTCACTTCCTGCTTCGCGTCGTCGAACGTCGCGCGCTTGCCGCTGTGCATCGCTGCGATGGTCATGCACAGCGCGACCGAATGGTTGTAACCGGCTTCGATATTGGCGACAGGCTGCTGGCGGTTGCGGACGCACTCGATCCAATTGCGCATATGTGCGACGACGGTGGCGTCGGCTTTGGTGTTCGGCGCGGCCAGTTCTGTGCTGCCACGTTCGCTCGTCAGCGTCTTTTCGGTCAGTGTCGTCGGCTTATAACCGTTCTTCGCGTAACGTTCGGTCAACCCGCCTTCTGGCGAGACTTTGCCGAGGCTGGCGTTGAACACGCCGTTGATCGAGTAGTAAAGATCGCGGTTGCCGCCAGCCGAATTGTGCATGCGGCTGGAATAGATCGCCTGAAAGCCTTTGGCCGGGTTATCGAACGGCCCGTAATCGAAGACCGCCGTCACCGTGTCGGGATTGATGCGCCCGTCGCGCCAACTGTAAATGCCGCCCTGCGCGACGACGCTGCGCGGGTGCGGCAGGCCCGTGATGAAATGCAGCGCGTCAATCTGATGAACCATCCACTGGTCGGGAATGCCCGACGAATACGGCCAGTACAAGCGGTACTCGAAATATTTCTGCGCGTCGAAGGCGTCCCTGGTGCGGCCCGCCAGAAACCGCTTCCAGTCGGTGTCCTCCTGCCGCAGAGCGGCGACGAGTTGCGGGCGCCGCCAGCGCCTCGGCTGGTTCGCGTTAGTACACATTTCGACCATCGTGACTTCGCCGAACGCGCCTGATTGCAGATATTCTTTCGCCCGCAGCGTGTTTTGCGCGCTGCGCCGTTGCGTGCCGATCTGCACGACTCGATTGGTTTCTTTGACGGCTTTCAGAATCGCGCGCGCGTCGGCCATCGTGTTGGCGAGCGGCTTTTCGATGTAGGCGTCGCGTCCGGCGCGGACGGCCTGAACGCCGTGTGTCGCGTGCTGGTGGTCGGCGGTGGCGATGATCACGGCCTGCACGTTTTTCATCTCGTACAGTTCGTCGTTGTTGCGCGCCTTGGCGATTGGTTTGCCGGTCAGCTTGCCGATGAAGTCGGCGCCCTCATCGCGGCGGCGATTCCAAATGTCGGCGACGGCGACGATCTCGCAATTTTGCGATGACGTGATGGCGTTGAAAGCCGGAATCAGCGCCTCCATCGCGCGTTCGGAAAAACCGAGGACGCCGACGCTGATGCGGTCGTTGGAGCCGAGGACGCGGGCGTAACTCGCCGCGTCCCAACTGATCGCGCTGCCGGCTGCGCCGGCTGCGGTCAGCTTAATGAAGTTGCGACGTGAATTGGTGTTTTGTGTCATAGCGGTTGTCTCCTCTTTTAACCGAACTCCGGCCCCAGAATGCCGAACTGCTTCGGCGGCAGGCCGGGATAAGGATTGTTGCGATAAAACATGCGGATGAATGGCCGCTGCTCGCCAAAGCCGATGGATTCGAGCCACGCGCGCCAGTCGGTTTCGTGATGCGACGCGTCAAGGATGAAACGCCGTCCCGCCTGCCGGCTCAGACAGGCCGTGACCAGTTGCCGCGCGATGCGCTGATCTTCGGCGATGACCGGCCCCAGGTGCTCGAAGTTGAAGCCGTGCCGTCCGAACGTGTAGCCGATGATCTGTCCCAGTTCTTCAACGACCCAAGCGTACTCCGGCGCTCCGTCAAGCAACCATTCCAGCGTCACGCGACGGTCGGCGCCGAAGACCTCGCGATCAAACACCGAGACGGCGGGCAAATCCTCTCTCGTCATCGGGCGCGCGGGGTTGCCCGATTGCATCAAACTGAAAAGCGGGCTATCACTCGCCACGACCGCCTCCATCCGGCTCAGGCGATATTCGTCAACGAAATCGAGCTTGCGATAAACCGGGTGGCCCGCTGGCGTAGCGTCGAGGCGGATCGAAGGCATGCCTTTCAGCGCCTCAAGCGCCTCCGACATCAACCGCGCGGCGATGCCCTGCCCGCGCTCCGCCGGATTGACCAGCACCATGCCGACCCAACTGAAACGATCTTCATAACGGACGGTCGCCACCGTGCCGATCACCTGTTCGTCTTTGACCGCCACGCGGCAACCGTGCGAACTCAGGCGGAGAAACAATTCCCAATCGCGCCGGGTCTGGTTCCAACGCGCGGCGCGGCAGAGTTCCAGGCCCGCCGCAATATCGGCAATGTTCATTGTGCGAAAACGGATTGGCAAATGCATCTTTTTTAAATCCGGTTGACGATTCCCTGCTCGGTCGCATCGTTGTTGCGCACCAGCGTGAGCGCGGCCACTACCGCCAGCAGCGGAATCAGACTGGCCGCGATCAGAATCGGGACGAACGAGTAACGGTCGGAAACCCAGCCGATCAAGTAGGTCGCGGTGATCGTGCCGATGGCCGCAGCCGTCCCGCTCATCCCGCTCACCGAGGCCACCGAGCCGGTCGGGTAGATGTCCGCTGGCAGATTCAAAACCATCGTCGAGAGCGCCGCGTAAGCCAGCGTCGAAATGGCAAAGCACGCGACCAGCCAGAAATACGAGTTTGTAAACACAGTCGGAATCAGCAGCGTCATCCCCAACCCGCAAACGGCGATCACCAACTTGCGCGCCGCACCCACCGTCCAGCCGCGCTTGATAAGCCAACTCGAAAATCCGCCGCCCGCGAAGTTGCCGATGTCCGCCGCCAGAAACGGAACCCAGAAGGCCAGCAGGCTCTCTTCCACTTTGAAGCCCCGGCTGACAAGGTAAATCGCCAGCCAGTCGGTGACGAAAAACCAGACCGGGTCGGTCAGCATTTTGGCGATGACGATGCCCCACGTCTGCGGCAGCGCGAGCAGCGTGCGATAGCTTAACCGAGTAGGGAGTAGGGAGTGGGGAGTAGGGAGTGGGGGAACGGAGGCTCTTTCTTCCCTATTCCCCACTCCCCACTCCCCACTCCCCGCTCTATTGTCGGCGCGATTCGTCAGAATGTCTTCGCGCTCTTCGGTTGAGAGGCGCGGGTGTTCTTCCGGACGGCGATAGAGCCAGCGGAACAGCAGCAGCCAGACGAAGCCGAGCGCGCCCGCGACGATGAACGCAGGACGCCAATCGCCGAACGTGAAATAGAGCCACACAGCCAGCGACGCCGCGACCGCCCCGCCGATTGATGAGCCGCTGTCAAACAACGCCACCGCCCAGCCGCTCTCGCGCTTCGGGAACCACTCCGCAACAGCCTTCGTCGCGCCGGGCCAGTTGGCCGACTCGCCCGCGCCGAGCAGGAAGCGGATGAACGCGAAGCTCTTAAACCCCGCTGCCAACGAAGTCAGCATTGAGGCGACGGAGTAAAAGGCTACTGTCATGCTCAACCCAGCGCGCGTCCCGACGCGGTCGAGGAAGCGCCCGGACACAGCCTGCAGCGCGTAGCCAGCGCGGAAGGCAATGATCAGCAGCGCGAACGTTTCGTTGTTCCACTGGTACTCGGTCTTGATGTAAGGCGCGAGCACCGAGAGCGTCTGCCGGTCAATGTAGTTGATGACGGTTGAAAGAAAGAGCAATCCGCCGATGTACCAGCGCAAGTGTTTGATCGGCGCTTTTTGCATGCTAAGCCCTCACTTTGATTCCGAGAATTTTGGCCAACGTCTCGCCATAGATTTTCTTCCTGCTCGCCTCCGGCGCCTCGCACGCGTTGAGCATCGCTTCGTAGCGCGCCAGACAGGTATCAAGATTCTCCGGCGGCTCGTCCGTGCCGAAGACCAGTTTTTCAAAAGCGTAAACCGCGTCGGGCGAGCTGTGCGCCGTCGGCCCTTCCCACCACAGATACTCTTTGAAGACCGCCAGATTCTTCGCCTTCTTGATCAGCGACGAGCCGGTCAGATCGAAGTAAAGATTCTTCTCCCATCGCGCGACCTCAGCGGCTTCGGCGTACCAGGGATTGCCCAGATGCGCGCCCTGAATCATGAGTTTCGGAAACGAACGCGCAATCGTGTGCAGGAACGACGGGCGCATGCGCGCCATCGAGGACGGCTCAGGCTCATCGCTCGATCCGGCGACGATGCCGGTGTGGAAGAGCGCGACCAGACGCAGCGATTGCAGTTTCTCGTAAATTTGAAAGTAGGCGAAGTCGTCCCAGTTGTTGCGCGGGCGGTGCATCTTGATGCCTTTGAATCCGGCGTCGGCGAATTTTTGAATCTCCTTCAACACGCCGGGATCGTCAACGTTGACGTGGCCGTAAGGGATGACGACATCGGGGTGATCGGCGGCGGCTTTGCGAATGACTTCAAAGCCCGCCATCGGCGTCAGCACGCAGGCCATCGCGTTGCGCGGGCGGTAGACTTTGACCAACCGCTCGACGTAATCGGGCGTGGCTTGATAATGCTGGTGCGAATCAATGACGAAGCGGCGCGGCGATTGTGAAGACGCTTTGAACGACGCTAGCGCCGTTCCAGCCGCGCCCAGCGCCATCAGCCTGACGAAATCGCGTCGTGAAGCGTTTGTCCTTGTCATTACTTTCTCCCTTTCACTCGTCCGACGCCGAATTGATCGCCGGTGCGAACCGGCTGGTCGCCGTTGAAATCAATCTCCAGCAGTTTCTCGCTGTGAACGTCCACGCCGTGTTCGTCCTTCAACCCGGCGATAATCCTGCGCGTCTTCACGTCAATCACTTCGCCGGTCGAAGGGTAGGCGTAGCGTCCGTCAATGCTGAATGTGATCCAGCCCGGCTGCTCACGGTGAAGCTCGATGCTCGCCACCTGCTTCGGCGGCATCGCGGTCGCGTCGAAAATGTGCAGGCGTTGATTGAAAGCATCGCAAACCCAAATCTCTTTTTCGTCGGGCGTCAGCGCGATGCCGTGACTGGGGCAGCGGTGGCGTTTGACCGGCCCCTGCTCGAAGCCTTTCACCTCGACGCGATGCAGCATCTTGCCGGTTCGCAAATCGCCGATTTCAAATCCGAGCAACTCGTTGACGTTGACGAAACACAAGGTCTGACTGCCGTTGACGGTGAGCGGGCGAATGACGTTGCTGAACGGCCCGACAGGTTGCATGAGCGAATGATCTTTGGTGTCGGCGATGTTCAACCAGTTCGATTTCAGCCCGGCCAGATAAACCCGTTTGCCGTCGGGGCCGAAGACCGTGTTGTGCGCGCCCGATTTCGGTTCCAGGCGTTTTATCACTTCGCCGGTCAGCGCGTCCACGACGTGCCAGTGGTCTTTCTCGAACGACGGCAGGTAGATCACTTTGCCGTCGGGCGACAAAGCCATCCGATCACACCCGCCCTCGTAGCTTTTCTCCCACACGATTTTTTCGGTCAGCAGGTCAATGCTGGTGAGCGTCTGCGTGGTGCTGATCCAGACTCGTTTTGTCAGGGCGCTTGCAACGATGCCTTTCGAGCTGAGCGGCTTGCCCGTCGGGTCGAGTCCGGCGGTCGGGATGCGTTTGACGAAACGATGCCCGTCGTCAATGTCGAAGACCAGCAGCCCGTGACCGCCGTGTTCGAGGTAGCTGCGGATGCCGGGCGCGGCGACGTAAAGCAATCGCCGCTGGCGCGCTTTGCCATCAACTGAGCGCTCGCCGATGACGCGGGCGAAACACGGCAGCAGAACAAGCAGAGCGAGGGGAATGAAGAGACTTCTCCAACGCAAAGATGATTTATACACGGGGCCTCCTTGCCGATTATTGACTCACTTGTTGCATTACTTCCCTGATCGTGACGGGCGCGCCGTTGCGCGCTTTGCTGATCTCGGCGGCTTCCATAAACGCGATGAGTTCCAGCGTCTCTTCGGGTGAAACCGGCGGCGTTCTCGTCTGGAAAAATTTCACGACGGCGGAGACTCCGCCGTAATAGCCGGAGCGCGCTTCTTTGTTCGCCTCCGCTTTCTTCGCCTCTTCGCTGGCGTCCTTTGAACTCATCACGCCTTTGCTGCCGAAGACAATCGCGCCGTAATTCCTGTCTTCGCGATTGCCGCGCATCGTGCCGATGCGCCCGTCTTTCCATCTGCAGGTGACGACGTCGGCTCCGGCAGTGTGCGTGCGCGTCACGGTTTCGCAGCCCGGCCCCATCAGCGCGTAAAGCGATTCGACGCTGTGAATGCCGTACCAGAAAAGATCGGGATGCGTGCGGTCAATCGGCATTGGGCCGTAAGTGATCGCGCCCAGCACGTCGCCGTAGCTGCGGTTGTTTTTGAGCGCCTCGATCTCCGCTGAAAAGCGTCGCGATGACGAACTGAAAAAAGGTGTGCCCGATTCGCGCGCCAGGCGGACGATTTCGCGCGCGTCGCGGAAACTGGCGGCGAAGGGCTTGTCAATGAATACCGGCTTCTTTGCGGCGAAGACCGGCTTGACCTGCGACAGATGCGCGCGGCCATCAACGCTCAGCAGCAGCACGGCGTCAACTTTCCGGCAAAGCTCTTCAATCGAACCGACCAGTTCGACTTTCCATTTGTCTCTGACCTCGGCGGTGAAGCGTTCGATGCGCGTGGCGCTCTGTTCCATGTCGGGGCTGCCGCCTTTGAACGCCGCGATGATACGCGCGCCCGGCACATGGTCAGGCCGCGACGGGTCGTTGAGCAGTTCGGTGAAACGCAGCACGTGCGAAGTGTCGAGGCCGATGATGCCCAGCCGCAGCGGCGGCGGTTGCGTCGCCGCCTGCGGCAAAGTTGTTCCCAGCAAAACCGGCAGTCCGGCGATGGCGAGGACCGCCTGAATTATTCGTGAGTTAGTCCTGGTTTTCATGTTTTCTCCAAAGCTTAATCACCCACGAAGCCGTGCGAGGCAAGCGCCAGTTCTTCTGGGCGAACTTCGCGCGGCTTCGTGGATCAACGCCGCTCAGAACGTCAGCCGCAACCCAAGCTGCACTTCGCGCATCGTGCGCGCATCCCGAATCTGTCCGAATTGAGACGAATTGCGGCTCGTCACCGGATTGTTCAGGTTGACGATGTTGAGCGCGTTTG
>JAJVID010000074.1:13795-21435 GCA_022072205.1 Acidobacteriota bacterium
GCTCAGAACGTCAGCCGCAACCCAAGCTGCACTTCGCGCATCGTGCGCGCATCCCGAATCTGTCCGAATTGAGACGAATTGCGGCTCGTCACCGGATTGTTCAGGTTGACGATGTTGAGCGCGTTTGTCGCCTCGGCGCGGAATTGCAGCCTGAATCGCTCCGTGAGATTGAAGTCGCGGAAGATTCCCAGGTCAACGTTCTTCAGCCCCGGCCCGTCAATGATGTTGCGTCCGGCGGTTCCGTCCGTCCCGACGGGAGTTTGAGCGAAAGCCGCCGTGTTGAACCAGCGGGCGACGACTTCGCTGCGCGAGCGGTTGTGATCGAGAACCGGATCGCCGATCAGGTTGGCGCGGTCGTTGTTGTTGCCGTCTACATTGGCGTCGGAGCCGTTCGTGATCGTGAGCGGCCTGCCGCTGCGCATCGTCACGATGGCCGAGAGCGACCAGCCGTCCAGTAAGTGGCGCGCGAACGGGTTTTTATCCTTGAAATAATTCGACCGCCAGATGCCCGACAGCACGAAGTTGTGCCGCCGGTCGGAATCGGCGCGACCGCGTTCAGCCGCGATGTTGTTGAAGTTCTGCACTGAATCGCTCGTGTCGCTTTGCGAACCGGCGGAATCGAGCGCCTTGCCGAAGGTATAGAAAGCCTTGAAGGAAAAGTTGCGCGACAGCCGCTTCTCCGCCGTCAGTTGCAAGCCGTGATAGGCGCTGTTGGTGATGGATTCGATCAACGTGATGGCGCCGAGTTGCCCGGGCAAAATCGGGCGCCGCGCATTGACGTTGCCGGTCGTCGCCCCCGCGCGGAAGACCGGATAGTTGTTGTCCCGATTGAGCCGGAATTTGTGGCCGAGCGTGCTGACGTAAGCGGCGGTCACGCCCAGGTCTTTCGTCAACTGCCGCTGCACGGTCAGATTGAACTGGTAGACGTAAGGGATGCGAAAATCCAGGCTCGGCCCGCCGATGGCCGCCGGCAGAATGAACCGGATATTGTTCGGCGAATAGGAGTAGGGGAACGGCGATACGCCGCCCGGCTGAAAGATGTACGGATCGGTCAGCGTGCCGGGATTGGTGAATTGCTGGCGGATCGAGAACGGCTGATTGTCCGCCGTACCGTTCCACATATTGCCGCCCATGCTGCCGTAAAAGACGCCGAAGGCCGCGCGCACCGCAGTCTTGCCGTCGCCCGCCGGATCCCACGCCAGACCGATGCGCGGCGCGAAATTGTTTTTGTCGGCTGCGACGATTCCGCGCCCGATGCCTTCATCGCCCGGGAAGAGCATGCCCGGAAAAGCGTTCGGCACGACCTTCGATTGTCGGCCCTGCACGAACGTCAGTTTGCGGTCGAGCGGATCCTTCAAAGGCAGTTGCAGGTCGTAGCGCAGCCCCAGGTTGAGCGTCAGTCGCGGATGAATCTTGAAGTCGTCCTGAATGAACAGCCCCGTGTACCAGCCGCTGTCAATCTTGGTGATCGGCGCGTCCTGGTTGAAGTTCAAAGGCAGCCCGAGCAGGAAGTCGGCCATCGCGTTGCCCGTGCCGCGCGTGTTGTTACTGTTGAACCGAAAGATGCCGTAGTTGTTGAGCGTCGTATCCTGGATCAATTTTTCGAGCGACGCCTCGCCGCCGAATTTCAGGTTGTGGCTGCCGCGCGTCCAACTGAAGACATCGCGAATCTGATACAGGTTGCTGCCGCCCACCGGCCCGCCGATTGCGACGCCTAGCGTGACGCGCCCGGCGATTTCAATCTGCGGCAGCGTCTTCGGCCCCTGCACGTTGAACTTCGAGCCGTAGTCGCCGAGCGCCTTCTCCGGCAAGTTGAGCCGCCCGCCGAACAATCGCACGTAGGTGATGCGGAATTGATTGATCATCGTCGGGCTGATCGTCCACGTGTCGCCGAGGTTGATGTTGTGCTGCTTCCAGGTGAAAGCGCGATCAACCCAGGGCAGGTTGCCGCGCAGCCGCTCGATGTCCGAGCCGGTCTGGAAAAAGTAGCTGCCCGCCAGTTGATGCGCGCTCGTCAGCGCGTGATCCATCTTGATTTGAATCTCATCGGTATCGAGCGGACGCGTCTGCTGCGCCTCGTAAGCGTTGTTGGGCAGATTGGGCAGCGGGATCCATTCGTTCATGATGCGCACCGCCACCGGATCGAAGCGATTGGTCGGGATGGTGTTGTTCGGAAAACACGCCGTCTGATCGGTCGCGGTGCAAGCGCCCGTCTTGGCCGGATCTTTGATACGGCTGGAAAATACGCCATTGCGTTCGGCCTGTGTTGTTGGCAGTCCCGTGTTGGAGAAGACCGGGCGTCGCTGACGCAGGCCCGAATAGCTGACAAAGAAGAACGTCTTGTCCCGAATGACCGGCCCGCCAAAGCTGCCGCCGAATTGATTGCGGCGCAACACCTCTTTGCGCAACGTGCTGATGCCCGGCGTCCAGCGTCCGGCGTTGAGCGCGTCGTTGCGGATGAATTCAAATAGCGAACCGCGCCATTGATTCGTTCCCGACTTGGTGACAACGTCAACGACTCCGCCCGCGAAACGGCCATACTCCGCCGAGTAGCTGTTGGTGATGACGCGAAACTCCTGCACCGCGTCGGGATTCGGCAAGCTGTTGCCGGTGTTGCGCAGCCCGTTCGTGTTGCTGCCTCCGTCGAGATAGTAATTGACGGTGCCGCCGCCGGAATTGGCCGAACCGTTGACCGTCGTGGTCTGCGCGGGCGAGCCGAAGATATTGCTGTTCGTGGTCGAATCCACGCCCGCCGTCAGTTCCAGCAGCGTGTAAACGTCGCGGTTGACAAGCGGCAGTCGCGTGATCTCCTCGTTGTTGGTGGTCTGCCCCAACGTGGCGTTATTGGTTTCGACCAGCGGCGCGTCGCCGGTGATTGAAACGGTTTCGGTCACCGCGCCCGCTTCGAGCGCCGGATCAATGCGCGCGTTGCGATTGATTTCGAGCACGATGCCGGACTGTACGAATTTCTTGAAGCCGCTCGCCGAAACTTCCAGCCGGTAAAGGCCGATAGGCAGAAACTGGATTGAGTATTGACCTGAAGAATCGGTCGCGGCAGTGCGCGAAAAATTGGTTTCGGTGTTGATCGCCGTGACCTGCGCGTTCGGAAGCGCCGCTCCCGCAGAGTCGCTGACGGTTCCCGAAATCGTGACGGTCGTGACTTGCGCCGCGACGCTCGCGGCAGAGGCCACAAGAATCGAAAACAGCGCGAGGATGGAGAAGAGAGAGATGATGGATCGCTTGCTCATGGTCGCTCCTTACTTGATTGTGGATTGCGGATTGCGGATCGCGGATTGCGGCGCGTTCAATCCGCAATCCGCAATCCGCAACCCACAATCGAAAATGCGGGCCTAATGCGTGTAGCCTACGGCTTCCAGTGTCTCCGAAAGCCGCCGGCAGACGTCTTTCAGATGTTCAGCAATCTTTTTTCCCAGCTCAGCAGAGTAGCGCGGTTTCGGGACGCCGACGCTGACGCTGCCACAGACTTCGTTGTGCGCGTCAAAGACGGGCGCCGCCAGGAAGACCGCTCCGACAATCGTCTCTTCATTGTTGATGGCGTATCCCTGCCGCCTGACCTTCTCCCACTCCTGTTCAATCTCGGATTTTCTGGTCAATGTTTTGGCTGTCTGTTGTTCCGCCTTGAGATTCTTCAGAAGTCCGGCCTGACGCGATGGCGGAAGAAAAGCCGCCATCGCCTTCCCCGCGGCCGTCGCGTGAAAATGCACTTCGGCGCCCAGCGGCCCGACCAGCCGGAAGTCGCGGCGCGTCTCCCGCACCTCGACGAACACGCCCCGGTCGCCGCGCAGCACGGCCAGATAGGCGCTCTCATCGAACGTCTCCACCATCTCGCGCAAATAAGGCTTCGCCATCTCGACCAATCCGCTCCGTCCATTCAACCCGCGCGCCAACGTCATCACCTGCAATCCCAGCCGGTAAGGCCCGCCAACGCTTTCCTGCTCGACGTAGCCATGTTTTTTCAGGCTGTTGAGGATTCGATGCGCCGAGCTTTTGACGAAGCCGGCGCGGTCGGATAGCTCCTGCAGGCTCAGCCCCTCCGGCTCGTCGCGCAGCGTCTCCAGCAGCGTCACGACTTTCCCGACCAGTTCGATGTAGTGATCTTTCGCCATTGATTCTACTCAGCAGAATACGTTTCTGCTTACAGAATGCTGTAATCCGGGTTTGCTGTCAACTCAGCAGAAGAGATTGCGGAGGTGAGGATGAAAAAAATGAATGGGTGAGCGCGCGGAAATTGGCTGAATCAACGATTTTCCTTCGCGTCCTGTGGGTAACCGGCTTGTAACCAGGTTTCGCCCCAACGCCCGGTCAGCGTAAGCGGGCCATTCGGCAACAGCGGGATGTCTTTCCACTGCTTGATCAGCCTCTGGTAAGCGCGTCCTACGGGGCGAATCTTCCGGTCGAGGTCGTAAAGGCCGAGCGGGTTGACGCGCCCGTTGTTCTGGCTCAGGCCCGTGTCCCAATCCATCTGATCGGTCAGGCTGTACCAGGTCATCCCGACCAGCGGCACGCCGTCCTTCCGCAGCCGCTGAATGTTGGCCCAGGTCTTCCACAACCACTGCACGGCGTCCGGCTCGTCCCTGTTCGTTTCGGTGTGCATGACGGGCAGGTTGTAACGGTCGTAGTATTCGCGCGTGATCACGTAGTAACCGAAAATCTCGCCGCTCTTCTCTCTGAGCTTTTCATTCACCAGCAGATGTTCGTTCGACACGTAATAATCGTTGCCCATCACGCAATGCTCGCGCAGGTTGCGCGACATGAAAAAATCGTATTCCTCCTCGGTCATCCCGTTGTCCATCAGGTAGCGGTACATCATCGAGCTGACGCGATGGCCATAGTTGAGATCGAGAGAGAGGAACCGGCGCTCGTTGTACATCTCGGCCTCATCCACCAACTCCGGGTGTGTGGCGTGAGTGTATTCCGACGACTCGCTCTGGATGAATTGCGCGTCCGGGCGTATTTGCAGGATGGCGAGCATGGCTTCGACGTTGGCGCGCGCCAGATGCTTGAGCGCCGTCACGAAGGCGCGGTCTGACGACAGGCATTCATTCCACCATCCATAATCGGCGCTGAAGACGGCGGCGGCGTACATCTCGTTGACCGGCGTGTAGCGCCACACCCAGGGATAACGTTCGGCGAACGCGCGCGCGTATTCCGCGAAGTAACGCGGGAAGTCAGGATTCTGAAAGTCGCCGATCCAGTCCGGCGCGCCGAAATGGCAGAGGTCCATAATCGGCGTAATCTCCAGCCTCCGCATTTGAGGAAAGACCATGTCCGTCCACGACCAATCGTACCGGCCCGGCCCAGTGTGCATCCGGTAATAAGGCGGCCCGTAACGCAGGTGATGCAATCCCATCTCGCGCGTCAGTTCCAGGTCTTCACGCCATCGCTCGTAATGGCCGCACTTCTCCATCTCATCCACCCGCGCGCGGCCCTCCGGAGTTTGAATCGTGGGATAGCTGCATTCGATGCCGGTGGCGAAGATGAAACGTTGCGTAGCGGGATTCGGACTTTGTTGCGGTTGAAAATTCGTTCTGCGCATCTCATCTCGAAATCCGCCGGATCGCCCACCAGAAGCTCAGCCCGGCTTCAGCTTTTCTGTCAGGTATTTTTTTGTTGCAGGCAGGTTCAATAGAAAAACACCAGACAGAAAAATCGGCTTTTCGATTTAACCCACAGAAATTCCCCTAAATCGGAGCAGCAAAGATTGGCACAACCCACCGCAGAGTGCGCAGAGGTACGCAGGGGAAAGACCTGTCTGGATCGTTCTCTGCGTTCCTCTGCGACCCTCTGCGGTTGGTCTCTCTGTACCAATGTTGCGTGGTCTGATTTAGCGGCAGAGAAAGAAATTCGTGATCCCGCCTGATGGCGTTTGAAAATTGATAACAGCGCCCGGATGCGGCTCGCCCGAAAGGCCCTATCGTGGGGCATTGTTTTATCGGATATCCGCGCGAGCCGCATACGATCCTGGAAATTCTCACCAACTATCAGTGAGGGATGCTTTCGAACATTCTCCCGGCCACCGCCGATCCGGCCAGCAAAATCGAAGCGCCAACCGCGAGCAGAGCAACCAGAATCAGAGTCACCGGCGAGAAACCCGCCAATGCCAGGATGCCCAGCACAATCGCGCCCGCTCCGATCAGCGCCTCCGAGCCGCTGGCCGCATAGAGCGTGTCGCGCATGATGTAATGCGTATGCTCCGGGTAAGACCCCGGCCCGGCTGATTCTCTGATCGGCATCGCGGTCAGTTTGGCCATGGCTCCGCTCGCCAGCAGCAGCGAGCAGCCGAGCACGATGGCGGAAGCGCTCAGCAGAACTATCGGATGGATTCCGAGCAACGCCAGGATGCCGAGCACAATCGCCGCGACGCCGCCCAGCGATTCCATCGCCATGCCGCCGCCGATGATGTTGCGACTCAGGCTCTGGCGCGCTCCGCCGAAGATGTGCGAATACTGCGAAGCCATCGTCCCGCCGCCGATCAACAACGCGCCGCCCGCCGCAATGGAGGCGATTGACGCCATCGAGATCGGAATGAAGCCGACCAGACCGAGAATTGAGAGAACCAGCGCGCCGACACCGCCAATGCTTTCGACGACTGATCCGCCGCCGGCCTCTTCGATAGCGTGACGCTCCCGTCTGATCTCCTGGTCAATAGGTCTATTTCGTTCAATAGGTATGTTGTTCATTGTTTCCTCCTTCATCCAAGCTATGTTCAAAGAATGTGCGCTATTTAAAGCGCCTGTCCCGCTCGACCTTATTCATTTCTGTTTAATAGCAGCCATAACACATTTATAAGTAATTGTTCTTTCAGTACGATTTGCCATTCACCTCTATGGAAGCAAGCGGCATTCCTATGGCGGCGTGCGCTGTCAAGTATCGCTGGCGGCTTTCAATGCGCCCTCACTGTTGTGAATCATTGCAACCGTCTGTATTCACTCCGCCTGCCGAAGCTGGTCATCAACAGGGAGCCTCGGCGGAGGGCGCATTCTTTTTATGAACTCTTTATGATTTGCCAATGATTTCCTTACACTTTTCCGGCGGGGCGAGTGATTCGTTTGCGTGCGAGTGGCAGCCTGCATTGCGCTGCGACTGGAATCCGAATTGCCTCGCTACATCCGGCGTCACGGCCAATCCCGATAATGTCTTATCAATCGGAACATCGAATCAGAAAGGAAATTGTAAGATGAAGATTCAGAGCATTATGACCACGAATGTGGCCTCCTGTAGCCCCGATACCAATCTGGCCGCCGCCGCCGGCCTGTTGTGGGAAAACGATTGTGGCTGGCTTCCGGTAGCTGACGGTGAAGGGAAAGTAATCGGTGTGGTAACTGATCGTGACCTCTGCATGGCTGTCGCGACCAGGAACCAACTCGCTTCGGATATTCCAGTGCGCGAGGCGATGACGGGCGCGGTACATGCGTGCAATACGAATGACGATGTCAAATCCGCGCTCAGGACGATGCAGAGCGAAAAGGTGCTGCGTTTGCCGGTCGTCAACGATGAGGGGAGACTTCAGGGTGTCATCTCGATGAACGACATCATGATCCAGACCGAATCGAAGAAGAGCGGCTTGTCGTGCGAGGAAGTCCTCAGCGCGCGCAATGTCATCGGCGAACACCGCTTCA